>JAFEAQ010000006.1:0-300000 GCA_018266295.1 Bdellovibrionales bacterium | reverse complement strand
CAGCCGCCGCAACTTCCGGTGGCAAGAATGATTTGAATTTGTAGTAGACGTTATTCATGCCCATGATGCCGGCGATTTCCGCCGCTTCTTGGATCACTTCAGTAGCCGTGCCAAGTTCAGTCAATACAGACTTAGCAAGTGCCACCATCTCTTTGTTCTCAAGTGCGACCGCGATTGAAAGCAAGTTCATAAAACGTTCTTGCGGCTCCAGAGGGGAATCTTCCAATACTTTTTTAAAGTTCAAAGAAAGGTCACGATAGATCGTGGTTGTTGCATTCGGGTAGTTGCTCTCAAGAAACGCATCCACTTTTTCATTGATGTTATTCATTACATAACTCCTTAAAAGGTACCAGGTCGCTTTTCAGAATTGACACCTTTAAAAAAATGGCCCTGAGGCTTTTCAAAGAAAAGTCACCAGAGCCTATTCGGTTTTCGTTGAAACTTATGCGGACCAGATCCGCTTTTCGGAAGTCAATTCTGAAAAGCGACCTGGTACCTTCTCGGGATTAGCCGAGAGTTTTTTGGCCTTTTTCCCAGTTGCATGGGCAAAGTTCGTCTGTTTGCAAAGCATCCAAAGTACGTACTACTTCTTTTACGTTACGACCTACAGACAAGTCGTTCACAGAAACCCAACGGATGATACCTTCTGGGTCCACGATGTAAGTTGCACGCAAAGGAGCGCCGTTTTCTTTAGAAGCAATACCCAAAGTGTGAGTCAAAGACTTGTTGTAGTCTGCGATCATTGGGAATTGAAGGTCTTTCAAATCAGCATGGTTTTCACGCCAAGCCAAGTGTGTGAAGTGAGAGTCCGCGCTCAAGCCAAACAATTTCGCTTCACGAGCATTGAAATCTTTGTGAGCTTTGTTGAACTCAGCGATTTCAGTAGGGCATACGAAAGTGAAATCGAGAGGCCAGAAGAACATAACAGCCCAAGAGCCTTTGAAATTTGCGTTGCTGATTTCTGCGAACTCTTTACCTTTTTCACGAGAAACACAGGCTTGCAATTTAAACTCTGGGAATTTTTCGCCGATACCTAACATGTCATACTCCTTAGTATTTAGTTGGCCTTTAATTGGCCTTTAAGAACGATTTCCATAGAATTCACGATGAACTTCGCTGGGACTTCCATCTCAACAGAGACATCCTTTGGTTCGATATCGTAAAGATGCCCCGAGTTTTCATCAAGGAAATGATAGTGATCATGCACGTTGTTGTCGTAGATGACCTTCTCTGAATGAGGGAACTTGAAAACGCGCAACAGTCCCGCATCCACCAAAGTGTTCAGTGTGTTGTACACCGTTGCTTGACTGATTTTCTCAAGGTTCTTTTCGGCCCACTCTTTAACTTGTTCAGCCGTCGGGTGGTCCGCTTCGCACAAAACGTATTTACAGATAGCGATTCTTTGCAGCGTCGGCTGCACGCCAGCCGCAAGGAGCTTGGCCTGAATCTCTTCTGTGCTTAAAGACATTTTGTGTCCCATTATGATGAATCCCCCAGTTCGTGAATTCGGGATTTAGAATAGTTCTAAAGTCATCTTGGATCAAGCCCAATTTTAGAATGATTCTAAAATAAATTATAAACTATTGAATTTACTTAATTTTAAAAGATACAGAATTGATAACCTTATTGGCCGCGTCGCGGATCTGTAGGCTCATCTTTTTATCGTGCCAGTCGATTTGAGCAAAGCCGAAGCTCTCACCCGCGTAGGCTTTGCCTTCAAAGGAAGCGTCTTCTTCAGCAGCAGAAGCCGGTTCGTTGATCGGGCTTGCGGTAATATCAAACAATATACCCCAGTCTTTCACGCCGGTTTTTGCAATCGATGATTGATGACGATCGCCACTGAAAACAACCACGTTACGAGCGCCGGTTTTTTTCAGCAGATCAAAAAAGCGCTGACGCTCTTTCGGATAAAGGCCCCATTTGCTAGTTCCGTGTTCGGTTGCGATCAAAGGAATGCTGCTCACGATCATCCGCACTTGTGCGGGACGCTTGAGTTGCTCTTCAAGCCAGGTCCATTGCGCATCTCCGAGCAGGGTTGCATTCGCATCCTCAGGCTTGCTGCGGAAGGTGCGTGTGTCGAGCATGATGATCTGAACTTGTTTCTTTTTTGGTCCGATGATTTTTGCGTGATAGATGCCTTTTTGGCCAAACGCGATCGAGTTGCCAACATAGCTCCAATACTTCATGAACTCTTTTTGATCGCCGAAGTCTTCGCTGTCCCACGTTGCCAGGAACGGCACGCTTTCACGGAACGCACGGTACTCAGGAATATTATCCAGCTTCCGGTACTGTGCCACGACGGATTTCTGCTCAGGCTTCGTCAGGCTCACATTATCGCCCATGAAGACGAATAAATCTGGTTTGTCCTCAGCAATAGTTTTCCAGATCGGCTGTGGCAAATCTTGATTCGCTGAAGAGCCGAAGGCCACGGCCTTAATGGTTGCGCCGAAATCAATTCCGCGTGGATGAAGAGAATCATCAGCTTTCTTAGGTTCAGCCGCTTTAACAGGCTTTGCTGCCGGTGTCGTCGCCGGAGCTGGATTCGCAGCTGAGTCTGCTGGAGCTACCGAAGACGAAGGGTCTTTGTGAGCACACGAGATCGTGAATACAAGTGCTGTCAATGCCAGTGCTGTTTTATTCATCATTGTTCCTTTACATTCAACCCGTTATTGAATCGAAAGGACGCAGGTGAGTCAAAAAAAAAGGACCTCCGAAGAGATCCTTTTTTAGAAATTTTAAATTATTTCTCTCTGAAAATTACGGGCAACCTGTAGCACCGGTCTTACGATCGACGATGCCTGGACGAATTTGCGGAATTCCGCAATATTTGCCGAGATCCAGCGAACGAATCGGGAGAACAGAAGAGTCCGGAGCATTCACTGCGAAAGTCAGAACCATTTCTTTTTGACGGTCGATAAAATAAACCGGTGCCGAGAATTTATCCAAAGTGAATTGCATGCGGAATTGAGCCGGCAGCAAAGCCGCTGGTTGATCCACGATCGGCATCCACTCAGAAACGTACTTCATAGAAACGGTGTCGTAGATATTCATGAAAATCTTTTCAACCGGAATACCTTGGCCGAAAGCAGTTCCATTCACGAGCATTGAAACTTTGTACGTAAAATTACGTCCCTCGCCTTTGTCGTACTCGATATTGAAATTGGCCTGATTGTAAGGGTCGACAATAACTACGCTGTCAGAACCCGGGGGAACTGCAGGAACCGGAGTTGGTGTTGGCACCACTGGGTCCGGCTTGCGGGAAGCATTCAAGAGCTCTGATTTAAAGCTGTAGTACAACTTTTCGCAAAGCGGTTTTGCACGCGTTTCGATCACCAGGTACATCGTTGATTTGTCAGCAAAGTCGACGATCTGGCCGCTCGCAAAATTCGTATCTTGATTTTGACGGCGAATCACCCAGCGGTGAGGCGTGTCCTTCAAGAAACAGAGCTTTTTGATCATGTCTTGGACTTTTGGATCAATGGGCTTTTGCATCTGCTCGATGGCTTTTTCGGCGTCTGTTTTTTGTTCAGTCACGCGAATTTGGCCGAGCAGTTTGGGATCGAGCGGGAAACCCACGGCAAGAACAAGATCCTTACCTGGTTCGTCGATATCAATGGTGCCAGCATTTGTGTCACCAAAGTTCAGTGCTTTTTCATCAACTTGTTTTTCGCCGTCTTTACCGGCAGGGGGCGCTTCAGAGGAGGAGCTATTAGTGCAGGAAATGGCCGTTGTTGTTAATAAAACAAACATCAAAAATTTCTTCATTATAATAACTCCTTCTCGCAAGGCGAGAGACTATTTTCTCTCGCTGATTGGGGTTACTTTGCGTTGAGCATGACCGATGTATTCGCTCAATGGACGAATAATACGGTTGTTCGCCGCTTGCTCCATGATGTGTGCTGACCAGCCTGTCGTACGAGCCATCACAAAGATCGGAGTGAAGAAGTCGATTTCAAAGCCCATCATGTAGTATGCAGGACCCGCTGGGAAATCGAGGTTTGGATAGATTTTCTTTTTCTCAACCATCACTTTTTCAAGTGCGTTGTACATCTTCATCCACTTTTGTTCACCAGTGACGTCAGCCATAACTTGTGCGTACTTCTTCATTGTTGGAACGCGAGAGTCACCAGATTTGTAAACGCGGTGACCGAAGCCCATGACTTTTTTCTTTTGAGCGAGAGCATCGATCATCCATTGTTCTGCCTTAGCAGGATCCGCGATCTCGATCATCATGTGCATGACTTGCTCATTCGCACCGCCGTGCAAAGGACCTTTCAATGCGCCGATACCTGCAACAGTTGCAGAGTAAAGGTCGGATTGAGTGGAAGTCACAACACGTGCTGTGAATGTCGAAGCATTGAAGCTGTGTTCAGCATAAAGGATCAAAGAAACGTCGAAAGCCTTCACGATTTCTTTTTGTGGAACTTTGCCGAAACACATATGGAAGAAGTTTTCAGCGATAGAAAGATCCGCTTTAGGTGGAATGAAATCCAAACCTTTTTTGAAGCGGTAGTCCGCTGCAACCATTGTCGGAATTTTAGCCAACAATTGGATGGCTTTATCCATGTCCGTCGCAGGAGAAGAATCCCAGATACGAGTGTCTTCACAACCTTGGAAAGAAACCGCCGTGCGGATAGAGTCCATTGGGTGGCACTTTGGTGGCAAAGATTTGATCACATTCAAAAGAGTTTTAGAGATCTCACGGTAGCCGCATTCTTTTTTAGTGAAGTCTGCAAGCTGACCCGCATTCGGCAACTCACCGTTGTACATCAAGTAAGCAACTTCTTCGAAAGAGCAGTTTTCAGCCAAGTCTTGAACTGGATAACCGCGGTAGATCAAGGAGTTCGTATCCGGGTTTACTTTAGAAACCGAAGATGTGTCGATCACGGCTCCTTCGAGACCTTTTTTAACATTCATCTTTTCTGGTTCTGGTACGTAATCGGGATTGATATATTCAGCCATGATTCCTCCTGGGATGTGCCGACAGTTTTGAGATGCGGCGTGCTAATTTTTTGTAGAATAACGACACAAGCTATTGCGGGGGCGGAATCGAGTCAAGAGCCATGCTGAGATGAATGTTTGCGAGGCCGCTTTCGCCGCGCTATGCTGCGGAGTATGAAACTAAAACCGTCAAATAATGGGCTTTCGAATCACATTCTACCGACCTCGGCAAATTTGCTGGGGATCTGCTTTCTGATTTTTTCCTTTGCACATACAACAGGTAAAAGTGAGGCCACTTTGCTTGATGAAATGGCGGGGATTGCCGTTGTGGTTTTTATGCTCGCAACGATCTTTTCATATTTGAGCATCAGAATCGATCGCGAAAGTCATTTCGAGAACTTCGCAGATATTTTCTTTTTTGTCGGGATTTTGCTCCTGGCGCTGACGTCGACCTTGATGATTTTCAAACTGATCGTTTAAGGGGCTTGAGCCAATTTCTCATTTTTTAAAATAAAAAAGCCCGCGATGAGCGGGCCTTTGATTTCAATCTATTTTATTCCCTTAAGAACTTTTTCGAAGCTGTCGTCACTGTCTTGAGTGCCGATCGTCAGGCGCTTGTAAGAGTAATCGCTACGATCACTGTAAGTGACCGACGTAATCAAAGCACCTTTGCCTTTGATACTGGAGAAATACTTTTGGAATCGTTTCGCAGCTTTGACGAGATCACTCTCAAGGCGATATCCGCGAGTATCAAAATCGGCATGGATCAGGTCCGCAAGGCTAAAGCAATCTGCAAGAGCTTCCAGTTGATCTGGCAAGGCATCGAGTGCAGGTCCGGCTGATGCCGGCGTCAAAACTTGAGTCGCTTCGTAATAATTGGTTTCAGTGCGCATAGTGCTCAGAGAAACTTCTTTGAATTTTCCGAGGGATACAAGCTCGGTCATCGCTTTTTTAGCGGACATGAGTTTCTTCGTGAGTCCCGCAATGGCTGCTCCGTCGATTTCTAAGTCCATTGACGTTACGGCTTCGATTTTAATGCCCTGAACTTGAGCGAAGTCATAGAAGTCCGTGAGCGGCGTCAAAAGTTTGATGCCCTTTTGTAGGTCCAAGGCGATTTGCTCGCGCTTTAAAGACAGCTCGCTATCAAAGAATGAGTAGTGAAAGAAACTATCCACCGACAATGTTTTGATCGTACTGCGAATTTTGAACAGACTGGAAGAAGCATCTTCAAAAACTTGAAGTGTCTTTTTCAGCTCAGCCATTTTATCGCCTTTTTCAAAACCGTAAACTTCGACTCCGAGCTCCAAGGGAATTCCGAGTTTCTGTTGCAGATTCAAACGGCGATCCAGCAGATTAAGATAAGAAAGCACTTCGTTTTCATTGAGAGCAACATCGATCGCCAAGTACTGACCTTGATTATGATAGGACGTATAGGACGTCAAAATCAGGCTGTTCAAAACAGCTTTGCGCGCAATCAAAGTACCCTTCACATTTTCAAGGGTGATCCAGAACTTGCTAAGTTTCATATCAAAGCTTGGTTCACCTGGCATAACGGGAATGCGGCTGTTGTAATCGATATCAATCTTAATGCCGGCCGCTTCGAGGTCGCGTGCGACTTGGGGGCGCGTATCTGGTGTCGGAGTCGGTGAAGGTGCTGGAGTGGGGTTTAGATCCGGCGTCGGTGACGGGGTTGGTGTTGCGCCTTGGAATGGCGGCTCCGGTGAGAACGCGCCGATACAGCGATTTTGCGTAAACGCCTGCTTGCGATCATCCCAATGGCAGTTTTTATGGATTGCTTCGTCTTTTAAAAAGCCGCAGTACGAAGAAAGAGTTTCAAAATTATCAAACGAGTGCGGAGTCGAGCACGAAGTGTCCAAGCGGTTGTCCCAGCCGAACCAGTCTTGACCACGGATATTGGTTTCTTCAAAGTCATCGCCGCAGTTTCTGGAATAGGTCACGCGACGTGCGTTCAAGGCACAGTCGCGATTTTTTTCTCGATCGGTGAGGGCTAGGCAGTAGTCTGATTTTCTGCCGAAGAAATCACTGGCGCGACAGCTCGACCCATTCACGCTCTCACTGAAATCGTAACGATAGCTGCCCGTTTCAGGCCATCTTTCTGTGGGGCTCAGCTTGCGCTGTCCGCCGCCGCCATCGCCGGAGCTGTTGCTGGAACAGGCGGCCAGGGAAAGAGTGAAAACACAAAGAATTGCAAAACCAAAAAGGCGCAAGCAAGCCATTTTGAAGACCCTCCAAAGTATTGGGAAAGGATCTTCTATCGGAAGTCATTCACCCAAGAAAGCTAAATCATACTTTGTGGGTGGTTTTCTGCGGCAAACTGCTACCTTGTGTCTCGTGGATTTTTTAAAGGGGGCAAATTGTCACTGGTGTCTGCTTGGGCACGATGGCATAAATCTGCTCGATCTCCGGATCCGTCACTGCGACGCATCCGCGAGTCCAATCGAGGGGATGAGCTTGCTCGACAAAACCGCGTGCAAAGGGATCCTTCGGAAAGCCATGAATCATGATATCTCCACCCGGAGATTTTCCGAACTTTTTAGCATAAGCAATATCTGCGGCATTGGGATAAGAAATATGCAGGCTCAAATGAAAAGCACTGCGCGGATTTTTACTGTCAATATAGTAAACTCCCTCAGGTGTTTTCATATCGCCATCAAAATGCTTCGGTCCATTCGGATCCCCGAAGGCGGTGACGAAAGACTTGACGACATTTTTGCCGCTAAAAAGATAAATGTGGCGTTTTTTCTTCGAGATCAGAATTTGATCAACGTTTTGACCTGAGTACAAAAAGGCCTTGAAGGTCTCTTCGCTGATTTCTGGAAGGCTATCGAATTGCTTTTCGTAATCGCAGAGATCTGCTGCAAAAACTTTCGCCGAAGAAACCAAAAAAAGAACAGCCAAGATATATTTCATAAGTTAAGGCTATCAGGGCTCTGCTTAGGCCGCAAGATACCGATTTAAGACGACTTCGAAACACGCTCCCGGGCCTTTATCGGTGAGTCGCAGGCGCCCTTGGTAACGGCTGACGATTCGCTGAGCGATGCTTAAGCCAAGACCCGTACCTTCGCCGGCAGTTTTAGTGGTAAAGAGTGCTTCGAAGATGTGTCGTCGCAGCTCCGGGGGAACTCCAGGACCTGTGTCCTGCACTTCGATTTCGGTAAAGGCTTCGGAGCTATGAATGCGGATGGCGATTTCTTTATGGCCGGCTTGTTCCTTCATTGCATCCATCGCGTTGCTGACAAGGTTGGTGAAAACCTGCAGAAATTCTCCGTAGTTTCCCATCACGAGCAGTGATTTGGCGTGTTCGCTGTCAATTTCAAGATGAACGTTGGCGGTCTCCAAGCGCGCTTGAAAATCTTCGCGGACTTCCTCGAGGATCTTGATGATATCGACGGGAATGGCTTCGGCGGCCTCTTCTTTATCGCCGTTGAGGAAAGTCTTCATATTGCGGACGATCTCTTCAATGCGAATGGCCATGCGCCGGATCCGTTCGGAGTGTTTATAAATACCCGGTTGGGCTTCGCCAAAGTTTTTTTCTAGCAAATCCGTCGTGGCACGAATGACCGCAAGGGGGTTGGTGATTTCATGTCCTATGCTCGCCGTCATCTCGCCAAGAGTTGCAAGCTTCTGAGCTCTTGAAAGAGCATCACGCTGAGCCCGGATGACTCTGTGAAGCACGTTGCGTGAAAGCAAGAACGAGCGAACGATAAAGATTAAAAAGGCCAGTGAAATAACCCACGAAGCAAAGAAAACGCCGAGTGAAATCGTCAAAGTACTGACCGTGCTTGAAAGGCGCTTCTGATTGAGTTCGGTAAAAGCCTTGGACTCGCGCTCAAGAACTTTAACGGACTCTTCGCGCCACTGTGAAAGCTGGGCATTGAAAAGGTTCTCGTCGATTTTGCCTGGGGCCGTGATGGATTTAAACAACGGCAGAGTCTGCGCCGTTAAGTCTTCAACGGAAAGAGGGGCATCTTGTTCGCGAACGGCCTCTGAGCCTTCTGTGACGGCCTTGCGAAGAGACTCTTGATAATTTTCGAAGGCCGCCCGGCGCGCACCGATCTCGGCAAAAAGAGCTTCTTGGTTTTTGTTTTCACGAAAGGCCAAGAGCTCTTGCCACGAATGATTGTGGTAAATTACATCCGGGAATTGGGAAAAAAGAGCATCAACAAAATAGTAAGTATGGAAGGACGGGTCCAAAATCAGATTGGTTTGCTCAATAACGGAGCGGAGTGCATTCTTCAGCAGTTGAGCTATTTGATGGACTTGGGCATCCGTGAGCGGGTCCTCGGTTTTTTCTGGGAATTCCTTGGCAAGGGTGTGGATGTCTTGTTTTAAGTCATTACGTCCGATCAGGTTCATGACGTTTGGTTGCAGCAGAAGATTGAAAGTGGTTTGAGCTCGTAGTTTAGAGACGGTTGGGCTTGTCGAGAAGGCGAGGAGCTCTATGGTTAAATCTTTGGCTGTACTGATGCCGGCAGCTTCTTGTTCAAAGAACCGCACAAGTTCGGATTGCTGCCGATAGTATTGAAAAGAGATCCACCCCAGGGAAAGGGATAAGAAAACGGTCAAACCCAAAGCCGCGCGGGGAAAGGAAAAACCTATCAAGCATCCTCCATGGAAGTGAAGGACTTCAGCTTGGTTGACGGTTTTTCGAAAGTCAATACTCCGGAAGGGCTCCGGAGCGTTCGTTACTTCTTAACGGTGAAATTGAAGATATTGGAATCAAAAGAATTGTATTCGTCATAACGAGTAAGAGTGTACAAGTCTTTGCGATGTTGCATTTTGTCTAAGAGGCCTTCTTGAGTGCCCTTAGCTTTGATTTCATGGAGACCACTCACGGTTGCGCCCATTGCCAGACGGAATGTCGTTACCGGATAGATCACGATGTTGTAACCAATGTTTGCAAGTTCTTGATACGTGTACAAACGACCTTTGCCGAATTCAGTCATGTTCGCCAGAAGTGGAACGTTGACGGCTTTACGGAAGGTTTCGAACTCCTTCTCGTTTTCAAGTGCCTCCGTAAAAATACAGTCTGCACCGGCGTCAATGTAAGCCTTGGCGCGGTCGATGGCTTTATCCAAACCCTCAACGGCACGGGCATCCGTACGCGCGATCAAGAGGAAGTTCTCGTCTAATTTTTTTCCGCGCGCCGCTGCTGCGACTTTGCGGATCATATCGTCAGCACCCACAAGGCCTTTGCCATCAAGATGACCACAGCGCTTTGGATTGATTTGATCTTCAATGTGACAACCCGCCAAACCCATCTCGATCATTTCTTGAACCGTGCGGGTGGCGCTCATAGGCTCGCCGAAGCCGGTGTCGATGTCGATGATGGTTGGCAGTTTGGTCGTGCGAGCGATTTGACGTCCACGCTGAGCTACCTCAGTCAGTGACGTCAAACCGATGTCTGGATAGCCCAGGTCATTCGAAAGCACGGATCCAGAAATGTACACGCCGTCAAAGCCTTCTTTCTCAATGGCCATGCTCACCAGTGGTGACCACGAGCCAGGAAACTGAAGGAGTTTTCCGGATTTCAGAGCATCGCGGAGGTTCTTACGTTTTTGTGCAGGTGTAATTTCTGGAAACAGCATTAGAAGATCCCTTTTGTATCACGTTTATTATTCACAAGACGATCGAGCGGAATTTGCACGTTGATCTGTTGAACTTGAGCCGGAGTCAAATCCGCCAAGTTTTCAACCAACGAGATGAAACGGTTGCGTTCGTCTTTCGTGATGATTTCTTCAGTCAACATATCAAACTTACGAACGTAGTCCGCGCGTTTGAATGGTTTTGCGCCAGCAGGGTGAGCATTTGCTACGCCCAATTCGTCAACGAGTGTTGTGCCGTTTTTGAAGAAGATCTCTACGCGGCCACCGAAGCGTTTTTTGTCTGGATCTGGATTGTGGTAAGCCTCAGTCCATTTCGCATCTTCAACAGTCGAAATTTTGTGCCACAAAGCCACAGTGTCTTTACGTTGAGCGCGTGAAGGCTCGTAAGACTTAACGTGGTGCCAAGTTCCATCCTGCAAAGCCACTGCGAAGATGTACATGATCGAGTGATCAAGGGTCTCGCGAGATGCATTTGGATCCATTTTTTGTGGATCATTCGCGCCAGTACCGATCACATAGTGCGTGTGGTGAGAAGTATGGATCACAACTTTTTCGATATCGTCGAAGTTTGTGATCTTCGTTTTCATACGAGCTGCCAAGTCGATCAATGCTTGAGATTGGTACTCAGCAGAGTGCTCTTTCGTGTAAGTTTCAAGAATGGCACGTTTGTCTTCGCCCACTTCTGGGAGTGGAACTTCGTACTTACCGTTTTTACCTGAAAGCATGTAAGCAATCACTGAATCTTCACCTTCGTAGATTGGTGATGGAGCGCCTTCACCGCGCATGATGCGGTCGACAGCTTCAACGGCCAATTTACCAGCGTGTGCCGGAGCGTAAGCTTTCCAAGAAGAGATTTCACCTTTACGAGATTGGCGAGTCGTGAAAGACACGTGCACCGCTTGTTGAATTGCTTGATAGATCATTTCAGTAGAAAGGCCAAGCAAAGTACCGATACCCGCGGCTTGAGCAGGGCACAAGTGAGCGATATGGTCTTTTTTGAACTCGTGCAAGCAGATCGCTTTCACAAGGTCTACGTGGATTTCGTAACCAGTGACCAAGCCACGGAGAAGGTCTTTACCACCTTTGTTCATCTGCTGAGCAACGGCCAAGATTGGTGGAATGTTATCGCCAGGGTGAGAGTAATCAGCCGCCAAGAAAGTATCATGGTAGTCGAGCTCACGAACCGCAGTTCCGTTGGCCCATGCAGCCCATTCACAGTCAAATTTTTGATCGTTCGGCATACCGAATACAGTGGCGCCGTTAGCACGAGGATGGGCAATGGCCATCGCACGAGCAGAAGCTACGGGACGACGATTTGCTGCTGCAATCGCTACAGAGGCATTGTCGATGATACGGTTGATTACCATATCCAAAACGTCCGCCTTGATGCCGGCGTTGTCAGAAGCGATCTCCGCCATTTTCCAAGCGAGTTGATCTTTACGATCTAATTTTTCTTTAGATGGATAAACACGAACAGGATACTTTTTCATGAGCATTTTTCCTTATTGGTTGTAAAAACAGCTCAAGCTATCTTGAGAGGGAAAATGCGTCAAGGCCAGGCTCCTTGGGAGCTCCGAATCAGCGGCGGTTTTGGCTTGATTTTGCGAGGCGTTACCCTAACATAGTTCCCATGACTCTGACTCAGCTAAACTACATCGTGGCCGTTGCTCAACATCGCAGCTTTCTAAAGGCGGCCGACGCCTGCCACGTGACTCAGCCGACCCTCAGTCAGCAGATCCAAAAGCTCGAAGCGGAGCTCGGGGTGCAGATCTTTGATCGTCAGAATCAGCCGGTCACAACGACACTTTTGGGTGAAAAGATCATAGCCCAAGCATTGGTGACGCTAAAAGAAAGTCAAAAGATCAACGATCTCATTGAAGAAACCCGCGGCGACCTCCAGGGGAGTGTCACTATTGGCGTGATTCCGACTCTGGCGCCGTATCTTTTACCTCTGTTTCTTAAAAAGTTCGCTGATCAGCACCCGCAGCTCACGATCCACATCGAAGAACTGCAGACGGAACAGATCGTGGCTAAGATTCATTCCCGCGAAATGGACTTGGGAATTGCGGTGACTCCGCTTGAGGACGTGACTCTCGTCCGCAAAAGCCTGTTCCTGGAGCCTTTCATGCTCTACGTTTCTGAGGGCCATGCGCTCGCGAAGCAAAAGACGGTGGATGCCAAGGATTTGTCGGTGAACGACATTTACCTGATGAAAGAAGGCCACTGTTTTCGTGAGCAAAGTCTTTCGCTTTGCCAAAGCCGCCAAAAGAAAACCGGCGAGCGCCATATCCAATTTGAAAGTGGCAGCTTGGAAACTCTGAAAGAGTTCGTTGAAAGCGGGGAGGGCTATACGCTCCTTCCAACTTTAGCGACCCTCAGAATTAAGAATTCGAAATTTTTAAAGCCATTCGCAAGCCCCGCTCCGAGCCGCGAGGTCAGTCTGGTCTATTCACCGCACTTTTTGAGATCGAAGCTCCTTGAGTCTCTCTCTGCGACAATTCTTGAGAATCTGCCTAAAGAGTTGAAAGTACTGGGCTCCTTCAAGCTTCGTAAACTCAACATTCCTTTATAGTTAAAATCTATAACTGCATAGATCAATAGTTATTGAGTCTATAGCCCCTGAGGACGATACTAAGTCTATAAACAGGAGGCACTTATGAAAAACACTACTATCATCCCAGCATTGTCACAGACACTCGCGGAAGAGTATCTATTGATGCTAAAAACTCAAAATTTCCATTGGAACGTTCAAGGACCTTTGTTCTATTCGCTCCATATGTTGTTTGAGCAACACTACACATTCCTAGCAACTCAAGTGGATGAAGTCGCAGAACGCATCCGCGCTCTGGGCGAAAGAGCGCCTGGAAGTTATCGCGAATTCATTAAATTATCAAAAGTCGAAGAAGCGCCGGACGATCGTCTCAGCGCGAGCCGCATGATTGATATGCTGACGGCCGATCATGAAAACATAGTGAAAAGACTCACTCAATTCCGTGCGCAAGCAGAGGAAGTGGACGATAATACAACTGTGGCTATTTACGACGGCCTGATCAACTTCCACCAAAAAGCAGCGTGGATGATCAGCTCTCATCGCGGTTAAACAGAGAATGGACAATAGATAATAGATTTCCCCATTGTCCATTACCATTATCAATTTTCCAAGCTGGGGGGCTCAAATGAACTCATTATTGTTAGGTACTCTCGGTGGTTTGATCTCCTGTTTATCCACTTGTACCGGAGCCCTTCCCAGCTTATTTCAAAAACAGGGGACTAAAAATCCGTGGAAGTTCGTGAGCCTCGATTTCACTCTCGGAATGATGCTTTCGGCTTCTGCGTTCTCTTTGATCCTTCCTGCCTATACGAGTGTGTCGTGGGCGACTCTAAGTAATGTGATTGGAGTTTCGCTGGCCCTTGTCGGCGGGGTGGTCTTTATTCAACAACTGGGAGGCCGGATTGCTCGCATGCAAATGAGCCCCGAGGCCTCAGATTCTCAAGTCGTTGTCAGATCCTGGTTGTTTGTCACTGCGATGATGATTCACAACTTTCCTGAAGGTCTCGCATCTGGTGCGAGCCTCAATGTCGAAAACATTTCGGCAGGGATGACGATCCTCGGAGCGATCTCGCTGCAAAATATTCCTGAAGGCTTGATGACAGCGCTGGCGTTTCAAAGCTTGGGCATGAGTTCACGTAAAGCCTTCCTTGGTGCGGTCTTGACGGGCATGATGGAGTTCTTCGGTGGCTTTGTCGGCGGGCTTGTGACTTCGTTTACGATGCAGGCACTGCCTTACATGCTGGCCTTTGCCGGTGGCGCGATGCTATATGTTTCAGCGAAAGAGCTTTGGGCGCAAACGGAGGGACATCCTGAACGTGTGCTTATGAAAAAAACTTTCGCTCTCGGATTCTTGCTGATGGCTTCAATGAGCCTTGTCAGCTTCAGATAAAAAGAGAAGTTCATTTCTGAACTTCTCTTTTGAGTCGCTTAAAATTAGTACGAAGTCACAATGACCAGTGTGCCTGAAGCGTTATGTCGCTTGATACTGCCATCACTGTTTCTGAGGATCTGACCACCGCGTGTGAAGTAAGGGACGTTCGCGGTTTTCTCGCTGAGCGAAAGATCCCAGAACCAGATGGCGTTCGTTTTTGTCATTCGCACGCAACCGCCGGAGGCTCTATGCCCTAAGTCCTTGTAGTGATCCGGAGTTGTTGCATGGAGTGCGACACCACCGTTAAAGAAGATCGCGTACTCCATGAGCGCATCCCAAGTTCCGGACCAGTGTCTTCGAACATAGCTTTGTGGCGCGAACCAACCGGTCGGAGTGGTTGTTGTATACCATCGGCCGGATTTGGCACGTTCATACTTCTCACGTCCTGTTGAAACCAGGAAACTATTCACCTGGCTCCCGTTATGGTAAACCGTTGCTGTTTGTGAGCCTTTGCTCACCACGATCACGACTGGAAACTCTGAGTAGACATCGACACCATAAGTGTCAAGAATCTGCGCGGGACTAAAAGGCTCCACTTGGGGGCTCAGGTCTGTAGGCTCAGTAATACCGATCTCAGCGGCTAACTCATCAGGTGTCATCAAGTCGTCAAGCTCTGGGTTACTGGCGAAGGAGTTTGTGCCCACCAACAATAAAACAGACAGAAACGCAGATGATAAGAGACGTGCCATCATAAAAACCTCCTGTGCTTGTGTGTTGAACTGCACCTCATTCAGGCTATGCTCCGGAAATCGCAGATGTGCGTTTTGTGTTTCCTTTAAAGAGGAAAATATTCAAGGCTCGGTAAAGGTGGTTTGTCATTATTAGTCTGAAAGGTGGTGTGAGATGTCCACGATCATCGCTATTGTCTATCCGAACAAAGAAATCGCCGATGAAGTCTATAAGACGGTCAATCGCTTGCAGGCCATGGGATTGATGGATCTCTTAGATGCCTGTGTGGCGGTGAAAAAAGAGAATGGCAAAGTCAAACTTGAACAGGCGTTCAACCTTCCGCTCATCGGGGCAGCGAATGGAATTTTTCTTGGCGCTTTGGTAGGACTCTTCTTTATGGTTCCAGGAATTGGCGCGGTCGCCGGGGTCATCGCCGGCTCCATTGGCGGAATTTTGACGGATATCGGGCTCAACGATCATTTCATGAAGGATCTTTCGTCAGAAGTTCAGGCGGGGAATTCGGTTTTGTTTTTATATGTTCGGGATGCCACTGTGGATCGAGTGGTCCCAGAAGTTGCTCAGCATGGTGGTCGGATTTTGTACACGTCTTTGTCGCTCGAACAAGAGAAACAATTGACCGAGTACTTTAATAATGAAGAATCACGGCAGCATCCAGAGATGAATCTCTAGAATAGGCTTGCCTCATGACAACGAATCGGCCAAGAATGGGGCATGCAAAGATCAACACAAGCACCGCCGCCACAAAATCCTCTTTTAGTTCAATGGATCATATGGGGAGCTCTGCTCGCGACGTATGGAATTTATGGATACATTTGCTTTCTGCAATCCCAAGGCGAGCCGATCGAGCCATGGAATCAGCTTTTTCTGCTGAAGCCACTTCTTTTTATGTCGGCGATCATGCTGTTCCTGTCGCATCTTTTGCCAAAGAGAGTTTTCATGGGAAGCCTCCGTATTCTGCCGCCGGAGATGATCACCGAGAAAGTGATCAGTATGCGGATGGTTGTGCCGAATGTGATTTCATGGGCTCTTACAGAGAGTGTAGCCATCTATGGGTTAATTCTGGTGTTTAGAACAAAAGACATCACGCCGTTTTATATTTTTGGCGGCATTGGTGTGTTGAATATGTTGATCTTAAGACCCAACCCGGAAAAGTGGTTGAACCTCGCCAAAGAGTTCACTCGACAGCAGCACCGCTCTTAGTGTTCCAGCACGGGCGTGCTGGCGACGGGGGCCGGGGCGCCTTCGACGGTTTTGATGTGACGAGACAGATAGATCGCAATAAAGGTTGTTACGACCGCAATATATCCCACCACTTCGAAATGATCTAAGTGACCGGTGGCTTCGTTTTTTGTCACGATGATGCCGGCGATGTAGCTTGCCACTGCGGATGAAAGCTGTTGCACGCAACTGACAATGCTCATGAAGCTCCCGCGATTTTGTGGCAGCGTTGTGCCCGAGACCATCGCAGATGCCGGAATCATACGTCCCCCAGAGACAACAAATAACATCGTCGTTACCACGAGCACCCATGCAAATGGCGAGACTCCCATATGGGTGAGCAAGATATAGGGGACGAGCGTCGCTAAGGCTCCCCAGAAGAAGACGTTGTGTTTACCGAAGCGATCAGCCAGTTTGCCGATATAAGGCGAGGTGAAAATTGTAAATACACCGCCACACATATACACGAACGGCAACTGGGCTTCTGTGAATCCCGCATTGGCAACAAGAGATGGAGACATGAACGGGATAATGCAGAAGTGACCAAACATCACGGTGCCCATAAAAATAAGCGCGCGGATTTGATTGGTGTTGTAAAAGATACGCGTGACAGTTCTGTGCATGGGTTCTTTCACTTGATTCTTCAGATGAGCACGCATTTCTGGAACAGCTTTTAAGATCACTGTACATAATAGCAGTGAAAGACCGCCCAGCCCCAAGAATGGCGCATGCCAGCTCCAGAGGTTTGCAAAATAAAGACTTAAGGGAACACCGACCACCGAGGCCATCGAAAAGGCCGTCATGATCACACCCATGGCAGAGCCACGGCGCTCGTACGAAATCGCATCACTCACGATCGACATGACCAGTGAGCTCAGCACGCCGCCAAAGACCCCGGTCAAACCGCGCGCCAACAAAAGAGTTTCGTAATTGCGTGAAAGGCCGCAGGCGATCGTGCCAATCGAAAAACCGATAAAGAAAAACAACAAGCTCTTTTTGCGATCGAACTTATCCATGAAGAAGGCAGCGGCAAAACCGCTGATACCGGCGCAAAAAGTATAAGATGAAACCAGCAACCCAAACTGATGAGGAGTGACATTAAACAGGCGCATCAGCTGCGGGCCGAGCGGCATCATAATCATGAAGTCCACGATGGAGCTGAATTGGATGGAAGCAAGAATAGCGAGAAGGAACTTTTCCTGGCGATTGAACATAAGCTAAGTCCTTGTTGAAAACTCCAGAACTTAGCTTATTTGAGATTTGATTTTTAATCTAGGACACTCTTGGCAACATGGCCTTTAGTGAGCTGGTGGCGGAGCCCAAGGACGCTCATCACGCTCATCGAGGCGCGCGTCTAAACTAATTTCTGCATTAAGCAGCTTAGAAATCGGGCAATTCCTTTTTGCATCTTCAGCGATCTCTAAAAACTGGCCCTGAGTCACGTCATTGACTTGCCCGCGGAGTTCGAGATGCGATGACGTCACGGTCCAAGAGGCACCGTCTTTTTGAATCGTCACAGTTGCCTTAACATCTAAATTAAGTGGTTCAAGGCCTTTTGCCGTCAGGGCCGCTGAAGTTGCCATGGCAAAACAGCTGGCGTGAGCCGCGGCAATCAGCTCTTCCGGATTTGTACCCGGAGTGTCGCCAAAACGAGTTGTGAAGGAATAGGGAATTTGCTTAAGCGCACCACTTGTGGTGGAGATCGCGCCTTGACCTTGTTGAACCGAGCCTTTCCAAATGACGTTTGCAGATCTTTGCATAGTAAATCTCCTTTTGCTTGATACTGTCCTGCGGTTCGCGAAGGAGTGAAGACTTTTGCGAAGAGCTTGTGATTTTACATAGGAAAAATCGACTGAAAATTATTTTTTTACCGGTCCCAAGTGAAGTTCGAAGAGGTCCTTGGTTTTTGTCGGTGGCAGGTGATAGAGCATGGCTCCTAGTTCCATCAGATAGACTTCGAGAATCTGCGTTTCTGAGAGATGTGGAAATTCTTTTTGCAGCCCTTTGAGGAACTCTGTTTCTTTCTTGCGAATGATGCGTCCAAATTCCGAGTCTTCACCTTTGGCTGAGTAGAAGAGCAGAATCAGGTAAGGCATTTCTTTAAGATCTTTGAGGATATTTGAAAGCCGTTGTCTGAGAGGCAATGGATTGGGTTTGTCCAGGCTGTAAAAGCGCTCAACCAGGTACTGATAGGCAGTTGCGAGAACGGCTTTCTTTTCTTTACCGAAATAATAGTAAATCAACGAGCGAGTGACTTTCGATTCGCGGGAAATATCCGACAGAGTCCACTTCAAATGGCCCTTTGCGATCTCCATTTTAAGAATGGCATTGAGGACCATGAAATAGATTTCTTCTTTGGAGCGTGTCGACTTAGGCATGAATCTATTTTGACAAAAATCGCGAAAATCTGTCAATAAAAGCACCTGTTTTAGACAAAAACCCTGTATTTGTGTCTGAACTTTTTCTCCAAAACAGCAAAGTCTTTGCTAAGTTGTCGCCACTTTAGCAAGGAGATTCACAGTGAAAAACACATTCTTAAAAATTTCTGTAGCCATGATTGCGGCTCTTTTTTCTCAAATGGCTGTTGCCGGGGACGTCCTTGTCCAGCCGGCAACAATTCAGATCCGTTCTTTGAGCTCAAACATTCAACTTGAAAACCTTGAGGCAACATACAGTGCGCTTTGCCAGTACCGCAGTGGTATCATCTTTCCTGAATCCAAATACTGTGGCTCTGTGAACCTGACTGTTCCTGTATCAGCGGATGGCACGATCCGTTTGCCGGCGCTTGAGAAAGTGTCGGGTCTTCACGGCCGTAAAACTGGCAACTACCGTGTGAGCGTGTCAGTTCACCCGAAAAATCAAACTCCACAGGATCAAGAGTACTTCTTTACATTATCTGCCTACAATGAAGAGGCCTTCCGTGCTTTGGAAAACTTCCGCGACGTGATTTACATCGGCCGTCTTGAGGGAGCGGCATTGAATATCACGGCGGATCGTAAAACAGTTTTGGGTGGCGAGTTGTCTCGTTTACCGAATGCGGACCTGGTTATCACTGTGAATGTAAAATCTGAAAATAGAGGTTTGCAAAACCCACTTCTTTCAAATCAATTCGGCAACAACATCATGAGCATCTACAATCGTCAAAATGGCAACGGCACTGTGGACCAAAACTTGTTAAATGCTCGTTCGGTTGAAATCAAAGGCGGCAACTTTGCTTTCATCGGCAACCCTGCTGATGCGACAATCAGCTTGAATGTGACCCTCTATTCAACAGAGAAATACGACCGCAAACCTTTGTACGAAAAAACGATTGTGGGCAAAATCGATTCAAGCTTTTTGAAAGACAATCGCAACATCGAATTGGAAAAAGTAAAATAGTTGCATAACGAAATGGATTTCAATGCAGGCGCTGGTTCAAACCCAGCGCTTTTTTTTATGGGTTTGTGCAAGCGCAGACTCGCTGCACGCCTGCGACCGCCCCAGAACAATCTGCGACACCCGAACCACGATAGCGATATCCGGTGGGTTGAAAACCGCAACCCGCCGTCGAGGTCCCTGAAGAAGTTCCCGTTGTTGAAACACCTAAGGCAGTCAACATTTGTGTACATTTGGAAGCGCTGGTATTTGCATTCGTGACTCCGGCGGCAACACAGCCGCCATAGGAAGCACACGTGGTGTCGCAACTGGCTCCTGAAGTCCCCAATCGGTAGTTATAGCCATCAACCGTATTCGCACCTGCTTGGGTGAGACCGCCACTGCCGCAGGCACAAACGCGCTGTTGGCTTGCGCTACTGGCATCACAGGTCACTGTGATGTATTCATAGGTGTAGGTTGTGCCGTTGATAGAACAGGCATAGAAGTAATTGCTAAATCCGCTGACGGAACTCCCGGGACTCTTTCCAAGGCTGGTCAAAAGTGATGAGCATTTTACCGGATCGAGTCCAACTATTTTTGTCGGGTCTAAGAGACATCCACCAAGGCCGGCACAAGTTGTGATGCAAGAATCACCCGCGGCTCCTAGGTAATAGCAAGAGCCACTATAGAGAAATCCTCCTCCGGGGCAGCTGCCATTCGGAGTGGCTTTCCAAAACGCAAAGGGTATCGTTGCAGAGAAAGCTTGCATGCAAAACAACAAGCAGGTCAGCAGGCACATTCTATTAATCATGGCTTAGTTTAGCGCCGTGCTGATTCTGCTAAAAGAACTTCGAGTCTAACTTCAGTCTTTCTGTCTTCGTTCCCTTATGGGAACGGGAGTGAGGCTGAGATTGTGCGGATAAACACGGTGTGAGCATAGCCATCGTTCAGGTCGTGCTCTTTGAGGTAGTATCGATCCCACTTCGTGGCGCGCGCATAAGGCCCAAAGCTTGGGCCGAGATTTCTTTTATCGCAGGTAAATCCCAAGTTTGAATTTGAATCGCGCATGCAGTTCCAGATGTCGCCTTGGCTTGCAACGAAATTGAGATTCGCCGTATTTGTCAGTGTCAATTTCCCCGCAGCTAAGCGCAAAATCTCTGCGCCCATATTGATGTTGTTAGGTGCGCCCGGAAAGCCGTTCACGAGGCGGGCGTGCACATTGCCTGAGTATGTGACCACTAATGTGCCGGGGTGAGCGTTCATGTATTCCAGAACATTGGCTGCCATATCAGTATCGCGAGTGGCATAAGGCGAGCCTTCAGGAATGTCGAAGCAGAAGACGGAGAGGTGGAGGCTGCGCATTTTTTTGAGTAACTCCACCATCGCAATACTGCCACGGCCTGAGTGAAAGTTGGCGTCTTGAAAGAAGCGAGTGGCGCGAAGTAAATTTTCATCGCCCGTGGCGAGGAACTGATCGATCACCGGCTGAAGATCTTTTGGGAACTCGACACCGAGAGCGACCGGTTGGGTTTTTGACAGGGCCTCGACGATGGAACCCGCGTATGCAGGAAATTCGTTCGTGCCGTGTTGTTCACCAAGAAGAAGCAACTCTTTGCCTTCGAGATTTTTAAGGAGCTGTTTGGGAATTTCGAGATTTGCGAACTTCACCGCGTTTTGCTGGATGTAAGCGTCCGTCGGTTCCGCGTGACCGTTCATTAAAAATGCGATGAGGAAAGCTAAAATCATGGGGACCTTATAACAAAAAACCCCGCATTTCTGCAGGGTTTTTGTTTGTTACATAGTTTTGGTGCTGCTTCAGCTACGCCCCTCCAGGGCTCCGCGCTGCCGGCCGCAGGGCCGACTACCCGCCGATAGTAGCAACCAAACCAGCGATCAAGAGAGAAACGACGCTCATCACCTTGATGAGGATCGCTACGCCCGGACCAGAAGTATCTTTGAACGGGTCACCAACAGTGTCACCAACTACGGCCGACTTGTGGGCATCAGAACCTTTTTTGTGACCAGCCAATTTGCCTTTTTCGATGTATTTCTTAGCGTTATCCCAAGCGCCTCCAGCGTTGGCCATGAAGAGGGAGCTTGTCGCACCCACTGCCAAAGCACCTGCGAGCATACCCGCCAAAGCCGTAGGGCCAAGCAAGAAGCCAACAACTACTGGAGCCAAAACCGCGATCATGCCCGGAACGATCATCTCAAACAATGCCGCTTTCGTAGCGATATCTACGATAGCTGCAGGTTGAGGATCTGCTTTACCTTGAAGAAGGCCCGGAATTTCTTTGAACTGACGACCGATTTCAACAACGATCTTCTGAGCAGCTTTACCTACTGCAGTCATTGTTGTCGCGCCCACCAACCAAGGAAGGATGGAGCCGATCAAGATACCGATCAAAACGCCAGAAGAAGTCAAATCGAGGTTAATCTTACCCAAATTTGCCAAGCTACGTGCGTGATTTACTTCCATATTGAAAGCAGAGAAAAGAGCTACAACCGTCAAGATTGCAGAACCGATCGCGAAACCCTTACCGATAGCTGCTGTTGTGTTACCTACAGCATCCAATTCGTCAGTGATGTCACGAACGTCTTTACCCAAGCCAGACATTTCAGAGATACCGCCAGCGTTGTCAGCGATAGGGCCGTAAGCATCCACAGTCATTACAACTGCAGTACCTGCGAGCATACCCACTGCCGCCAAAGCAATACCGTAAAGACCCAAAGCGTGGTCCGCGATGAACGCCGCGATCACAACGATGATCATAGGAATAGCAACAGACTCCATACCCACAGCCAAACCGCGGATAACGTTTGTACCAGCACCTGTCAAAGATGCTTCAGCGACAAGTCTGATAGGACGAGCTGCCGTGTAGTACTCAGTGATCAAACCGATCAAACCACCACCGATCGCACCCGCTGCCAACGCCACTGTCACGCCTTGGTTCAAGTCAAACATCGGCATCAAGATGTAAGATGCGATTGTGAGCAAGATAGGTGGGATGATCAAAGCGTTACGCAAAACAGCCGCTGGAGAAGCGTTGCTGAACAAGCGAGTCGCGAAGATAACGATGATAGAGATGATCATACCAAGAGCCGAAAGACCCAATGGCAAGAAGATCGCAGAAGATTTTACCACTTCGGCGTTTGAAGAAAGAGCAGACAAAACCTCAGCAGGAGCTGTCAAAGCAATCGCCATCGCGGCAACAATCGCAGCAACCATTGATTCGTAAATATCCGCACCCATACCGGCAACGTCACCGACGTTGTCACCAACGTTATCAGCAACAACGCCTGGGTTGCGAGGGTCATCTTCAGGAATGTTTTCGATCACTTTACCAGCGATGTCGGCACCAACGTCAGCAGCTTTAGTATAGATACCGCCACCGATACGTGCGAACAATGCGATCGAAGAAGCGCCCACTGCGAATGAGTGGAGAACTGTGCCAACTTCAGGAGTGCCTTTGTAGATTTGGTACAAAACGCCCAAGCCCAAAAGGCCAAGACCTGCAACAGAAAGACCCATCACCGCGCCACCATCAAGAGCCACAAGCAATGCTTTTGCTTTTGAACCCGTTGAAGCCGCTTGAGTTGTGCGAACGTTTGCATAAGTTGCTGCTTTCATACCGAAGAAGCCAGCAAGCAAGCTCAAGAATGCGCCGAGGATGAAACTCACAGCAGAGATAGGGCCCAAAGCCACACCCAAAGCCGCAGCAACAACTACTGCATACACAGCAAGAACCTTGTATTCGCGAACCAAGAACGCCATCGCGCCTTCACGAATATATTGAGCGATACGGTTCATTGTTTCGTTGCCAGTTGGTTGAGACTTCACGCGGAAGTACAGCACCAGAGCAACAACAAGACCTACAGCCCCAGCGATCGCCGGAACTAACAGCAAAGAATCACTTGTCATTTTAAAAAACTCCGTCGTTGAACGTTTTAGATTTTCGGAACGACTAGAGGTACGAAAACTGACGGGTTTAGTCAAGAAGTCACAGAAACCGAAAGGGGCCTCTCGGTCCGGCAACTTGTTGCGTTATTTTTTGAGCACGATTTTGTCGAGGGTGCCGGCTTTTTTCATCAGGCGGATGGTTTCGTTGAACTTTTGGAACCAGCGCTCGCCTTCAGGAGACTTTTGGAATGCATAAAAAATAGGCTCTTTTGTTAGGAACTTTTCCTTTTTATAGCCAATCTCTTTAAAACCGAGGCTCTCGATCCCATCGTTAACACTGACTTCTTCGCCCAAAAAGGCGTCGATGCGTCCGGCATGGAGTTTACGGAGGTTGCCTTCGTCGTTGGCGGCTTCTTGGATTTCAACACCTGTGACTTTAGCCAGGTCAGGTGGGTAGGTATAACCCATGGTCACGCCGATACGCTTGTGGGCTAAATCCTTCAGGCTGGAAAAACTTTCAGGCGACTTACTGTAGATGAAGATCTTCTTATAAAAAATCGGCTCGGTTTCAAAGTAGTCATGCTTGTCGAGCTTAGGGTGGCTGCCGGGCAGGAAGGCGAGGCTCCGCCCTTTGCGGAAAATATCGATGGCTCGCACGTTAGGGTAAACTTCGACAGAGACTTTCACGCCAAGCTTTGTGGCGATCTCTTTGGTGAGGTCGATAAACGTGCCGCGTTCTTCGGATTCGATAAAAAAAGGAATGGGTTGAGCGGTGAGTTTTAGAATCTCCTCTGCTTTTGCAACTCCCGTTGTTAGCGTTAGTAGCAGCAGAAGACGGAGGGTTCTCATTAGAAGCTTCCGATCGACATGTGGAATGCCCAAGGGTCTTCTCCCGGTTTGGCGTCGAGCTTCCAGGCGATTTCGAGGTTCACGGGTCCCACCGGTGTATTGTAGTGGAAGCCAAAGCCCGCGGAGTCGCGGTACTCATCGCCTAAATCCTGATTTTGAATATGAACCGCACCACCATCGTAGAAAATCGCGCCGCCCAAGTTGCCGGCGATCGGGAAGCGAAGTTCAGATTTGATGAGATACATCGTCGCAATACCTTTGAGGTAGTACGTGTCTGTGTCTTTAGCGAGACCCAATTGCGTGTAAGTCGGGAAGTACTGGCTTGTTCCGTTGAAACCGCGGATCGTCGTGCTACCGCCCAAGTAGAACCCTTTTTTATCGTAAGGAACACCGTCAGCAGCGCCCGTGCCTTTACTGAGGTTTTCGAGATAACCGCCGCGCATGGAGTTCGCCCAGACCATAAAGTTATCTTTAAAATAAGGAACACGCAGATACTGAGTAAACGCGCCTGTCGCACGTTGGAATTTGATTTCGCCGGGCTCTCGAGAGCTACCAATCTCTGGCGAAGAGTATTCGTAAGCAAGGGTTGTGAAGTTGCCGCGAGTCGGGTTGAACGGATTGTCGCGGTAATCGATATCAATGCGCGGGCCGGTCGTTGCGATATCCTGAATGATCGGCTGAGCATTGTTATCTAAGAAGTGATCTTGTAAGTGAGCGCCATTCCATACTTCGTAGATCGCAGTGATGTGCGAAGTAATGTCGCGCTCAATCGACCATGTGGTCTGATTGACGTCAGAGATTTTCTTGGCATTGTAATCCGTCAACTGGCTTGAACGTGTGAGGTTCACGCGACCACGGAACTTCGTATCGAGCAAATAAGGCTCAAGATATCCCAGCGTGATCTTGGATTCGAGGTATTTGATCTCATTGACGTTGTAGTTACCTTCCACGCGGAGGGAAACCCCGCGCCCAGTTCCGCCGATATTGTTGTAAGCAATCCCTGTATAACCACGAAGTGTCAGGCCCAAGTCACTCGTTGCACCCGCACCCAGAGTAAACACCCCTGGATCGCGTTCTGTGACTTTAATCACCAGCGTACGGTTGGCGACGCTGGTTTTTTCCTCGAGAGTTTTTACTTCGACGGTGTTGAAGTGACCGGTGCGCTGGAGTTTCGCGATGGCTTCATCCAGTTTTGACGGAGTCACTGTATCGCCCGGTTGCAGGTCGATTTCTTTCAAGAGGACGTAGTCTTTCGTGAACGAGTTGCCATCCAGAACAATCGTGGCCACACGCACCTGAGGGCCCTCATAGATTTTGAAAGTCAGTTTGGCCTGGGTGTTGTTGTCGTTATAGGTCACAAGGTCTTCTTTTTCATTCAGAAGAACCATGTCGATATAACCTTTTTCCTGATAGTATGTCTTGATGTTCTGAATCGCTCTTTCAAGCTCTGTCAGATGGAGCGGCTGATGGTCTTCGAGGTCGACCGCTTTGAGTAAAGCCGCTGCCGGCACGGTGTCGTTACCGATAAACTGAATGCCTTCGATCTGCGTGAGCGGGCCCTCGTCCAAATTCACATAGACAGAGACCTGATTCTTTTCCTTGTTGTACTGCGTGCGAGTCGAGTTGATTTTCGCAAGCAGGTAACCCTGGTTCTGCAACTCAACACGGAGGGCTTCAAAACCCTGATCGAGCTCCACTTTGTTGTAGTAATCTTTTTGGATCAAATCGGAAGAAAGCTTTTTTAGCAGGCGGGCATAGTATTCTGGCGAGCGCGAAATACTGCCAGAGAAATCAAACTTACTGATTTTAACTTTCGGGCCTTCTTCGATATTAAACGTGATCTTACGAGTGAAAGGCCGGCGGCCTTCGATGTCCTCGCTCTGGACTTCGATACGGGCAAAGCCGCGGGACAAGTACAAGTTCTTGATCTTAGCGGTCAGCTCAGAACCGATATTCGGGTTCGCAGAGTAGAAATTGCCGAGATCCAGTGAGTTATTGAGCGTCGACGAAGAAATTTCGCGATTTCCGAGGTATTCGATCTGATAAGCATCGACTTTTTCCAAGCGGAAAGTCAGCTGCGCACGGGATTCATCGGCATTGAACGAAATTTCAGGGCCTTTGATCTCTGTCCGCACATAGTATTTGCTATTGAGGTACTCGCGCGTTTTCGTCAGAACTTCAGCGATCTGCGAATCGGTGAGGGCATAGCCCTTTTCGCGCGACAATTTGCCTTCAAGCGCTTTATTGAGTTCGGTATTGGCTGAGTTGAATGTAAAGCCACCGATCAGCGTTTGAACGCCCTCTTTGATTTTCACTACGAGCTGAACATCGCCTTTGCCGTCTGGCGGGATTTCCACGTCGATCGAGGCATTGCGATAGCCATTTTGATTGTACTGCTGAACGAGCTTGCGACCACCGGCTTCGAGCTGGTCCTGGTTCAGAACGTCATTCGGGCTAATGCCGAAAATCTGCTTCGCTTCGGATTCGCCAATCGCACGAAGGCCTTCAAATTTTATCGCTCTGACACGGGTTGAGCGCTGGGTATTTACTTTAAACTGGCCGCCACCGGTGTCTTCGACCTGAACAAGGTCAAACTCCGGGCGCTGTTGCAAATAGCGGATGATATCATCGACGTTTTCAAGCGTGACTTGCTTCGTTCCAATCTGCGGGAAGAGGCGCAGAAGTTCCTTTTGAACCTCCGGCGGCAGAGTTGAAATATTCAGGCTGTGCTTTGTAATCTCAGCCGCAAAGGCGGCACTTGCACTGATTTGAGCTGCAAGGAAGAGCTTTAACAAAAGGGAATTCAATTTCACTATTTGAACTCCCTTCTGAACTCGAGATCCAAGCCGAAGAAGTTTTTCTCACGCGTGGAGTTTGTCACCCCTTGACCGCCTTGAGTCGTCTGGCTGGATTCGTAGCTGCCGATCGCAGAAATGTTGTTATTGATAAAATATCTCAGTTTTACTTCCACATCATTTGTATCGGAGCCCAAGCTACGGCTGGCCGATGCACTCACCCTGTTAGATACCTTACGACTAAATGTCACTTTTGGTACACTGATATTTCGAGTGGAGTCGAAAGAGGAGCTCAGCTGCACGTTCACGCCCAGACGATTCTGAAGTTCTTTATTGATTGGCTGAGACATGATCGCAAAGCCCAGCTCGTAACCGGCTTGGACTTGCTGCTCTCGTCCCTGCGAACCCGTGTAATCCGTGCGCGAAGAAGTCACACCGAGAGCCAAGAGCGAGATAATATCTTGCTCTGGCAGTGGGGGAACGCTCGTCAGGCGGATGGATTTCAGATTTTTTGCAGGGCCTTGGGCCAAGATCATGATGTCGTAGTCGTTCACGCGGGACTGAGCGGAAACATACAAATCCGGGTTGATCTCATCCGGGTTATTGAAAACCACGTTCGCCGTTTGCACGTCGAAGACTTTGTCTTTGAAAATCAATTTAGTGTTTTTGTCGGCTTGCAAGCGGCCCAAAAGAATCGGATTTGAAATCGAGCCTTTGACTTGCAAATTTCCTTGAACAGATCCATCCACAAGCGAGTTCTTCACCAGGAAGCTTTTTTCAAACAAGATCTGCACGTCCAAAATCAAACTTTCAAAGCTCGATTGGCGAAGGATCTTCGGCAGATAGATGGATTGACGGGTGTTGCCAGCCGCAGTGTCACCACCCTCGGTGAATTCACGCTCGAAGATCCCGCTGCTGACTCTGTAGGTCCCTGAAAGCAAGAATGGGAACCACTTCCCAGAGATCAATAAATCGGCCGAGCCTGAGGTACGGACTTTATCCGGGATATTAAGATTCACACCATCTAAAGTCAGACGGATCGAGGTCGGCATATTACGGTATTCGTTGATGGTGATATTACCATCAGCAGAAACCAAGCCGCCAGCCATTTGTGCCTTGATCGAGTTAATAAGCACTTTGGTTTGCGAGAAGTTCACTTCAGCCTGAATTCGCTCAATCGGGTGCGGCAGGCCTTTGATTTTTACAAAGCTGTTATTGGTCGTAAGACTTCCCAGGATCTGCGGCTTCATCAGTGAGCCTGAGAGCGTCGCCGAAGCTTGGATGGAGCCCCCGAGGTCATCCAAGAATGGGAAGAACATATGGAACAAGCGAAGCTCCGTATTCGCAACGAGGTTCACGTTCATATTGTCGAGAGTGAAATCCTGGCCGCGGACTTGGATGCTATTTTGTGGTCCTTCGAGGTTAAAGTTCTGAATGCGCATCTTGCCGTTATCAACGCGAACAAAGATCGGATCAGGGTTGCGGAAGCTCAAGTTACCGCGCTTCAAGAAAAGATTTTTAACTTGAACGCTGCCACTCGCTTTACGCCATTGGCCAGTTTCAGATTGCAAGTCGACGTCAGCAGTTAAGCTTGAGTCGTATTCGTTCTGATAAGTGTTCCCGCTCAAAATCGATAAAAGCGAAGCGTAGTTCCAGTCGACGGTTTTTAAACGCAGGCGCATCGGCGTATTTGCAAATGGCAGTAACCAGTCGGCTTGGATTCTGTGGCCGAAGAGGTTGGCGTTTCCTTCCATCGCCGCCTTTTTGATTTTCAAATCAAAGAACGAAGATGGCACTTCCTGCTCATCGAGAACGGTTTCGGTAATACTGCCGCGAAGAGCGATATCCGGTTCAGTGACTTTACCGTGCAACTGACTTGAGAAGTTGAGAATACCGAAGATGTTCGTGCTGATTTTAGAAATAAAGTCCGATTCATCGAGGCGGAAGTTCTTGCCTTCCACTTTCAGGTTCAATTCCTGCTGAGGGCTAATCCCGCCATTGGCGGTGATGGTGGCCGCATTCTTTCTCAGGAAGGCCTTTTGGATTTGCATATTGCCTTGGGTAGACTGTGCATTCAGGATCAGTTCATCAAAAGATTCTCCGGCGAACTGGCCGCCGCGGAATTTTGAATCGAGCTGGTAAGAAAGCTTCCAGAAATCCAGGGGACCGTTGAATGAAATGTCAGCAGAACCCGGCGCTTTGATGGCTAACGGGAAGAGGTAGCGGCCTTCAAACACTTTTACCAGGTCGGCGAGCTCCAGCGTCGGAGATTTGATGCGACCAACGATGTGTGAGTTGTGCAGATCCACGTCCAAAGAACCCTGATAACTTGATTTCGGCAAGAAGCCTGAAAGATCGTTCAACAGCAAGTGGCTCTTCACGTAAGAAAGTGTGCCGTTCAACTGACCGAGGTAGTAGTCCTCGAAGGTGAAATCCTGCAGCTTCATTTTCATATCAAAAACCGCTGAGTAAGAGTCGCCCTTTGTGTTTCCTTCGAGCGAGCCATAGCCCTTAAATTTTAGATTTGCGAGATTGCGAATGCTTGTAAAATCCAAGCGGGGAGAGCTGTAAGAAATATTAAAGCCCTTGGCAAAGTCAATCGTGCCGGAGCTTTCGCCGGTGTTTGCGCCCAAAGTGATATGTGCTTTATAGGTAATGGCTTTTTCAGTGATCTCAGTCTGGCCCTTTGCCGACATCTTGGCGATGTCAGCGATAACGGCTTTTTTGTTCTTGAAGTCAGAAGTCACCAGCAAGTCTTCGCCCGAGATCGAGCCGTCGCAAAGCACTTTGAACGGGGCTTTGATTTGACCGCTGCACGGCATATCGGCCTGAAGGTTCAGCCACACAGGAATTTCGTGAAGGTTTAAAGCGACAAAGAGTTTCTGCAAATCGATTTTTGCAACCTTGATCGTCGTCTTGAAATTTAAATTTTCTTTCAGCTCAATTTCGCTGCCGACCAGGCGGGCATTACCGGCCGGGTGATTGATCTGCACATCCGGGAAGATCAGGCTATTGCCTTTAAACACGCCCTGAAGAGCGGCATTTCCCAGGGTGAAGTGATCGACGGAAACATCTTTGGTTTTTAAATCCATCTTTCCCGTGATCTGATCTTTGCCGTTGATTTTTACATCCACACGGGTCGTTGCTTCGCCCATAACCGCAGGAAGCTTATAATCTGGAAACATCGGACGGAGCTGCTGCATGATTTCTTGGAACTTGATATTGCCGTTCGCCTCCAGAGTCGCGCGCGGGACCAGGGCCACTTGAGAAAACTTATCGAACTCGCCCTTTACGATCAGCTCGGACTCTCCATAGCGGGCGCCCGCATGGGTGATGCGCAAGTTGTCGCGGCCAAGCACAGCTGCAATATCAAAACGCGTTTCGATCGGGCCTTGATTGAATACAACTAGATTCAGGCGCGGCACATCCAAGCGAGCCGTGAGGGAGTTACCATGATTGCCGACGAGGAGATCGGCGCCGTTTAAGTGCGCCGAAGATTTGTGTTTTTGTGATTGCAAGTCTAAGTTCAAGTTGTGAATAAATACACGCTCGATCGGAATTTTTTCTAAGATCTCAAAGAGCTGATTCAGTGGAAGTGCTTCCGGCTTTGATGGCTGATCCAAGATCGGATCGAGCTGTACGCGGGCTTCCGGAGAATCTACTAAAACCGCCGACACCAACACACGGCCCGTGAAGAGTTGAAACAGGTCCAAGTTCACTTTGACGCTTTCGATGTTCGCACGGTCTGTGTATTTTTTGAGGTCGCCCTTTGTAGTGATCGTGATCTTTTCCATCGCCGCGGCATTTTTCAAAATATTGAATTTGATGGATTCAGCCTCAATAACCACCGGCAGGTGTTGCTCTGAATAGGATTTCAGCTTTGTCAGCGCCCAGGCTTCACCGGCGGGGATCGCCCAATACTTCAACCCGGCGGCCAGGACCGCGAGCACGATCAGTGGTGGTAACAAGATCAGGAGAACCCGTTTCATTGAGATCTCCACAGATCCAGCAGCACCGAGCCGGAGCGGTAGTTCGGACGAGATACAAGAAGGCTTTCAAGAATTTCGATCGCGGTGTGTTTTTGTTCAAGGCCCCAATAGGCCTGGGCCCGCAGGTAAGCGGTTGCAAAGAACGTTTCCGGCTCATGCGCTAACCGCAGTTCCAGCGGGCTCAGCTCGGCCAACACTTCGAGGAAGTGACGGCATTTTAGTTTTACTTCAAGATAAAACCAGCGCTGCTCCGTCGTGAGCTCCATACGCTCAAGAATTGCCAGGCTCGTCGCGTATTCATCGAGCATGAATGCGGCAACAGCAAAATCAAAAGCGATTTCAGGATAAGTCGTGGCTAATGTTAAAAGCGAGTTCTTAACGGCGTCGGCAACGGCCTGCATTTCAGGGGACATCGGCGGCTCGACAACTTCACGCGCGCGCCCGACAGGCGATCGGCGTGAAAGAATATCCAAAGCGTAGCGCTCTTTGTGCTGACGGATTTCTTCAAGAATATCCTGATCGCCCGGGAACATGCGTTGCATTTTACCGAGCATGATCTTTTCTTGCTCGTAGAGCTGCTGAGTCCGCAAGGTGAGGAGCTCATCCAGCATTTGCTGCTTCAGTTCGCTGGCGCGCTTGCGGCGTTTGCGCTTGAGTTCATTCTTCCACTGAGTGGATTTTTTGAGGAAGCGCTCGGCCCCTTCGGCAAGACAGACTTGCTCAGCCGCATTTTCTTCCTCGATACCCATGACGAGGAACTTCACCACGTCTTCTTCAAGATCGGGAAGACCCTTTGTGAGGGACTCGATGAAGTACGACCAGGGCATCACAAATTTTCTGTGATTGATATTACGAAGACAAAAGCCCACGAGTTGTTGATAGAGACCGCAACTGAGCAAGAAACGCGAAAGATCACGCAGGCTTTCCGTAGACCAATCCTCTGGATTGTCTTCGAAAAGTTTGATCAACTTTTCCGCGACGACTTCTGGATCACGAAATTCTTCCAGAAGAGTTTTAATTTCCAACTCAAGCGAGAGTGTCAAAACAGCCTCCAAAATCCGTTTTGGCCGAACCCTCTCATTTTCGGTCATTTTCGAGTAAATCTGCAGCCTTAACGCTATGCAAAAATCGGGAAAAAGAGGCGGCAAAAATAGCCTATGAATTGGTCCGGAAAACGCTTGAGAATCGGGCGAAAAATCTCGGCATTTCAAGGTGAAAGGCTAGGCGGATTTACCTGTCACAAGTCCAAAGGTCGGCCCTCGGGGCGAGGAGACCGTCTTCCATAATTGTTTCATTGCAGATGGCTGGGGTTCTCCTAGACTAGAAGACAAAGTAAAGAAAAGCTGCAGGACCCTTCGATGAAGAAAATGATTTTGTTTTTAGGGCTTTTAGGTGCGTGTGCTTCTCAACCGAAAGTTGAAAAGCCGGTGTGGCTCACTCAACCGACGCGCATTGTGGATAATGGTTACATCGTCTATGTAGGCTCAGCCGAAGATGGCAATGCAGAGCGTGCGCAGTTCAAAGCCGAGGGACTTGCGCTGGAAGATCTGGCCAACGAGTGCTCTTTCATTCCGAAGGGTGCAAGGATTGAGGATCGTTACAGCGAGAAGGACAAGTATTTTACGAAGGCCTACGTGAAGATCGGTCTTGAGTTCGCTGAGTGCGAAAAAGCAAAACACGCGAATGATCCTGCAACCATTCGCGAGATCGCCAACACGTCATTTACGGAGCAAATTCGTCGCTATCAAGATTTGTCGGAAACGGGTGATATGCCGGATCCAGCTCAGTACGCGGCTCTCGAGGTTCCGCCCAACGTGGAACCCATGCCATCGAGTGCGGGTATGAGCGAAAGCACGCACTTCTATGTAGTGCGCCAGTACGTCGCTTATCAGAAAGAAACTGTGATTTTATCTCCGCCGACAATGTATGCGGCAAACTCACCCGAGGCGCAGCATTGGTCTGCGGCCATACAGCCAGCAGTCACGCAAGTGCAGACGTATCAGAGCAAAAATCCTGTGCTTGAAACCAAGCCCGAAGCTTGGTCGCACTTGGCAGATCATCCGAAACTCCCGCGTCCCGAGACGCTGATGGCAAGCAGGCCTGCTCCGCGTGCGGTCTATAAACCCGTAAAAACTCCGAAAGGGGCTCATGTCACGAGCGGCGTTCATCATGACAGCGGTGGCGGCAAAAAGAAGAAGCGCAAGAAGCACTCTTCATAGAAATTCTCAAAAAAAAAGCCCGCTTTTTCAAGCGGGCTTTAGAGTTTACTTCATATTGACGCGTTCTACGTAATCACCAGTTGAAGTGTCGATGCGAAGAACATCGCCTTCATTGATGTGCAACGGAACTTGAACCACAAGGCCCGTTTCCATTGTTGCAGGCTTCGTCGCGCCAGAGACGCGGTCGCCTTTGATGCCTGGATCAGATTTAGTGACTTTCAAGTTCACAGCTTTTGGAACGTCCGCAGCGACGGCTTTTTCGTTGTAGAACAAGATCACAACTTTCAAGTTTTCAGTCAGGTAGTATTTTGAATCGCCGAGGTCGTCATCAGACATAGAGATTTGCTCGTAAGACTCTTGGTCCATGAACGCATAACCGGAGTCGTCTTTGTACAAGAACGTCATCTCTTTGTTTTCTACGTTTGGTACTTCGAATTTTTCACCAGATTTGAAAGTGACTTCGAGATTTTGACCAGTCAAAAGATTGCGCAATTTTGTGCGGCTGAACTGGTTCCCTTTACCAGGCTTTACGTGTTGGAAATCAACGATCACGTAAGGTTTGCCTTCAACCATGATCTTAAGACCTTTTTTAAAATCTGCCGTTTCGTACATAGCATCCCCATTTGTAATTAAGAGGAGCCAATATAATCTAAGGAGGCGGGGGCCGGTCAATGAAAAGAGGCGAAGACGGGTTATTAAACCTGTCTATATTCGCCAATATTGCGGAGCATCATCTCGAGAACTTCGAGTTTTTTCTGGCTGATGGCCTTCTCGCGAGAGACCAAAGGCTTCAAAGGAGTCGCATGATCTTCATCTGTGGAAGCCGCCATCATCGAGCCGCTACGGCTATGGAGGAGCTTCATCCGCTGCAAAATCTCGGGGTGATCGCCGAACTCGGTCTGTGTATCACTCAAAAGCATTTTGGCTTTATTCAGATCATTGCGAACGATAAAGGCATCAATCAGCGACAACATTCTTTCAAGGCCACGCGGAGTTTGCGGGCCTTTTTTTGCAACCACGGACTCGGTTGGAATTTCCGAAGCCGTGTGAATGCCGGCCTCTTCGATTTCTTCGTCTTCGATCCAGAATTGCTCTTTGAGAGAGCCAATTTTGCTCATCTCAAAAACATCGTCATCGTACTCGTCCGCCGTCAGGCTTTCAAGTTTGGTCACGGCTTTGCGGGCACGCTCACTCTGAGGATTTAAAAACAAAACCATCTTGAAAGCTTTCAAAGCTTCTTTTGGTTGCTTGTTTTGTAAATAAATTTCGGCTTGTAGATGATGCGCCAAAATATTTTCCGGTGATAGCTGAATGGCTTTTTGCACCAACTTTAAGCTATCTTCCGGGCGGTTCATGTCTTTCATGATGCGGGCGTAAACCACAAGCCCAGAGGCAAAAGTAGGGTGACGCTTCACTCCATTTTGCGCGACCGTCGCTGCTTCTTTGAGCATTCCCATTTCGCGGTAAGCTTCAGCAAGCGGGGCGAAGACCTGAGAGTTCGGATCTTTTTGTAGAATGACTTGGTATTTCTCTATGGCGCTTGCTTCGATTTTGGGCATCTCGGATATTGTTGCATCCCTGTTTAAGAAATTCAATAGAGCTTTTTATTGTTATTGACCGAGCCTCAGAGACGAATTCAAATACCCTGATGAGTTCACTGATTTTGGGAGTCGATCCCGGTTCGCGCATTACTGGTTTTGGTTTGATCCGCGTTTCGCGTGGCGGTCAGCTGGAACATGTCAGTCACGGCGTGATCGTGATGGACACCGATGCGGGCTTTCCAACGCGCATGATGCAGCTCGGGACCGCGTTTCAGGAAATCATGCAGAAGTATCAACCGGATCAAGTTGCCATCGAAAAAATCTTCCTCGGTAAAAATGCCGACAGTGCCTTCAAACTGGGGCATGCCCGCGGTGTGGTGATGTATGAAGCGGTCCGCGGCGGCGCGGAAGTTTTCGAGTACGCCACGCGCCTTGTGAAAAAAGGCGTGACAGGGGATGGGGGAGCCAGCAAAGAACAGGTGCAAGCCGTGCTGAAAGCTCTGTTGCGTTTGCCAAAAATCGAACGCCTGGATGCTTCGGACGCCTTGGCGATGGCCTGCCATCATGCTTACGAAATTCAAAAGCAGCAGCTGGTTCGTCGCGCGGTTGAATTGTAATTTTATTCTAAGAGGTCTTTATGATCGGTTATCTTAAAGGAAAAGTGGTTGAAGTAGCGCCGGATGCGGCCTTGATCGATGTCAACGGTGTTGGCTATGAGATCCTTGCTTCAGTAAACACGCTGATGGATTTGCAAGCGCTTCTGCACAAAGAAGTGATCGTGTGGATTCACACTCATGTTCGCGAAGATGCCTTTCAACTTTTTGGCTTTCACTCAAAAGAAGAAAAGAATTTGTTCTTGTCGCTGTTAAAAGTAAATGGTGTCGGTCCCAAGATGGCGTTAAGCATTCTTTCCGGCGGCCGCGTGCCGCAGATTCACGAGATGATCGAAAGCGGGAATGCCAAAGCGCTTTCAAGCCTGCCGAAGGTGGGTAAGAAAACCGCCGAGCAAATTATTCTCACTCTGAAAGGCAAGCTTGTTCTGATTGAAAAAGACGAGCCGGCGAGCAAGAAAAAAGCTCCGAACCCGCATCCTGAGATTTCTTCGGCACTGTTGAACTTGGGCTTTAAGCCTCTTGCAGTAGAGCAGTACGTATCGACACTGCCGAAAGATGCGGACTTGGAAGACAGCATCCGTAAAGGCTTAGCGGCCCTTTCAGGACCGCTCTAGCTTAGAAAATAGAAAATAGGTTGAGATATGGAAATTAAGATGGAAGAAAACCGCACGGGTCGAATTTTGGAAGGCACTCTCGCTGAAGGCGAAAAGTCTTGGGAGAATATTCTTCGTCCTCAAACATTCGAAGACTTCCCTGGTCAGCAAGAAGTGAAAGAAAAGCTAAAGATCTTCGTGGGTGCCGCCAAAGGCCGTGCCGAAGCTTTGGACCACACACTTTTGAGCGGTCCTCCGGGACTTGGTAAAACCACTCTTGCGAAAATCATCGCGAACGCGATGGAAGTGGACTTCAAAGCCACTTCAGCTCCTGCGATCGATAAAAAGGGCGACCTTGCGGCGATTTTGACGAGCCTCAAGCCCCACTCTGTTTTGTTCATTGATGAAATTCACCGTCTCAGCCGCCATGTGGAAGAATATCTCTATACGGCGATGGAAGATTACTACATCGATATCGTGACCGGCGAAGGTCTCGGCGCGCGCTCGATGAAGTTCCAATTAGCACCCTTCACATTGATCGGTGCAACCACGCGCGCTGGTTTATTGAATTCTCCGTTCCGGGATCGTTTCGGGATTGTTGAAAGAATGAATTTCTACGATCGCGAGTCGTTACAGCAAATCGTTGAACGTGATGCGAAGATTTTGAATCTGACGATTCAAAAGGGTGGGGCAGAAGAAATCGCTCGCCGTTCCCGCGGAACTCCGCGTGTGGCGATTCGTTTGCTCAAGCGCGTGCGTGACTTCGCGCAAGTGCAGTCCAATGGTGTGATCACGCAAGATCTTGCAAATTCAGCGTTGAATTTGCTCGGCGTGGATCGCCACGGCTTGGATCCGATGGATCGCCGTATTTTACAGCTTATACATGAAAAATATGCCGGCGGTCCTGTCGGCGTTGAAACGATCGCGGCGGCTCTGAGTGAAGAGCGCGACACCATCGAAGAAGTTTACGAGCCGTTCTTGCTGCAAGAAGGCTTCATCCAGAAGACTCAGCGCGGTCGTGTGATCACAGAGTTTGCTAAAAACCAAGTATTTGAAACTACGGGGTCCAATTAGCCTCGTACGAGGATGAAAAAATGAAAGCAAGAATTCCTCTTTCCGTGGAAGTGTTGCGTGGTTCGGTGGTGGAAAGTCAGCACCAAGTCATGGCCGTTGTTGTGGATGAAAGAGCAGTGCCTGCACTTTATTTCGGGAATGTCGACTACCTGACGTTTCCGCGTTCAGCGATTAAGATGCTTCAAGCACTGCCGTTTGTAGAGTCCGGCGCCTATGAGGCTTTTGGTTTTGAACCGAAGCACTTAGCTCTTGTGTGTTCTTCGCACCGGGGTGAGAAAAATCATATTCTGGCTGTGACTGAAATCATGAAAAAAGCGGGTATTCGCGAAGAGCAGTTTGTTTGTGGTGGTCATTTGCCAGCGAACGAAGCCACTGCGCACGAGATGATCCGCCGGAATATTACACCCACTCCAATTGTGAATAATTGCTCTGGTAAGCACAGTGGAATCATCGCGACGTGTTTGCATCTCAAAGAAAATCCGGAAGGCTACGAAAAGTATTCGCATCCGGCGCAAGTGCGTATGCGCAAAGTTCTTTCTGAGGTGATGCGCTTTGATCACGAAAAGGCCCATTATGGAATCGATGGGTGCGGTATATTGACATACGCTGTTCCACTTCAGAACCTGGCAATCGGCATGCAAGCTCTGATCAATCCACGAGAATCCGATAAAAGACGTGCGGCCGCACAAACAATCTTGGATGCTGTTCGAGCTGAGCCTTTTTATGTTTCTGGGACAGATGATTTTACCACAGATTTTATTCAGGTGACGAAAGGCCGTTGCATCATTAAAAATGGCGCAGAGGGTGTTTTTTGTGGTGTGATTCCTGAAAAGGGCTGGGCTTTTGCCATTAAAGCAGAAGACGGAGCTTCTCGAGCATCGCAAGCGGCGACGGCTTTTTTACTCGACAAAATGGGTGTGTTGAAAGAGGACGAAAAGCAATCACTGAAAAAGTATCTGGAACCAAAGGTGAAAAACTGGAAAGGTGTGGAGGTCGGCAGTATTCGTGTCAAAATGCCGACATAACTATGGTGGCAAGGATTTGGCTTGGAGTACTTATCGGACTTTTTAGTCTGACCGCCTTCGCGGAATCTCGCAAAGTGGCGGCTCTGTATTGGAGCAGCAACATCGAAGGCCAGGTCGCCATGAGAAAAGGCCTCGAATCCGAGGCCGCTCGCTATAATAAAAAATCTAAACCCGAAGATAAAATTGAAATCATTCCCTTTGTTGCCGGTGACGGTAAAGCCGGAATTAAAAATCAAATTGAGCAATTCGCTAAAGCCATTTCTTTAAAACCGGCAGTCATTATCATTCAGCCAACGGACAACGCGGCTTTGTCGTATAAACTGCAAGAAGCCAATAGGCTTAAAATCCCCGTGGTTGCTTTTGACCAGTATATTGTCGGCGGAGATCTCGAAGCCTTCGTTACGAGCGACAACTATCAGGCGGGCCGCTTGAATGCTGAGTATATTTCTTCTTTCTATCCTAAAGAAACACAAATTCGGATCGTGGTTTTTGCCTATCCTAAAGTTTCATCGACGACGGATCGCCTGGACGGATTTTTCGATACCCTTCGTCACCTGGATCAAGATTTTCAAGTGCTAAAAACATATGAAGCGGTAGAACCTATCGGTGGAAAAAAAGCCGCACAGGATTTTTTAAAAGACTTCCCGCAAAAAGGTTCTGTGGATGTGATCGTGTCTGTAAATGACGGCGGCGGCATTGCGATCGTCAAAGAACTACAAGCCGCAGGCCGCACTGAAATCAAGCACGCAACAGTCGATGGTGATCCTGAGTCCATCAAGAACATCGTTAAAAATAACATCACGGTGATCGATTCCGCTCAGTTCTGTGGTGAAATAGGGCGGCAAAGCTTTGTCGCAGCAGCGGATCTCTTAAACGGCCGTGTTCCTGCCAAGAAAATTCTCGTGCCGACTTTTCCGGTGACGGCGAAGACGGCTTCGATGTATTCCGGGTGGATGAGTGATATCCCCGCGACCTTCCGCAAAGAGTGGACAAAAGACCGTGCTCTCTGGGAAAGTTCGATCAAACGCATTCAGGGGAGGAGGCAGTGAATAAGTGGATGTTCCTGGCGCTCTCGTTTTTTTCGGTTTTCGCTTTTGCTGCTCCTGAGAAAATTCGGATCGGAACGGAGTGGATTTTGCCTTATACCGGGATGGCTGAGATGGGCCGTCCCACGGGATATATTTACGATATCCTTGAGGAGATCGCTAAAAAGTATCACTACAAGTTTGAATATGTTGAAATCCCAGCCATGCGCCAAGCGTCTTCGGTGCAAAAGAATGAAATCGATTATGCTATTTTGCCAGGGTATGTGATTCGCTATCTTCCCAATGTGGATATTGTTGAAACTCCCTTTGGCGTGAGCTATGCCGGTGCCCTCACTATGGGGAAAACGCGTTTAGAAAGTCTGTATGATCTTTCTGATCTTGCCGGGAAAACGATTATTTTTTCGTATATGGGGCCTGAGACCGATGACTTCCGCGAAAGTGTGCAGGATGAAACTCAGAGCGGAAAGAAAACCGAGCTGGTTGAAATCAGCGGCGCAGATATCTCACAGCGAATGATCCTGATGATGAAAACCAAGCGGGCAGATGTAGCTCTCGGTGATTTCAATGTGCTTCGTTATAGTGCCGCACAGACCAAAGGCACTCTGGTGCATGTCATTCCGGCGTCTTTTGCCGGCTTTGGCTCGGTGGTGATGTTTTCAAAGAAAAATAAAGCAGGTTTTCGCAAACTCGATAAAGAAGTCGCCGAGTGGTTTGAAAACGCCCGCAAGAGCGGGCGTCTGAAGCAGATTCTTAAAAAGTACAATCTGATGGATTGGGAAAATCTTCTGCCGTACTAGTCGACTACATCAAGATAGATTTTCTTGCTCAAGCGTGGGAAGAGCGGCTCGTGCAAGAAGACCGGGTCAAATTTGAATTTAAAGTCACCCAAGGCCATAACTGCAAATTCAGCGATGATGGTGCCTGAGACGTTGCCTTGATAGCGGCTGTGAACCACGGGCGCGTTCAACACGATTCTTTCGAAAGAAACGTTACGGCCTTCACCGCGGCAAGCAGCATCGTACAGAGTTCCGACGGCCGCTTCGATGATGGCAGCTTCAGCAAGAACGGAGTTGCCGAAAGCTTTCGGATCGCCGCTTTGACGAAGCATGAAACTTGGATCTGTCCAGATATCAGTAAAGCGGCTGATCATAGAAGATGCTTTCGCCCAGCTTGGATCTGTTGGATAGACAGCCCAGTTGCTGTTTGGTTCACAGAATGTGGCGCCCGGTTTTACGTTACCAAGACCCATTGCGATCGCTTTGGTTGAAGTGATCTGAATGTTGCGGTTGGCGTTCGCGTTCGTGAATGAAATCGGACCGTAGATGAAGACAGAACCGATCACGTGAATACGGCAACCTGTGCTGGTATTCAGTTGCAAGTTTTGCAAGAGCAAAGGACCGCGCAACAGAAGGTCTCCGTCGCAAGTCACAACGCTGTTGTTTTGGAAGAAGTTGCCGCGATCCTGCAAGCCAGCGAGGGGTGAGCCCACAGGATCGCGGAAGTATTTTTGTCTTTCATTGGCAGCGAAACCACCAAAAGCATTTGCGAGGTCTGTTTCAGTCGGTGCACCAATATAGATGCTGGATTTTTCATAGACGTTGGCGGCCTTTGTGCCTGCATCTGTTGATTTAGCGAATTGACCACGAATATATTCAGCCAAAGTTTTTGCCGCAGTTGCTGTTGTCACAGCCGCAGGCGCAACGGCCTTAGGAACAAACACAGATTTGTCGGCAGGAATCGTCATGGTGTTGAAGTTATTGCCGTGGTCTCCGTAGATACCACCGCTATTCCATGTTGTTGTGACCGAGCCGACAGTTTGAGCCGGCAAGCTAAAGAAGTAGTCACGGCCTTTGCCATCACCTTTATAACCGAAGTCGGTCACGATGCTAGAGTCGACATTGGCGTGACATTGAACGCAGCCCATACCGCGAATGGCGAGTGCCGGTTCGAGACGGAGAACAACGTCATTGCCTAAGGCGTTGTCGGTAGATGCAGCCGAAGCGGACATTCCGCCGGTGCCAGTGACGTCATCAATTGAGAAGCCTGTTTTGGAACAGTTCTGGAACAATAAAACCAACATCCCAGTGAGTGCTACCAGTGTTAACTTCCCCATTCATTCCCCCTGTTGTCAGGTAATGCAAGCAGGGGGCCACCACGGGAAGGCCCACGATGTCTAAAACTCCTTAGAGTTTCAACAATGTCAGGATTCAAGACAGTCTTTCTCAAAGTGAGAACGGTGTTCCCACTGAAATAATAGAGAAATTAAGCTGCCTTCTTGTTGGCAATGTCACCATATTTCATATCAATGCCGGCGATGTGTGCGGTCAACCACACTTTGAGGAATCGGAAGAACTCATCTGTCAAAGTTTTAGACTTCTCAAAGTTCTTAACGTGGTCGTCTAATTTTGCGAGCAGGTCTTTGTGGATCTTTTTGTGAACGTTCGCATGGGAGTAGGGAAGAGTGTCGAAAAACTTCTCCTCATGATCGAAGTGTGTGATCGTCCAACTTTGCAGTTCTTTGGCGATACTCACGAGCTCAGTAAAAGGAGCCTTTTCTTCGTAGCGGGTCGCAAGCTTATTCATCAGGTTGATGAGTTTGATATGCTCTTGGTCCATCTTGTCGACGTGAATGCTAAGTTTGCTTGGATCCCACTGGAAAATATGTGCCACGACGGCCTCCTTCAATTTGAGTGTATTTCTTATCGGCTGCTGCGTTCGAAAATGGAGCTTAAAAGCCACAAATCAGGATTTTTTGACAGGGAGCCAGCCTTTGGGGTAGATTCAGCCCATGTTCTTACAAAAGACGATTCGCAAAAAAACTCTCGTTCATGGCATTGGTATTCACTCGGGCGATCCCTGCACACTGACATTCCGCCCGGCGCCACCAGACACAGGCGTTTATTTCGTAAGAACGGACCTGCCGGGTTCTCCGTCTTTAAAGGTCTCTGCTAAAAACGTTCAAGCAACTTCCCATGCAACCACCATCGGTGGCCCGGCCTTCAGTGTGGCTACGATTGAACATTGTTTATCAGCACTTTCGGCTTTACGTATCGACAACCTTTTTGTTGAGCTCGATGGCCCTGAAATCCCGATCGGGGATGGCAGTGCCAGGGACTTCTTAAAAGCGCTTCTTGAAGTCGGTATGGTGGAGCAAGATCAGCCCCGCAAGTATTGCTATATCACTGAGCCGATTTATTTCTCTGAGGGCGAAAAACACGCCTACGTGGTTCCTTACCATGGCCTGCGTTTGACAGTGACCATCGACTTCCCTCATCCGGCGATTGGTCTGCAAAAGATGGACATCGATGTGAACGAACAGAGTTTCGGCCGCGATGTTGCTAACGCTCGTACCTTTGGTTTCTTAAAAGACGTCGAGGCGCTCAAAGCCCGCGGTCTTGCAAAAGGCGGCAGCTTGGAGAATGCGATTGTTTTGGATCATGAAACAGTGATCAACCCCGAGGGCCTTCGTTTTGCTGACGAGTTTGTTCGTCATAAAACTCTCGATGCTTTGGGGGATCTTGTGACTCTGGAAATGCCGCTCATGGGCCACGTCGTTCTCTACAAGGCCGGCCATGATATTATGAATAAATTGGTTCGTAAGATTATGGATTCCCCGCAGAGCTTCCGTCATGTGGAGCTAGGGGCGGATATCACTGAGGAAGTCCAGCGCTTCTCAGGCTGGGTTGTTCCTCAGTAGTCGTACTCGACCGTCTATTTTCCATTATCTATTTTCTACTTGCCGCCGAGTGCGAATGAAATCGCTTCGATCTGTCTCTGAGTCAAATTCATCAAATTGGCATTTGTATTCATTTGCGGAACAGCCGACAGCGCATTCTTGATCTGAGAAACGCGCGCACCTTTTTTCGCAGAACTGGCAAGGGCCCCGTGGCAGCTTGCACAGTTTGTCGTGTAGAGAGCCGAACCATCGTAAGCAATCATATAGAATGGCGACTTCGTGCCGAGGTTGTGATCATACAGATTGCCATCTGTTTTATAGTTGTAGGCCTTTGAGATTACACAATTCGTAGAAGCTCCTGGATTCATGGCAGAGCCGTGCGGGCACGGTTTGCCACCGGTATGCATTTGGTGAACGACGCTGTCGTTATTCGTGAACTTCAAAGTTTGACCGATGAAAGTTTCAACCACGGTGGCTGTTGTATTCCAAGGAGTCGCGCCTGTACTGGCCGGGATCGAGAAATTCACCTGCAAGTTGATCTCGTTGGTAGAGGGCGTGCCCGTCGTTGGCGTGGTTGTCAGAGTGAGCGTGTAAGGCGCGATCGTCACTGGAGTATTGCCCTCAAGCGCATTGACCTTCACCACGAGGCTACCGGCCTGGGCGCAGTTAATAATGTAGGTGGTCGCTTTATTGCCGTTTTTCAGGGCACAAGCCGACGGGGTGCCATTCAAAGTGTGTGACCACTCATAGCTGGTCGATGGCAAAAGGGAGTCGGCAAAGACTGAGAACTCCATGTCGGTATTGGGCTCCATCTTGGTTGAGACAGAGGTAATGTGTGGGGTGTCGTGGTTGGCTGAGGACCCGAGGTCCGCGGCTCCGTTGCTGTCTTCGGCTTTAAAGCTCTGTGAGCAGTTCTGGAATAAAATAGCTGTCATAGCAATAGATGCGATCACAAGGATCGTGCGAACCATAAGACTCTTCATGAGTACATTCCCCCAAAGTAGACTGACTTTAGGATACAAGCGTCATGGAGAATTTCCACACATTCAGCGAACTCTCGACTTTTGGTCTTATAATGAGACATTCCCTGTTCCGTGGATATCGAAACAACTTACAGAGCTTAATGCAAAGAGTTATGGGAGCGTGCTTCGGAGGGTGAACACACGCCTTGCAATCCCAAGGCGATGTGGCATATTTCGATGTCGTTACCAAGCGTAGAAAAACAGGAGATATTATGCTTATTGGGGTTCCTAAGGAAATCAAGATTTCTGAAAACCGTGTGGGTATGACTGAAGCCGGCGTTCGCCAGCTCGTTAAAGAAGGTCATTCAATCATCGTTGAAAAAGATGCGGGTGTTGGTAGCGGTATTACCAACGAACAATACGAAAAAGCTGGCGCGAAAATCATCGATACTAAAAAAGAAGTATACGCTAAAGCTGACATGATCATGAAAGTGAAAGAGCCACTCCCAGATGAGTATGAGCTCATGAGAGAAAATCAAATCATCTACACATACTTGCACTTGGCGGCTGAGCCAAAATTGACAAAAGTATTGTGCGAGAGAAAAGTAAAAGCCATCGCTTACGAAACAATTCAGTTGGACAATGGTGCTTTGCCACTTTTGACTCCGATGTCTGAAGTTGCCGGTCGTATGGCGACTCAAATCGGCGCTTACTACCTTCAGAAGGACCACGGCGGTAAAGGCATCCTTATGGGTGGCGTTACTGGCGTGAAACCAGGCAAAGTCACAATCATCGGTGGTGGTGTTGTTGGTACGAACGCAGCGAAAATGGCTGTGGGCTTGGGCGCTTCTGTGACAATCCTTGATGTGAACACAGCTCGCTTGGAATATCTTGATGATATTTTCCAAGGTCGTTGCATGACTTTGTTCTCAAATGCAAAAAACATCGAAGATTCAGTCAAAGAATCTGACTTGGTTATCGGTGGTGTTCTCATTACCGGCCACAAAGCTCCAACTTTGGTTTCTAAAGACATGATTTCTTCTATGTCTAAAGGTTCTGTGGTTGTTGACGTTGCGGTGGACCAAGGTGGTTGCATCGAGACTTGCCGTCCGACGTCTCACCAAAACCCAACTTACGAAGTTGATGGCGTCATCCATTACTGCGTACCTAACATGCCAGGCGTTGTACCACGCACTTCAACTTACGCTTTGACGAACGTCACTTTGAAATACGCTTCTATGCTTGCTGCTATGGGCGTTGAAGATGCTGTTGCTAAAGACAAAAACCTTTTGAAAGGTTTGAATGTTTACGGCGGCCACGTTGTATACGAACCAGTTGCTCGTGACTTGGGCATGGAATACAAGCCTTACAAAATGTAATTTAAAAGCTTCGGCTGATTAAATTTGTGAACCCACATCGAGAGATGTGGGTTTTTTTTGTCTTTCGCGCGAATCGGAGTATCATTTTACTCATGAACGACTTGATGAAGCGCTTTGAGATGAAACTTCCATTGATTCTCGCACCTATGGGAGGCGGTCCTAGTACACCGGCTCTCGCGGCGGCTGTCTGTAATGCCGGGGGGCTTGGTTCTCTCGGTTGTGCTTATCTTTCTCCGGAATTGATGACTCAGGAAATTCAAAAGACCCGTGAGCTCACCAAGCGACCGTTTGTAGTAAATCTTTTTGTGCCGGCTGAAGAGCCTGTGCTGGACGAGATGTCTTTGCACCGAGCCCTCAAGGCGACCAAGATCTATCGTGATGAGCTCGAACTAGAAAAGCCGGACTTCAAACCGCCGTATGCGGAAAATTTCGATGCGCAATTTGAAGCTATGCTGCGTGAAAAGCCCGCGGCTTTCAGCTTTGTGTTTGGTTCACTCGATAGAAAATACCTCGAGGCTTGCCAGCGCGAAGGTATTTACACGATGGGGACGGCAACGACTTTAGATGAGGCTCTCCTCTTGCAAGAGGCTGGGGTTGAGGCCGTGATTGCTCAAGGGGTTGAGGCCGGAGGACATCGTGCGATCTTTGACGCCAAAAAAGAGGACCCACAGATTGGTGTCTTGCCGCTGGTGTCTTTATTGAAAGATCATATTCGTGTCCCTATCATCGCAGCCGGTGCCATCATGAATGGCAAGGGGATTAAGGCCGCCGTGGATCTCGGCGCGCAGGCAGCACAGCTCGGAACGGCCTTTCTTCTCTGTGAAGAAGCGGGAACGAATAAGGCTTATCGTTTGTTCTTGCTCGATACCCAACAGCGCACGACTCATTTAACCCGGGCTTTCTCGGGGCGTATCGCTCGGGGGATTGAAAACCGTTTCATGATGGAAATGAAAGACAAAGAATCGGCAATTTTGCCGTTTCCAGCGCAGAACGCCTTTACGCGGGACATTCGTGGGAAGGCCGCACAAATGCGTCGCCCAGAGTTTTTATCAATGTGGGCGGGCGAAGGTGTCGCACAGATTCGGACAATGAAGGCTGCGGAGCTCGTTCAGATGCTCGCAGCCGAGTATGCCGAAGCTTGAGTAATAGGTATTTTTATTCGCAAACCAATTGGCGACCGTTCAGGGTCAGGGCGAAGTAGTACGACTTCATTTCTAACTTACCAACTAAGATATCTTTTCCATTCTGAACCATCATATCGGCGTTGTATAAGTTTCCATTATTTGCAACCAACAACTCCCATCCTTCGGTCGTTGTTCTGTTAGACATGTAAGTGATTTTTTGGCTTCCATCGGTGGTCGGAATCTCTTCAAATTTACCAGCTTCTGCTCCGGTCACTTTGTCTGAACAGTTGTAAGCATGTGCTTGAAATGCTGATGCCAAAACCAGTGCCATCAATAAAGACTTTTTCATAAAATACTCCATGTTTATTAAAATTATAAACCAGGCAGATTCAAAGCAAACTGCATTCCATTCTCAGAACTCAAGTATAGCCTTTGATGGGAAAAGCGTGTTCATAGTTTAGACATGGGAGGAGTTTTGGGCACTGATCACTCGGATGAGAGCGTTTTAGGCAGACAGATCTTTAATGAAGCACCCGTTTGGCCATCCGTGCCTGCGCAATTGCTGATTTCGACCGAGCCTCCGTGGAGTTCAGCGACGGCTTTCATAATCACCGAGCCAAGGCCGATGGAGTACTGAAGGCCACTCATGCCACTGACGGAGCGGGCGCTATAGTCGCGACGCTTACCGAAGTTCTCAATACCTTGAGCAGTGATGCCAGGGCCATCATCTTTGATATAGATCTCAAAGCCGTCTTTCGTCCCAATCAGCGACACAGCAACGTTGGTTCGCGCGAACTTCGCGGCGTTGTCCAAACCATTGCGGAGTAAGCGCATAATCAAGTGTGGGTCACCAAGCAAAGTGTCCGGATTGTCCTGGGAGATCTTGGATATAAATTGCCACTGAATCGGGCTCGAAGACTTTGCGCCACTTTGACGAGATTGGATTTCTTGCGCGATAAGGTCCTCTAGATCAATCGTCTCCGTTGAAGTCTTATAGTGAGGCTCATCCAGAGTCGCAATCGTTAAAAGCTTCTCAAGTAAGTCACGGAGGTAGGTGATTTCACCGCCCATAATCGTAAAAAGCTCTTCGCGATCGGTATCAGTAATTTTTGTGTAGTGATACTTCAGTGTTTCAAATGCCGTCGTCAGTCCCGTCAATGGAGTGCGCAGATCGTGACCGAGCTCCTGCAAGAGGTTCTTACGCGATTTCTCGGTTTCATGAATGCGATGAACAAGGCGCTCGATTTCATTGGCCATACGGTTAAAGTCGAGCATTAGATTCCCGAACTCATCCATGCGCTTGATTTCAAAACGGGCTTTTAAATCACCACGCTCAAGGCGCAACAAGACAGACTTAGCATCATAGGATTTACGGCGCAGATACAAGAACGTGAAAAAGAGCGAGAAGAAAATCGCCAAACACACGGTGACGAAGGTCAATCCCGCCTGCGAGAAGAAGAGGGGACCAGACAGATAGCTTTCTTCATCTTGAATCGCAACGAGGTAAGCCGGTGGTTTTGAATCGAGCTTCACGATAATGGAAGTCGACGTCAGGCGGAAAATACCTTCATTGGTCGTCAGTTCGTGTGGCTCTTTTGGTAAACCCACGCGGCGCCATTTTTCTGGCAATGGTTTATCGTTGTTAGTGCTGATGACGTTGCCGTCTTCGCCGACAAGCCACAAATTCAAGCGCGGCGGAAACGGGCCACCACGAGGTTGCTGAGGAGGCGGGGGCATCGCTTTGCCAGTGTCCGGTGGTGGGGGCATGAATGGAGGGAAATCTCCGGGGCCTCCTGGAGGCGGTGGCCCACCGGGACCACCCTCCATCATCATTCCTGGAGGTGGGGGAGGAAAGTCTCCAGGCCCACCTGGAGGGGGAAAGTCGGAACTTCCTTTTTTGCAGCAGTGAGGTCCGCCGGGACCATCAAACGGGGGACGTTTAGGGTTAAAAAATTTCAGAGAGTTTTCATTCAGAGGGCGTTCTTCAACACGATTGGCGATCGACATCACAAAGAAGCGGCGATGTTCTGCGGAGCTTAGCTCGATGATTTTTTTTAATGAAATCAACGAAACAATACTCAGCAGGAACGCTGCTACTAAACCGATCACAAAAAGGCGTACGAAAGCCATGCTTTTCATAAAGCTAAACACCTTGATTCAAAAAAAATGAACACAAGTTCAACGGAACTAATTCGCTTGTTTGTCGAACTGCTAGTTCGCCTGTTTGTCGAACTTTTAGTTCGCTTGTTTCCAGAGAAGGCGGTATCCAACTCCGTACACCGGAAGAATTTGGATTTCCTCTTTCCCTGCATCTCGCATTTTACGACGCAAGTGACTCATATGTGAATCAATAGTTCGGTCGTAGAGCTCAGAATTCGGTTCGAGCAGGCCTAAGATCTGTTCGCGAGACACCACTTCGCCGGCTTTTTTCGCCAGGATTGTGAGAATGTCGAACTCTCTCTTGCCTAAAGAGATCGGGTTGTCGAAAAGAGTGACTGTGCGTTTTTCAAGACTGAGTTTCAGAGGGCCATACGCCACAAGATTTTTTTCAGGATCTGTGCGCTTCATCGCTTTGTTCATGCGCACCTTGAGTTCTTCAGTACCGAAAGGTTTGCGGATGTAATCTTCAGCACCGATGTTCATGCCTTCAACAACCACAGCTTCATCAGTGCGCGCACTCAAAAACAAAATCGGAACGTTTTGTCCCATCGCACGGATTTTTCTGCAAAGGTCAAGACCGCTGCCGTCTGGAAGATTCACGTCGAGAAGAAGAATATCAAAGATGTGCTTAGAAACATTGTCCCAGCCATCAGCGATGTTTTCTGCAACACTCACATCGTAGCCGCTGAAAGAAAGACTCATTTTAAGACTTTTAGAGATTTGCGGATCATCTTCAACCAAGAGTACTTTAGGCATCTTCGCGTCCTTTCGCTTCCGAAACTGTGGAAGGTCAACTGATAGGTCCAGTCTCCCACAGGAGCGAATAAAACGCGAATCCATAGTTATTCCATAGTTTTGCGAGACACTATGGAAGATCCGAAAAGATGAGCTAAGTGGTCTTAAACACTTTTCCTTCTCGGAAATACCAAACACCCGCTTGTTTGCGAAACTTGCTGACTTCGTGGTGAACCAATTCGGCGTCATTCTCACGATAATAGGCTTTGAACTCAATTGTGGCCTTGTTTCCATTTTCTTCGGCGCGCAGAATTTCGAGCTTGTACAGGTTCATGCGGTCAGCCCACTCGCGATTGCCTTCATGGTCGAAGTCGAAAGACGTTTGCGGATCGAGGGTTTCCTCAAGGTAGTCGTATTCCTTTTTTACGAACGCGCAATAACGCGAACGCATCAGCTTCTCAGCCGTCGGAGCATCCGCTTCGCCGGAGTGGTAAAGGCCGCAGCAAGCGTCATAGGTGTTTTCGAGACCACAAGGGCAATGTTGTTGAGCTGTCATGAAATCTGTCCTTTTGCCGACGGGGTGTTTACTTTGCTGGAGAAATGCGGCCCGTCTTCTCATCAAACTGCGGCATAGTTTGGGGAAAATCAAGCTCCGAGAGCTTGCTCACGAAATTGAAAGCGTAGCCTGTTTTATCATAGACAGCGCCATTGTCGCGAGCTTGGCGGAAAGAGGCCAAATGGCCTTGCGTGAAGTTGCCGTTGCGGTCCATCTGCACACGCAGGAGGGGGGCGACGCCGGCATAGCCTTCGATGTTGATTCCGCGGCCGGTAACGAAGTTTCCGAGGCTGTAGGCGATGAGTTTGTTCTTATAGACTTCCATGCCGCGGGGGACGTGGGGGCCTGACATCAGAATGAGGCTGGCGCCGTTGTCGATAGCCGTGCGGGCGAAGGCGACGGAGTTCCCGCGATTTTCGCCGAGGAAAATTTCAGGCGCGTTTTTTACGCGTTCAGCGCCGCGGCCTTCGCCTCCGGCGTGAGCAGTGACAATCACGATGTCGAAATTTTTCTTCAGCTCGCGGATCTCAGCGTAAGTGGCGTCGGGAGTGCTGATGCTGCGAGGGCCCGAGTAGAAGTCACAAGAAATCAGAGCGACTTTGATGCCGCGAATGTTGAACTGTGCGACCTCTTTGCCCATTTTGCTGGAGTATTGGATGCCGTTGGCTTGAAGGGTTTTCTTTGTGGACTCGATGCCGGCTTTACCGAAGTCCATGGCGTGATTGTTTGCGAGACTCATGACGTTGAAGCCCGCATCGACGAGGAGGGGGGCATAGGTGGTCGGTGTGCGAAAGAGATAGCGGTTCGGGCCCGTGGCTTTACCGTCGAGGGCGACGGCGCCGTCGTACAACGTCCCTTCGAGGTTGCCGACGCGGATGTCGGCGGCTTTGAGATACTCTTTGCTGTACTTAAATAATTTTTTGCCACCGTCTGACGGGAGGGTGTCGGTGGGATAGGTGGTGCCCATCATAACGTCGCCGACGGCGGACACGGTGATGGCGTCGACAACTCCGGCGGGTGCTGCAAACACTTGTGGAGAAAGCACGAGGGCGGCTAAGAGGATAAAAATATGTCTAACCATAAAGCGCACCAGTCACGTCCAGCGTGTAGAAAAATTAAACAACACCGCCAATTGGCGTTCCCGACGGAGCCCAAATCGAGCTCCGTCGGGAATAAATCAGCTCTTTACGGAGCCGCTGATCTGTATGGCAATTCCGAGGCCAGAGGTGGTGAGAGTGCTTCCATCCATGAGACCCGCCCAAGTGGGGCCGGCCTTCCGGCGAAAACCCACCTGTGCGAGCGGTAAGTCTTAGCGTGAGATAGAGGCCCCCTCTGAATAAGGTCAACCTATAAGTTGACCCTATTCAGAGGGAGGTACTAAGAACATATGAACTTACTTATTCCGTCACTTCCGCAGGGGCTTTGGTTTATAATTCGTATGTTTTGATTTCTTCTGAGAGCTTTTAGCTTTTTTCTTAGGTCTTTTAAATCCACGCGCTTGCAGAAATAAAAAAAGCCGGTTGAACCCACCGGCTTTTTGGAGTTTCAGATTTCGCTTCTTTTATTCTGTGAAGTTTTTGTTGCTTGGGCAGATTTGGGCCTTCAGTGCAGGGTCGATTTTCATGCTCGAGTCTGGCGTGAAGGCGCGGATTTTTGCGCGGATGCGGTCGTAGCTTGAGCCCTGGTTTACGCCGTCTGTGTTGCGATTCCAGTACGATACCGCCTGCTCGCCGGTAAAGTCACAGAACTGGCGCAACGTGTATGCCGAAATCAAACCTGATGCATGCCAGCCGTTCCAGCAGTGCATGTAAATCGGCGAGTGATCTGTGTCCGTGGTTAATTTCTTGTAAATGATATTCAAGATTTTGCGCGCTTCTGTGTCGCTTGATAGTGGGCTGATCTGTGCGTAGCTTAGCTTTTGAGCCGAACCATCCACCACAGACTTACAGTTCGTGGTCTTTGCCGCCGTACTGTAATTCGTCGGGTAAAGGTAAATCGCCGTGCCGAAGCCCTCTTGACACAGATTCGTCAAGCCCATCGCCGGCAGTGGATTCTGGTTCGCACGCTTACCGTACTTATTGTAAGCATTATTCGCGCCGCCACGGTACACAACACCATTTAGAACCGCACGGAAGTTGCGCACACCGTACAGTTTCTCGTAACCATTCCCCTGATTATCAACCAGCTTGTCGTAAGCATTTTTCAAAACATAACGGTTTTGATAGTAGATCACACTTTCGGTTTGGTTGAATTTTTCTGCTTCAGGAGCACTCGCAAACGGAGCTTGTTCCTGCTCGAAATCCTGAGATTTTGCTTGAAGAGATCCAGCGCAGCCACACAAAAGAACACACACGATTACTGATTTTGTTAATGTCGTCATTGCTTAATTGTGTCGCATGTTCCGCCAAACAGAGAGCGTCCGGCCCTGAATCTGGACCATCGTCTGTCACACTTTTTGACAGCAGGTGGCCCTTTAGCGTCCCTTTAACTGAATCCTGACGAAGTCCTGACCCAGCCTGAATTTAAACGTTTTTAGGGAGCATCCCATGGCCTTCCATTTGAAGAGTTGAATGTCATTCATGTTATGAAGGAGACCCTTATGCTTTCGAATTTAATGGCCCTTTTGGTGCCGATCACCATGGCTGGGATGACCACGACTTACAATCGTGGGACACAAATTGTTCAAATCCCAACAAGCGGGGCCACTGAAGTCTGTGTGATTCCAAAGAAGTTTCCAGAAGCTAAGTACTCCAAACGAGATATCGAAAAAGAACAGGAGCTTTGCTCTTTTGGCGGAACTGAGCCGGTGGCGTTTTGCCCAAAGACCGCAAGCACAAATCCCGGCGTACAATTTCATATGGTTCCCGAAGGCATGACGGCAGCTCAGGTTGAAGCAAAAACTTGTCAGCTCGACGGCGCGAAAATGCTCGCAAAATACAAAGGCAGCACCAGCTGCAGTTACACTCCGTCGCTTGTTGGTTACTACCATGTTTCAAGAATCCTCGGCGATATCTTGCAAGTACCACCGGCGGTTTTAAGAACCATGGACTTGAAAAAACATCAGCAGCTTGCGGCAAAAGGAATGAGCATCACTAAAAGCGGCAGCTTGATTTGGCAGACATGGGACAGCTACGCGAAGAAACTTGCAGCGGGTTCCGCGGGTAAATATAAAGACGAGGTTTTAACGTCGGACTTCAAACAGTCTTATGCAGCTCTGCAAGAAAATCCGCGCAATGAAGAGAGATACACTGAAATGTTCAACGGCGGTGCCGACACACAAGAGCGTGCGATTCGCTTCGGGGCTCGCAATCCAATTTATGCTTTATTGAAAGATGGCCGAAGCGTGAATCAATTAGTGGGTAACAGCTTCACTGTTGCGAACGCACAAAAGCTTCAGCAAATGAAAGATGTGAGTGAACTGATCGTGATGGACACCATCATGAATCAACATGACCGCTTCGGTAATGTGCATTTTACGATGAAGTACTTCTATAAAGATCCAAACGATGCGCAAAACATCAAGAGCACTTCGAAGATGAAGCCCGAAGAAGTTCGCCAAACAGGGGCGATCGCTTTGAAAGCGATGATGTTGAAAGATAACGATTGCGGCGTTTCTAAAGGCAATGTTGTGAAGGGTGCGAAGCTGGCTGAGGGCCTTCGTCACATGAATCAAGGCACTTACACCCGCTTAATGAAGTTCAACGCAGCGATGGAGAATGAAGAAACACGCAAGTTCTTTAAAGATGAAACTTTGATGACAGACGCCGATTTGAAATCCATTAAAGGAAACTTGAATCAACTGGCTGCGATGTTGAAGAAGTTCTGTCAAGCTGGCACTTTGAAGCTTGATTTGGATATGGATGTGCAATTTGCCGGCAAACCACTTTCTCAGAATTGCGAGTAATTAGCCATGAGCACAGTTTTAGCATGCGCACTCGTTTTTAATTTAAGCGTTCCGCTCGTTCCCCAAGGGAGCATCCCGGATGCCTTTGGCTTTAAGCAAGTTGAACTTTCTAAGAATGTGTCCCAGCTCCTTCGCAGTAATGCGGACCATATCTGGTCTTACAATCGTGATCCGCGTGTTCTTGGCGATCTAGTGAACTACACTGACCCTTATGGCACGATCAGCGGGGATCCACATCTCGGTAATATGTCGGTCATTCCCGTGCAAACCAAGAATGGTCAAAACGTCATGAGATTTTTGAATGTCGACTTTGATGACGGTGGTAAAGGGCCATTTGCTTTGGAATATGCACGCTTTGTTCTAGTGGCAAAAGCATCTTCCAAAGATATTCGTGCAAAAGATCTTTTTAATGCTTATTTCCAAGGTCTTCAGGGTAAAGAGGTGGCCATGCCAAAGAGCATCGCTAAAGCGATGTCCATGGACATGCAAACTTACGAAGCCCAGCGGGCCGCGTACGTCGCAAAGAAAATGGTCGACGGACATTTTAAATACAAAGCCGGTGAAATTGAAAAGTGGGACGGTTATCCTGGTCTCAATGAAGTGAAATCTCTTTTTCCGGGCGTGAGGGTGATTGAAGTTGCAAAGCGCCCGCTTGAGCGTGGTGGCAGCTTAGATGCAGGGGAGCGCTTGTGGGTTCTGACTCAGAGTAAAGACGGCTCTTACCACATTACGGAATTAAAACCCTACGTAGACACAGCCCTGCACGAATATTCGCGTCAGGCAGATGCTTACGAACGGGTTGAGGATTTACATGAGATTTATTGGCCCGGTATTAATCCAAGTGCCTACGATCTTGTTGAAGCAGGTGGCAACAAGTACTGGATCCGCGAGAAGAAAGTCGAAGTTCTCAGTTATAAAAATCGCGCTGAAGAAGATGAGGCGCGCATTTATATCGCAAATATTATCGGTTTGACTCAAGCTCATCAGCCCGAAGGGCCGAAGCTCTTAAAGATGATCGGAAAAGATCCCGAACGCTTCAAAGACGCTATTAAAAAATACGTGAAAGACTACTTGGGCCTTGCAAACGCAAGCATGGATTAGACAGGGCTTAAGGGTTTTCAAACCACAGGTTTCCCCAGTCTTCTGTTTTCAAAAGTGGAACATGATATTTCTGCAGTCGCCGCACCACCTCTTGGTGCGGATGACCGTATTTGGCAAATCGCGCCGAAGCCACGGCGGTTTTGAGAGTCCTTAAATGACTGAGTAATTCTTCCGAGGTGCTGGTGCGGCTGCCGTGATGGCCGAGCAGTAAAAACTTCGTCCGCCCCAGCTCCGCATTCTCACTCCAGATTTTTTCCTGTTTTGCCGTCGAATCGCCCGGAATTAGAAACGTTTGAGCCACCAAAAAAACATGACTGAGCTCATTGGTTTTCTGACGGAGATCCGCCGAAGAAAAATGTGTCAGTTCTTTGGCGGGACTCGTATAATTGTCAGAGCACTTTGCAAACGCACTGAGAATCTTCATCTTGTATGGCGAAGATTTCCCCAGAGGGGGAGTTTCCAGACACGCTTTCGGTAAAAACTTTCTCGCCCGCAGCGCAAAGCCGACGTGATCAAGATCCCAGTGGCTTAGAGAGATGAAGTTTTCTTTCCCCCCACAGAGGCGGTGGAGGCGGGGAAGGGGATTTTTCTCTCCTCCCATATCGAAGTGTCGGCAGGATTTTTCATCAACGAGCGTGGCCCATTGCCCTTGGCCGACATTCCAGACAATCCAATAGTGTTTCATCCGACCTTCATCTTTCAGAAAAGCCGGTGAAAACAAAATCAAAAACACAACGGCAAGCCACACTTTAGGCACGACGAACCTTCCGGCGCTTTTGTTGAATGAGGTAAGAATAAGACGCCGCGGTCAGCACTAGAAACAAAGTCCATTGCCAAACAACAGGAACGAGTTCTCCAGCACCGTTTTCACCGAGGACTTCCGAGGTGTTCCGTAAAATCCAAATCAATGCATTCATAGCAGCATCAAAAACAAAACCGAGTGGCGGCAAAACAATGACAAGAAGGGCCAGTGGGAAAATGACTGCTCCAATCAACGGAGCAAAGATCATGTTCATCAAGATGCTGAGCGGATGCAGATTGGAAAACCCCCATAGACAAAACGCCATCACCACGTAAATGGTGGATTGAGTTGCGAACATTTCCGGAATGCTCCCGCGATTCTTTCCCCAAAATTCTGACATCACCGCGATGGTCAGTGCCGCGAGCAAGCTCATCAAAAGGGAACGGGACGTGATCCACTGTGGGAAAATACACACACTGAAAGCGCAACTGATGAAAACCAAAATCACCGGCGACGGAAACCTTTTTTGCTGTTTTGTGAAACTAACAAGTGACAGAAACAGAAGTGAACGAAGTGCCGGCGGCTGACAAAGAGTTGCCAAGCAATACACCGACAACACTAACAGTGGACAAAAACGCACAATCGGAACTCGTGCTAACAATTTATGCAAGAAAAGGAAGTGAGAGCCTGAGACAATGAAGACATGGATGAGTGAAGATTGCACAAGAAGCTGCTGCAACTCGAGCTCTTGCATATTTTTTCCGCATACCAAAGCTTCTAAACTGCCGTGGTTTTCCACCCTCGTTGGAAGCATTTGTAAACAGAAATGATGAATCATCAGCGAGTGCTCTGATAATTTTGCAGGCAAATCAAAGAAACTACTCATGCTGTAAACTGCGGCAAGCAGGACGATTAAAATCATAGTTTCAATGACTTAACAAAAATTGAGCCAGACTCTCGATCTAAAATAATCTGAAATTAGAACGCGAAGCGGCCAAAAATCGGAATTTAAGATCTGAAATTCGGAGTTCCATTTTTCGTCAATATTTCGTCACAACTCTAGTAAATTCAATAACTTAATTGCTGATCAAATTTTCAGCAAAACGCTCAAAGCCTTATCTGGCTTACAGTCCAAGGTCTAGGTTCCGGGTAACTCAACAAAAGATGTGGAAAACTCTTTATTGTCGTGGATTCTCTTGCCGTGTCATACTTGGTTTTAGACCGAGGTGATGAGAGATGAAGCAGTATTTTATTTTGACAGTAACTTTTGTTTTAAGTCTTTCTGCAGTTGAAACTTTCGCAGCTAAGAAAGTGAAAGACCCGACAAGTAAAGACGCGCTCATGATTGAGCTTACAGGTAAAGATCCGTCGAAAGTGGATGAGACGACTCTCTATGCTGAGATTTTCAACGCTTATCGCTCCAACGATGAGATTGGTTTTAAAAGTCGCATGCAGACATTCATGACTCGTTTTCCGGGGAGCTCGTACGCTGACAATGTACTCTATTTAGCGGGCCGCATGGCGTTTAGCAGCAAGAACTACGCTGAAGCCATCAAGTACTATCAAAAAGTCATTACTCAATATCCTCGCAGTAATAAAGTAGTTGCTGCGAAATACGCCAAGGCGATTGCATACAAGCAAATGAACTTGGCACCGCAAGCAAAGAGCGTTCTTTCTGATTTGCGTAAGAGATACCCAGGCAGCCCTGAAGCCTTCCGCGCTGAAAATGATCTTAAGTTAATGCGATAGTTTTCGACACTGCTTTCCAAGGATGGAGTGAGTTGTGCCCCAAAAAACAGTCTTTCTGAAAACCATTACGGTCGCCGTCATTGCAACGGCGGTGTTGGCGCATGCGCAAGACGACGCTGATATCAGACGCGAAGAGCGTTTCCACCGTATCTATAAGAAATACAACGAACAACCCACCTCGGAAGAAGCTTGGGAAAAAGTTCTGTCGGGCCGTAAAGCCAATAGCTACGCCGTTCAGAACAAAGACACTTTGTGGGATATCAGTCATACTCTTTTTGGTGATTCATACTATTGGCCGAAGGTGTGGTCTTATAACACCGACGATATTCAAAATCCGCACGAGATCAATCCGAGTCAGCAGATCAAGTTTTACCCGGGAACTTTGGCCGAAGCGCCGACCGTGGGCTTAGCCGAAAAGACAGCGGCGCCTGAGGAAATGCCAACGCATGTTCTTGAGAAAAATGAAGCCGGTGAACTTGAAAGTATCAAGATCCCGCCACCTAAAAAGAAAAGCCGTCCGGTGGTAAAAAAACTTCCGAATAGCTTGCCGCTTTATCGTTTGGGAGCTGTGAATAAGCCACCAGTCGATTTCGAAGTCAGCGGGGCCCGCGTGAAATATCCGCCGGCACCCAAGTATCTTTCTTTCTACGTTTCAGACAACCCGGTGGAAAGTATCGGCGAAATCGTTGAGATGGAGCAGCCGGATGAAAGAACATCCAATGAACACGAGCTTGTGATCGTGCGCGTGTCGAACGCGGCGAATAAGCACTTTGTTGTCGTTAAGGATGATGTGAAGATTTCTGACCCCAGTGAGCTTCTCGGTAACAAAGGTTACGTTGTTGAAGTGCAGGGCGAGATTGAACTCCGTGAGCGTGTGAATGAAGGCGACAATCTCTTCCGTGCGATTGTGAAAAAAGCGATTCAGCCATTGGATGTCGGCGCGAAGCTCATTCCTGGAACGGTCAAGACTTTCGACTCGGGCGCAACGCCGGTTTCAACCTCTGTGCAGGCAAAAATCATCGGTGGTGAGTTTGAGCGCCACGAACAGAGAATGTTCGGAACGGACAATATCATCTTTTTGAATGCGGGCGCGAAAGAAGGTTTGCAAGAGGGTTCTACTTTGAACATCTTCTTAAACGAGCGCCTTCGTAAAGGCAGCACGAAAGCTGTGACGAATGACCGTGTGATCGGCCAGGTGAAGATTATTAAATTGGCCGATCACTTCGCAACAGGTTACGTGGTTGATTCGACCAATGAGATTTACACCGGCGATTACGCAGGCGGCAGTGTGAAACCCGCACCTTCACAAAGCAATGCCGGCGGTAGCAGCGGCCTTTCTTCGGATGATGCCGCAGCCTTTGATTCGGCACCTCCTGCGAGCAGTGACACGGGCTCTGGCGGCGATCCTGATTTCGATCTGGATGCGCCAAGTAACAATGGTGGCGGTCAAGCGCCTGCCGGTGGTGACGACTTCCAGCTCTAGAAGAGCACAGCAAGATTTTATGAAGGCCCACATCCGAAAAGATGTGGGTTTTTTATTTTGTGCATATTCACAATATCTGTGCACTTTGGAGAGAATCTTCAACTAAATAGCCAATTCATTGTATCCCATTCTGCGAAATTTAAACTTTCAGAGGAAGGGAGCCCCTATGAATAAAGCGTTACGAAATGAGTTGCTGACAATCTGCGGACTAGGCGCTTTGGGCGCATTCATTCTCAATAGACCACGGGCAATGGTGGGGTTTGGCCTCGCGGCTGCAACGAGCGTTCTGGTGACCGATCCTCCATTTAGTTTTCGCGGCGCGAGTGTGGTTATCACCGGTGGCTCGCGCGGTTTAGGACTGGCGCTGGCAAAAGAGCTCGTGCGTGAAGGGGCGCTGGTGACTTTACTGGCTCGCGATGCAAAAGAACTCGATCGGGCGCGCGCCTTGCTGGTGGCGGAGTATAACTTGGCTCGCGTGCACACGGTTGTTTGTGATGTCACAGAGACCGAGCAGGTCGCAAAAGCCCTTGAAGAGGCCATGCGGATCTTTGGTGATATCGATGTTCTGATTAATAACGCCGGTGCCATTGTCGTAGCACCTTACGAAACTCTGACGAGAGAAGACTTCGAAGCTCAGATGGATTTGCATTTGTATTCGGCGATGACGACAACAGAGTGGATCTTGCCGCATTTCCTCCGCAATAAACGCGGAAGAATTATTAATATCTGCTCGATGGGCGGGAAGGTGGCTGTGCCACATATGCTGCCGTACGATACTTCAAAATTCGCCCTGGCGGGTTTTTCGCAAGGCCTTAGTGCGGAGTTAGAGCGTCACAATATTTGTGTGACGACGGTGTATCCAACACTCATGCACACGGGTTCACCGATTCAAGCGGTGTTTAAAGGGGATTACGAAAAAGAGTACGAGTGGTTTGCGGCAGGGGATAACTTCCCGGGCCTTTCGCAGCCAGCAACAACAGCGGCAAGAAAAATCTTGCGTGCGTGCCGAGATGGTCAGCGCGAGTTGATTCCGACGGTTTTAGGTAAAGCTCGTTTGGGGCTCGGAGTGATTTTTCCGGAAGTCTCAATAGCCTTGATGGCGGTCATGAATCGCTTGATGCCGCGGGGGTTGTCGCCGGCCTATCATACGGGAGCTGAAAGTCGTGGCCGATTAGATAGCAGTATTTTGGGGCGTCTACTGAAACGCCGGACTGCGCGCGCAGAAAAAGATTTGAATCAGCAGCCAAAAGAAAGTGCCAAAGAGAACATGGGACTTCTGCATTAAAGAGTCGGGGCCGAAAGGCCCCAATGATTAGTTCAACTCGAGATATTTTCTAAACATCAAAATCAGCTCATCGATGAGGCTCTGGTCCTTCACGAGCTCCGGAGAGTCGTGCATCGTGCTGTTCATAATGCTTAAGAAAGCCGTCACAGCGATGTAAGAAACTTTTTCTTTATCGCGCGGTGGCTGAATGTGGCAGAGGTGAGTGCGAACAAACTCAGTAAAGATACGGCGAGATTGAGTCAGGTAATCCTGCTCTGTCAGATACAGGCGCACCGCTTGAAGAGCTGCACGCAATTCTGGCTGCTGACGATAGATCTCAAAGCCGATCTCGATCATTTTTGGAATTTTCTCACTCGGTGGCAAGCTGTCGTAAGGTTGCATGTGAGTGAAGAAATACTGACGGTCATCGTCAATAAGTTGTTTAATCAGAGCGGAAACAACCGATTCTTTGTTGCCGAAGAATTGATACAGTGAACCGATGCTCACTCCAGCTTCGACTGCAATCTTGTCAGTCGTCACCGCGAAGTATCCTTCCCGTGCAATAATACGAGCACAAGCTTCGAGAATGGCGGAAACAGTTTGTTTAGACCGTTCCTGAGTCGGTGATTTTACTTGGATTTTAGTTTTTTTCTTACGGCCTTGATTCATAGTTTAAACACGAATTTAAAAAAGGTTGTTTTACTTCTATCCTGAATTCAGAAACATCGGTTTGTCCGCAAAACAAATTGTTTCTTGGGGGCTCCACAAAAAGAAAAGACTTCCCTTGCGCCTTTTTGTGGGGCTCGCACTTTTCCAAACCTAGACTTGATTGTCGCAGAAATTCCGAAAATTGTTCATATAAATTTCATGAAAGTTTCGACACAGCCGGAAATCCGTTCGAAATCTGGACGTGTTCCAAGCTTCTGAAGAATCCATTGGGGGCTCGGGATGCTCCGTTCTTTGCAACATGCCAGGGGATGGACAAACTTATACATCTGAGCCTTATTCAAAAAAACATTCGTTGCCTGCAAGCCTTTCGCCGTTTGCGGGAATATTTATCATCTCAAGTTGTTGAAACCTCAGACCTCAGAAATTACTTGAAGAACGAAGAGCCCTTTTTCTTTAAGGAATTTTGCGAGCGAAGCGAAGTTCTCAAGCGCGAATCTGAGGAGATTGCGCGACTGAAAAACTTCGGCGTGAATTTCACTTACATGGGAGAGCCGATGTATCCCTTGAGTTTTTCGGGAATGCCCGGTGCACCGGTTTTTCTGAGCTTTCTCGGTCATGCTTCTTGGTTGTGGGGCGGGGCGATCGCCGTGGTTGGCAGCCGTGACACCACTCAAGCCTCGCATCTGTGGATGGAGGAAAGCTTTGCCGAGTTCCTTCGCCACGAAAAACCGGTGGTCGTCAGCGGCGGGGCGCGGGGAATTGATCAGATGGCGCATCGCCTGGCAATCCGTAACAACTGCTCGACGGTGGCGGTGCTGCCTTCGGGCTTGGGGCGGATTTATCCCCAGATGTTTGAATCCTGGCAAAAGGCGATCATCGATGGTGGCGGCTGCTTGCTCAGTGAATACGCCTATGATGAGAAAATGCAGAAACACTTCTTTCATGATCGCAACCGGCTGATTGCGGGGCTTGGAGCCGTCACTTTGCTGGTTGAAGCCAAACGCCGCAGCGGGAGTTTGCTGACAGCCCACAAAACGCTGCAACTCGGAAAGAGTGTTCTCGTCGTTCCGGGCCATCCTTGCGAGAATTCCCACTTAGGAAATCTTGATTTATTGAGTGAAGGGGCGACTCCGATCCGCGATGCCGAGGATTTGCGCATGTATTATCGAAGTGAGCTCAACATGTCGCCGAGGGTTGGTCCTATGGCTAGTGAGTATGAACTGTAGTCCAATCTATATATAGGGGGCGCGATCTTTGTGCCGAAATTGTCGAAAAAAAATGAAAAAAAATGAAAAAAGCCTTTGAAAAAGTCTCACCTTTACTCTTAACATTAGATTCAAGGGAGGGGCGATGTGGTCAAGGATGACCGTGGTGGTAAGGACGCTACTGCATCGCTCATTTTTTTAGGGCCCTGAATCAAAGGCACTGCGCACTAAGCAAGTCTGCCAACCAAATCAAAAAATCTAGAATAAGTTTAGAAAAACCAGATAAAGAAATTCTGGGACAGAAAAACGCGCCTGAAGCGCGTTTAATTCCAATTTCGGCGGAGAGTTTCAAAGCCGATGCCGGTAAACAGCACTATCGGCGTCCAGACGGCGAGGGCCGGTGGCAATTGACCGTTGCGAGCCATGCCCTCGAGAGTCACGTAGAGCACCCAATAACCGATAATAACGCCAATACACAAAATCATACCGCTGGTCTTCGCCGCACGCTTGTTGGTGGTTGTGCCAAGGCCCACGCCAATCAAGGCAAACACAACGCAGAGGATAGAAATCGCCCAGCGCTTGTGAAATTCCGTTCGGAACGTGCGCTCGTCTTCGGGCTTAAGCTCTTTATTGTTCAAGATTTCGCGCAACTCATTCAAAGTCAGCGACTGAGCTGATTTCTCGCGGATATTCTCCTGAATCGGGTCGACGAGGCGGATATCGTAGGTGTCGAATTTGATTTTAGTATGCGTCGTCGTTTTACGGTGAATATCGCCGTCGTCTAAGCGTAGCAACACGTTGTGCCCCGGTGATTTTGGGTCCGGAATAATGGCGCCGTGCTTGGCGATAATCGTCAGTGGCGCCGTTGGATCGCGCTCATCGTAAATGAAAACATTCTCCAGCAGGCCCTTGTCGGAATCGACTTTGTTGGCGTACACGACCATATCGAAGAAGCCTTCAGAGAAAGTTCCTTCTTTGATCGCAACCGCCGCCTTACTGCTGCCCAGGCGGGAGTAGAGAATCTCGAACTGACGGTTTCCCCAAGGCGCAATCTCAAACGAAGTTTGGGCCGAGAGAACTCCGACCAAAAGGCCGAGGATCACGGCGGGACTCAAAATCATTCCCATGTGGAGACCCGAAGCTTTCATCGCCACGACTTCCGAGTCACTGCTCAGGCGTCCATAGGTGAGGATGATGGCAAAAAGAAGGCTCATCGGCAGCAGGGCCGGGAGCATCGAGATGCAGACGTAGCCTACAATTTCAGCAATTGTTTTCATGTCCACGCCATGGATCAGGGCAAATTCAGTCAGGCGCAGGACTTGGAACATCAAGATAATGGAAACGAAAACGACCAGGCCCAGAATAAAACTAGGTAACATCTCGAAGAAAATGTACTGAGCTGCTTTTTTACCACGAAAGATACTGAACATAGAGCTCCTAGTTTAATCCAAGGACTGTGCCAAGGCTTTATTTACTTGCAGGAATCGCGGCCATTGTCCAGAGGAACCAATCTTGACCCGGCGACTGACATCCCCGACAATAATGATGTGAACAGTAAAATCCTGCTGGTATACGAAGAATATTCCGAAATGATGACGACTCAAGCCATATTGCAGAAAGTTGGCTTTGATGTACTCGGCATTTCCACTGAGTACACACTCAGCGAGAATGTTTTATCGTTCAACCCTGATGTGGTTGTGGCCTTTGGCCGTGCCGGGAAAGTCACTACGATTGGTGCTGGCCGCCGCTTGCGCGAGATGACTCGATGGCAGGGGAAGGTCGTTCTGATCCTTCCGGCCGGTTACAAACCAAACCCTCAAGACTTTGCAAAAATCCGTGCGGACATGTTGTTGGAAGCTCCCGTGCCGTCGCTGCGTTTGATGCAGATCCTTGGAAAAATGCTGGGCTATGATGAGGCGCTTTTGCAAGAGCGCTTGGCGAAGCACGGGACTGATTTGAATCATCCGGAAGAGGGTGTGGGCGTTGCCAACACTTCGGATGAAAAAGACGAGTTGTTGTTGGTTACCGGTCACGGTGAAGAAGAAACCGACAGTGAAATGATCTCTGAGAAGACAATGTCGTTCTCGCCAGAACCAGAGCCTGCGCAGAAGCCGAGTTTTGGTTTTGATATTGCGCCTGAAAACGAACCGAAGAAGCCTGCAAAAAAATCTGAACAGGATTTGGAAGCTCTGTGGAATGAGCTCACAGATAGCAGCGAACTCGGCATCACTCCGGAAGAGGATGCGGCGGCGAAAAAGAAAGTCGTCGGCAAAGTCAGTTTTGACCTTGAACGCAGTGAAGAGTTCACCGAGCAAGAGCTTGAAGCGGTCGCCAAAGGCCTGCAAAGCGCCCGCAATGGCGAGGCGGAGCGGGTCTCAAAATATGCCAAATTTACTGCCAAAATTAACGATTTTGACCCCCGTCAGAGCCTCAGTAAAATCGCTAGCAGGAAGGTTCAAAAAGAGATCGCAAAGAGCTGGAATCACTCGGAAATCGAGAGCCAGGATAAGCTACGCCAGGATTTCACCAAGGCGTTATTTAGAAAAAAGTAATTGATCGACCTTGCGTTTTCAACAATGATGCCCAATCTTTATATTGGACGACCAAGAGGAGACTAACATGGGTACTTTTACAAAACCTGTTACAGACGGATCTTTCGAAAGTGACGTACTAAATTCTAACACACCTGTATTGGTGGATTTCTGGGCTGAATGGTGTGGCCCTTGTCGCGCATTGGGACCAAAGCTTGAAGAAGTAGCGCAAGAGTTCGGCGCGAAAGTAAAAGTTGTAAAATTGAACGTTGATGAAAACCCAGGCACGCCTGGCAAATACGGCATCCGCGGTATTCCAGCGATGTTGCTTTTCAAAGACGGCAAAGAGGTCGGTCAGTTGGTAGGGAACCACCCGAAAGACGCGATCGTGGATTTCTTGTCGAAGAATTCGTAGTTCTGAATTAGTACATACTACTGAAATGCATTGTGAAGAGAGGGCGAAAGCTCTCTCTTTTTTTTTGTGCTTGGTGGGGTGGTGGTTGGCTTGTTGGGCTTGTGCTGGCTCCGCACCTCTTCCTGCATCCTGCAATCGGGGCTCGCGCCCCGAACCCCCGAAAGCTCGGCCATCGTGGCCGACCTTCCAGCGTCACTGGGGAAAATTCTGCGGCATCAGTACTTGTCTTCACCGTACGTTGGGCAGACGGCCACGATGGCCGGCTGTAGCGGGAGCTCGAGGCAGGGGCCTCGATTCTCACGGACGGACACACTCCCGGCGGAGCCACCCCGAAGAATCAAAATAAAAAAGGGAGCTTTTCAGCTCCCTTTTTTATTTTGGTCGGCCCTCGTTATCGCACCTAGAGTTTCGCGACAGCGTCCACTTTCACGAGCATGCCATAGATCTGGTTATAATTCGTCATCACGCGGCTTGAATATTCCTTCGGTTGGATCGACTGCGATGCGAGCTTGCGCACATTCGCCGGGCCCATGTTGTAAGCCGCCACGTAGTGGCGAGCCGCGCCTGAGAAGTTCTTTCTCAAGAAAGACATGTAGGCAATGCCGATGCGCACATTCATTACTGGGTTTTTTAGAGTGCTTTTGCCCTTCCAAGCGATGCCTTGCTTTTGCGCGATCCACTTAGCAGTGTCAGGTTTAATCTGCATGAGGCCGATTTCGCCGAAGCTGCCAATAATTGTTGGATCGAATTGGCTCTCTGTTTGGATCACGGCCATGACAAAGATGGGGTCGATGCCGAATCTTTCGCTTTCAGAGATGATCGTTGCGCTCAAGTTTGCAGCGTACTTCTTCCATTTGCCGTCGAGCTTTTCTTGGAAAGTCGTATAGACGAAGTTCGTGACTGAAGGCATAGAAGCGCTCTTTTCGGCGAGGCTGCCTTCATAGGAAGAACCCAAGAGTTCACGGGCGTGCACGAGTCTGCTGACAGTAGCGCTTGAAATTTCGCCTTGACCAGCATGGTCGTCGTAAGCGGCGAAAAGATTCTCAACATAGAAAGACAACGTGAACGCTGAGATGATGACAAAACTCCATTTTGTAAATTGCTTTGTTTTCATCTGAGACCTCCGGTTACTTACAGTTACTGCTGACTTAGTACTTCAAGCGGCGTGCCGTGCATGTAACTAACGGGAATGACAGAGTTATCAGTTCAGGACATCCTAAGGACAATTTAAAGCGGAGCTTATACCGGTGCTGTCTAACAAAACTTGGTCATGTGGATTGCTTAGTAGATAGTCATTTCGATGCACTTTCTCAGGCTGATATGTCTCATTATTTGATTGGCCTTTAGAGCGAAATCCGCTAGTTATTAGCTTTTATAGGAGCAATAAAATGGAAACAATTCCCTTTCAAACCATCCAAAATTCAATCGATAACATCTGCAATATGACAACTGAAGAGGAATTGGATGCCGTTTCCCAGGCTCTTTTTGATGCGCAACCAGCTCTAGGTGGTTTCTTCGTGGAGTTCATCGAAGATATGAGTGAACCAGCAAAAGATTTAGGCTTCATGATGGCATTGATTCTTTGGAAAAGCTTCGAAGAGAAGTATTCCGATATGCGCGCGATGACTGAAGACGAAGTGGTTCAGAAATTCGAAGAGCAAGAAGCAGATCTCGAAAAGTTGCTTCACCTGAACGACGACATGCTTGAAGAGATTCAAAAATCTGAAATGCTTTCTGGTCAGCCAGAGATCTTGAACTACGTGACTCAAGAGCTTTTTGCGGCTGAAGAAGACGAACCAGAATTGGAAGAGGATGAAGAGTTGCACCTTTTCATGGTCTTGCGCTTTTTCTCTAACTGCTTGAACGAAGTAGCCAAAGAAGTCGGCAACGCCGTCGTTAAGCACTAACCAAGCGACCTCAATTGGAATTTAAGAAGACCCACATCTTAACCGGATGTGGGTCTTGTTTTTTAGTGACGTTGCGAAGGACGTGTTTCTTCAGGACGCCGCTGCTGGCTTTTGCCTGCAGTCACGCGAGAAGGTTCGCCGATAAATTCGAAGACGTCCGCATTGAATTTGTCAGGCAGGGTCTGCGCCAGACCATGAGGGGCTCCTGGATAGACCTTTAATTGGGCTCCGGGAATGATTTTCGATGACATCATCGCCGAAGCTCCGATGGGTACGATCTGATCATCATCGCCGTGGATGATTAAAGTAGGAACATCGATTTTCTTTAAATCTTCATTGAAGTCAGATTCTGAGAATTCTTTAATGCAATCATATTCGGCTTTGATGGAGCCCATCATACTCTGCAACCAAAAAGATTCTTTTAAACCTTCATTCATTTTTGCACCTTGACGGTTGAAGCCGTAAAAATTCTGGGTGAGATCTAAAAAGAATTGCGAGCGGTTGTCCGCTGTCAGTTTTCGGAGATCATCGAAGGCCTCTATTGGCAAACCGCCTGGGTTTTTATCTGTTTTTAGCATCAATGGAGGGATGGCGCCGACCAAAACAAGTTTTGCAACTCGATCCGTGCCATGACGGCCGATGTAGCGCGTGACTTCGCCGCCCCCTGTGGAATGCCCGACAAGAATGATATCCTGCAAGTCCAGCTCTTCGATAAGCTCCGCCAAGTCGTCGGCAAACTGATCCATGGTATTGTCATTCCAAGTTTGCGAGCTTCGCCCGTGGCCGCGACGGTCATGCGCAATCACACGAAAACCTTTTTCGAGGAAAAAAAGCATTTGATTGTCCCAGGCATCTGCTGTCAGGGGCCAACCATGAGAAAATACCATGGGCTGTCCGTGACCCCAGTCCTTGTAAAACATTTTAACGTCGTTCTTGGTTGTGAATGAACTCATCGCCGTGATCCTCCCTTTACAGTTGAAGTTTGGATACGAAATTAGCACTGAGTTGCGTAGCCTCTTATGAAAATGAGTCGATCATGTGGAGAATCACTGAGTTGTCAGATAACGCTGGATGAGCAAAATAAAAAGGCCCGCATCCATTAAGATGCAGGCCTTTTAAGTTCGGTCTATGAAATATTACAGACCAACTGCTTTGAATGAAGCATCAAAAGCAGCACAGTCAGAAGTGCTCAATTGACGACCACATTCGCTCATCGTCTCACTTGCGTAAGTAGAGAACTGAGCATTCTTAGGAAGTCTCTCAGTCATCACTTTATAGATAACATGAGCCACTTTATCCCAGCCCAATTTCTGAACTGCCAAAGAGATCGCGCGGTTTGGAATACCGTTTAGCAAGTGAACGCCGCACTTATCGTTGTCAGCAGTTGGTTTACAGTTAGGACCCAAAGCTGAAGGGATGTCCTTCATTGCCGTTGGTTGTGGTGGAACGCTCAATTGAGGGTTCAACATGTCACGAAGACCTTTTGGCGTGAAACCATATTTCGCAGCAATTTTTTGTTTCAAATCGTCGCCAAGAACTGTTTCACCGATCAAGAAGTCGTTAGCACCGTTCCCAGTTTTGACTTGGATGTATTGACCGAAAACGTCTGCAACGTGCTCGTTCAAAGCACCAGACTGGCCGTTCGCATCGAGCTTCGAAGTCGTCTCGATAACTGCATGCGTGTATTCGTGAGCAATCACATCTACGGCGCCTGTGAAGTTATTCAAAGTCCCGGCTTCACCAGTCCCGAAAAGGAATCTCTTACCGCTTGTGTCCCAAGCAGCATTTTGGTCAAGACCAAGAACGCGCAAAAGGCTGACAGGACCACGGCCGACTTTAACAACCGCTGTGATGCTTGCCCCTTTTCCATCGTAAGAGTTACGGCCGAATTCTTGATTATAGAAATCGCGAACCAATGTGATGTTTTTGTTCGCAAGCTTCGCATCGTCACTGACGAAAACGCGCTTTAAAAGCGAACCGGCTTTTTGGCCGTTCACCAGTACTAAGTTACCGTTGTTAGTCACCCCAGAGAGTGGATTGAAGCTACCAGCTTCATAAATAATGATATCGCCTGCATTTGCAGACAAAGCGGCAAAAGTCATCCCCACCGCAAGTAAATGCGAAAATTTCATGTTACACCTCGTGGGGAGGATCTTTACCACAAGGCTTTCAAAACCTGTTATAGAGGGAAATTCGCATTGGCATGTTTTCCCGGTTGGCCAAACCATTGCCAGGCAATTCTTTCAACCGGGACGGTGGGGGACAATTAAACCACTTCTAGGCTGCGGGGTTCTTTCGGTGTGGCATTGAGGTCCGGAGCCAATTGCCAGAAAATCCATGCTGAACTGCAGGTGAAAAGCCCCATACACACGAAAGTGGCGTGGAAGGCCTTCAGAGAGGCCCCCTCGGCTTGAGCGCCGCCATAGTATTGCAGGAAGGAATTCAACAATAAGCCGGCAAAGGCGACGGCAAAGCTCATCGCCAGCATCTGCACCATAGAAAACAGACTATTACCGCTGGCAGTACGGCCTTTTTCAATGTCTTTCAGAGTCACCGTATTCATCGCTGTGAATTGCAGTGAGTTGACAAAGCCAAAGACTGAAAGCTGAATCAAACGTCCCCAGAAGTTCTGATCATCGCGGATCCAGAAGAAGCTTGCGATCATAATACCGACAGCAATCGTATTGCCGATCAGGAAGCGGCGGTAACCCCAAAGGGTGATCCAATAGGTCGCAAAACGTTTGGCAAAAATCCCCGAAGCGGCAATCGGAATCATCATTAGACCCGCCTGAAATGGCGAGTATTCTAGGTTGATCTGTAAAAGCAGTGGAATCAAAAACGGCATCCCGCTCGAGCCTAAGCGTGCAAAGAAATTCCCGGCAAGGCCGATGCTATAGGTTCGCACGTTAAAGAGTTCCAGCGAGAAAATCGCATCTTTATTGCGATAGGCGTGAAAGACATAAGAGATCAAACTTGCAAGGCCAAAGACAATTAGCACCAGGATCGTGCCGTTGGCAAAGTGAAGCTCGGTGGAGCCGTCAAGCGCCAGGGAAATCGCCACCATGAAAAAGGACAGGCGTAAGAATCCCGCAAAATCGAATTTCTCTTTCGGATGCTCCGCCGGAAATCCGCGCATCACATAATGAGTGGCGATCAGGCCAACGATGCCAATCGGAATATTGATCAGAAAAATCCAGTGCCATGAAGCAACCTCAACGAGCCAGCCTCCTAGAGTCGGGCCGATCAGTGGCCCGACGAGCCCTGGGATCGTGACAAAACTAATGGCCGGTAAAAATCCCGCGCCCGGGAATGCACGCAAAACGGCGAGCCGGCCAATCGGCATCAGCATACAACCGCCGACACCTTGAAGAATCCGCGACGCCACGATCTGCGACAGTGTTTGAGATAGCGCGCAAAGGACCGAGCCCGTACTGAAAATTAAAATCGCGGCAAAAAATGCTTTCCTAATACCGAAGCGATCGGCGACCCAGCCTGAAGCCGGAATCAGCACCGCCAAAGTCAGTGAGTAAGCAATGATCACCGAGTGCATCGACAGAGGGCTTTCGCCTAAGCTTTTGGCCATCGAGGGGAGTGCTGTATTGACGATCGTTGAATCCAGGGTCTCCATAAAGAAGCCGACAGCAACGAGCCACAAAAGGGAACTGGAAGAGACAGAAGTTTTTTTCGAAGAAGAGGTCGCCATAGAAACTCCAGTGTATTTCGAAAATAAAAAAAGCCGCGTTGTCCGCGGCTTTAGTTTTTAAAACAGATATCTTCTGTAGGCCACACTCGAGATTAATCCCAAGCCAGCCATGGTGGTGAGCATGCTCGAACCACCATATGAAAGCAGCGGTAACGGAACCCCTACGATCGGCAAGAGTCCTATCACCATACCAATATTCACGAACATATGCCAGAAGACGTAACAAAGAACGCCAACTGACAACAGCGCTCCGAATTTATCCCGGGCATTCATGGCGATCCGCAAGCCGAGGATAAATAACATACAGAAAAGACCCATGGTCATCATGCTGCCGACAAAACCATGCTCTTCACTCAATACGGAATAAATAAAGTCGGTGTGACGTTCCGGCAAGAACTCGAGCTGCGACTGAGTTCCTTTACGGAAGCCTTTACCCAAGAAACGGCCCGAACCGACGGCGATCTTAGATTGAATACTGTTGTAACCGGTACCGCGGCGGTCATTCGTCGGATCGATAAACGTCAAGATACGGTTCTTCTGATAGTCACGCAGACCAAACTGCCAAGCGACGGGAACGGTGACGACCACCAAGGTAATCACAAGAGCCAAGATCCATTTTTTAACTTTAGTGAAAAGGATCATCGAGCCACCGATTGCCGCCAGCATCATCCCGGTTCCCAAGTCCGGCTGCTCAACAACGAGACCAAACGGCACCAACAGGACGATCATTGGAACGGCGAGTTCCTTAAGACCCATCCCGGCGCCGGCGCTATTGCGGGTCGCAAGGATTTTTGCCATCAACATGATCAGTGCCAGCTTCATCGTTTCAGACGGCTGATAGCGGAAAAAGCCCAAGTCGATCCAACGTTGCGCGCCCAAAGCGACGGTTCCGAAGAATGTGGTATAGAGGAGCGCGCCGAAATTCAGGATAAAGACCCAAATCGCTAAACGGGCCACGATGGCATAGTCGAGAAGCGTACAAACGAAAAACACGCTCCAGCCGATTCCGAGCCATACGAACTGAGAAATAAAGAGCGGCTCGACATCACGAGAGTGAGGTCCGTGGGTTGCGCTGTACAGATTGATTAAGCCAATCACATTCAGCGCAAAAATCACGAGGATAAAATTCAAATCGAGGCGCTTAAATATCGTTCTCTCTTCGACGTGTATTGAGAAATCCATATTATTCGTCCTCCACGGTCGTTGCCGGTAAATTGATCTTCGTGGCCTTCTTCATGTGAAGCTCTTTCATGCCGGCTTCGATCACATCTGGATGATATTTTTGGAAGTAAGCTTGTACGATGTCGCGAACAATCGGAGCCGCCCCCGTATTACCGTGGCACGAGTGTTCAGCAAGAACAGCGACTGTGATTTCTGGATTTTCAGCAGGAGCCCACGCCACGAACCAACCGTGATGGCGCATGTGAATAGGGCGCGCCATACAGCTGGCGTAGATTTGATCCGCCGAGAAGTTCATAACCTGCGCCGTCCCGGTTTTACCGGCCATCGGCACGCCTGGGATTTTCCAGAAGCGGGCAGTACCATGATCACCGTTGGCCACGCGTCTCATGGCCTCTTTCACGACTTTAAAGTTCGCAGGATTTACTTTAATGCCGGTTTTTTGATCTTCGGTCAAATCACGCACGACCTGTGGGAAGTTTTCTTTCAAAACTTTTCCTTCTTGGTCGATGATTTTACGAACGATGAATGGCTTTACAACTTTACCTTCAGTGCCGATGGCGTTATAAGCAACGGCCATCTGAATCGGCGTCACCTCGACGTAACCTTGACCGATCGCTGTGCTTAAGTTTTCACCCGGTTGCCATTCTTCGCCATACTTTGTTTTCTTCCACTCGGAGTTCGGCATGGTGCCGGCCACTTCGCGCGAAAGCTCGATGCCGGTTTTTTGACCGATACCGAGAGGATTCAGGTACGCAAACATCTTATCAACGCCCAACGCGATACCCATTTTAAAGAAGAATACGTTCGAGCTTCTTTCGATCGCTTCAAAGATCGTGATCATGCCGTAACCGTTACGATTGCTGTCATGATAAGGACGGCGGCCGAACATGAAAACGCCTGGGGCTGCCACGAGTGTGGTCGGCGTCACGACTTTTTCATTCAAAGCCGCCACCGCAACAAGTGGTTTAAAAGTAGAACCCGGCGCTTGGAAGTCTTGAATCACTTTATTGCGCAGAGGTTTGAACGGATCGTTAATAAGTTTTCCCCAAGTATTCGGAGCAAAACCCGTCGAGAAGTCATTCGGATTAAAAGACGGAGTGCTGACCCAAGCCAGAACTTCGCCGTTGGATTTCATCGCAAAGGCCGCACCAATACGTTGATTGTCCGTCATCGACTTGTAAGCGGCTTCTTGAACATCGCGGTCGATGGTCAAAACGGCGTTATTACCGTGGATTGGTTCTTGGTCACGGATTTGCTCGCCGTAAATATTCGGCGTTGCTGTGACTGTTTCGCGACCGTGGGCATCCACTTGAATGAAGCTCAAACCGTCTTTACCGCGGATGTCACGCTCGAGAGTCTCTTCGAGACCGCTCTTACCGATGATATCCCCTTGTTCAAAGGCGAAGACGTCTTTGTAAAGGTCATTCATCAAAGGAATTTGACGTTTTGAAATCTCGGCCACGTAACCGAAGACCTGAGCGCCGTCTTCTTTCAAAGGATAATAACGAACGATGGATTCGCGGATCTCAAGCCCTGGAGTATCGAGTCTGATACGTTTGAGTCGGAATACTTCTTCGCGGCTGAGATTTTCTTTCAAACGAACTTGCGCAAAAGGACCGTTTTGTTTGCGGCTCTTTTGAACTTTCTGAGTGATCTTTTCCGCATCCATGCCAAGGATTGGACCGATGGTGTTGGCCATCGTGTCGATGTTCTCGATATACTGCGGGGAAAGAACCGCTTCAAAGCCCGGAAGATTTTCAACTAGAACTTTGCCGTTACGATCCAGCAACAAACCGCGAGGGGCGGTGATTTTATTTTGCTTAACACGATTTTTTTCAGAGAACTCACGAAGCTCGTTACCGGTAATGATTTGCAGATACCAGAGGCGGGCAGAGAAGAGGACAAAGGTACAAGCGACCGCAATATAGAACAATCTATAGCGGGGCTGATACTCCTTGGCTTCTTCGGGGTTATTTACATAATCACTCATAAATCATAACCTCGGGTCTCGGTCGTCAGTTCATCGAGAGTCAGCTTGTCTATCTTATTGAGAATTGTGAACAGCGGCACGCAGAAGGCCGGAGTCAGGATCAGCTGAATAATGCGGTCCCAGAACTCAAGTGGTGCAGAGTTTCTTTCCATCACCCAAGAGCCAAAGAAGTAAATTACGTGGTAGCTCACAGCCGCCACACAGCACATCAGAGTGTAGTACGCAGGGCCTTCCCAGAAAACGCGGCTGCGGATCGAGTACAGAATCAGGAACACCAATAGCAAAGTAATGAGCAGCATTTTCACCGGCATCACTGTAAAGCCCATCAGGGCAAGACTCATGATGTAGATCGTGAAAAGTGCGCCGTAGAGTTTGCGGTACAAAGTCACATACACGATCAGGCAAAGCCATAGCATCGGTGCAGGAACAGTTCCGAAAAGCTGATACCAGAAGGTGCTCTGGAATCCCGCCAAGATCACAAGCAGGATCAAGAGCAGGAGGAAGTTGAAAACCTTATTCCAACGAATCTTCACTGTGCTTTCTCCGGTGCTGGAGTTGGAGAAACGCCTGGAATTGGGTTGGTCTCAGAAGCCTGGGGTGGAAGACGGTCTGAAAGATCCGTGTTCATCGCATTGGCAACAACGAAGACTTCTTCGACTTTGTAAGGATCAACAACCGGTTTCAAATCAACTTTCAGAGAAACAGAGAAGTTCTTGCGCTCAACGGATTCAACGACTGCCACTGGGAAGCCCTTCGGGAAGATGTTATCAAGACCGCCCGTAACAACAAGGTCGCCTTTTTTCACGTCCTCTGTTTTCTCAACATACTTAAGCAAACAAGTGCCAGGATTTTTACCTTCAACGATTCCGTGCGCGCGGGTTCTTTGCACGACACCGTCAACAACCGAATAACGGTCGGTGATCAACATCACGTTGGCGGTGAAAGCTTCCGGGCGATAGATGTAACCTAAAACACCTTGCACAGTGATCACAGCTTGGCCGGCCTTTAAGCCATGGCGTGTGCCTTTATTGATCGTCACTGTTTGGTGGTCTGCAAACAAATCCAAAGCGATGACTTGCGCGCTGATCAATTCCATTTTTGTTGATTGGCGGAAATCAAGCAGGGCGCGAAGGCGATCGTTTTCGCCCTTCATCTCGGCCATTTCGTTCATGCGAGTCAAAAGCTCATTGTTCTTGGTCGCAAGATCGGCGTTGGTTTTTTTGATGTTGATAAGATCCAAATACATCGCTGTGGTGCCGCGAACGCCGGCAGAAAAACCGTAGAAAGTTTCTTCAGCGAGGCTGGCCACGAAACTGAAAGGACGGGACAACCAATTGGATTCCTGGGGTCTTTGCTGCATATTGATAGACACAAGTGGTAAAGCCAGGACAATGGCTATCATGATGATCTTTTTCAGATCGATATTAAAGAAATTCAACGAACACCTCGCTACATACAGAAACGGTAACAAAAACCTTCTCTGATTCCAACAGTTTCTCCTTGAAAAAACTAAATTTTCGTTAGGTAATGGGCACTCGCTTAAAAACAGGAGTTTGAATACATATGTCTCAATCGATGGCAGATCGTCTCAGAAAACAAGTTTCAGCTAAGAACTTCACAGCAATGCTTCTCTTCGGAGCGATCATTCTTGTGTTCGTCTTCTTCGGAGTTTCGGGCCGTCTCGGCGGTGGCGGTATCGGAGCGGCTGCACAGGTGAACGACACGCTGATTTCCATCGGAAATATGCAAGCGGCTGAAAACAATCTGAAGCAAATCTACGGCGAAATGTTTGGAAACGATGCGTTCAGACTCCGCGCGGAAGCCCTTCGTGGCCTTGTCGACCGTGAATTGATGTCACAAGCTGCACGTAAAAGCGGCATTATCGTTGCCGATCAAGAGATTGCTCAGACAATAACTAAAGATATCCCTGTTTTTCAGTCTAACGGACAGTTCCAAAAGGATTACTACCTCCGTTATCTGGAAATGACTCACCAAGTTCCAAAGGATTTCGAGAACAGCATCCGTCAACAACAAGAAGCCTTGCGTGTTCGCCATCTTTTTGACATTGCGTCCAGCATGAGTGCTGTGGAAGCGGCAAAAATGGCTGACTTGAAAGCTTACAAAATGAATGTTCAGTTCGTTCGCCTCGACAACACTCAGTTGGCGAAGAACTTCACAATCAGCGCGGCTGAAGCTGAGAAGGCTTTGGGTAACGCAGAGTTTCTTAAAAAGGCTCAGGATTATTTTGAAAAGAACAAAGGTGATTACGCTTCCGATGAAGAAGTGCGCGCTCAGCATATCTTGGTTCAAGTGAAGCAAGGTGCAAGCCCAGAGGACGACAAGAAAGCTTTGGCGAAAGCCCAAGACTTGCTAAAAAAATCAGCATCGATGGACTTCGGTAAATTGGCTGCTGCGAACAGCGATGACCCAGGTTCAAAAACGAAGAACGGGGATCTTGGATTCTTTAGCCGTGGCAAAATGGTGAAAGAGTTTGACGACGCTGCTTTTGGCGCCCCTGTTGGTAAAGTGACAGGCCCAGTGAAAACGGCTTTCGGTTACCATCTTATTAAGGTCACTGATAAGAAGCCGGCAGTTGAGCCAAACTTCGATAAGCAAAAAATCCAAGTAGCGCAAAAGCTTTTGGCGAACGAGAAGATCGCAGCAGATATGAAAGTATTGGATGAAGCTGTGGCAAAGGGCGACGAGGCTGCTTTGGATAACGGTTTGAAAGCCTTGAATGCAAAATGGGAAGAGACTGGCTTGTTCGATCTTTCTCAAGATGCGGCTCCTAAAATCAACAGCCAGATGGCGAACAACGCGATCACTGAGTTGACATTGGAGAACAAACTTTTGAAGCGCATCGTTCGCGATGGCGAAGAGAAGTACGTTTTGAAATTGAAAGAAGCAAAAATGGATACTCCAGTTGCTTTGGACCCAATGACAAAAACAATGACGGAGTCTTTCCGTTCTAACATGCTCTTCGGAAACTGGTTGAACGAGTTCAAAAAAGTTTCCAAAGTTGAAGTGAACAGCCAGCTTTTGAAACCTTAATGAAGCTGACCTTCAATCGATCTCATACAGTTGAAGTGAAAATCACAAAGCCTGGTGTAAACCGGGCTTTTGTTTTTGATCTCGAAGTAGCCATCGCAAAACCGAGTGAGCCCCCAGTCGATCCCATGTCGGGCATGTTGCTGAACTTGGTGGATGCGGATGCGATGTTGGCTGAGTTACATAATACTTTTCCATCTGCGGATTCCTTTCAATCGCTCTTGGAAAAATCCCGCGATTTTATTTCGGCAAAGTTGAAGGCAAAGGGTTGTGTGCTGAACGAGATCTGCTTCCGCGAAAAACGCGGTTTCAGCTTCGGTTGGAAGGCAGGGGCTTTGTTCATGGCTTGCGCTGAGACCCGCGAGTGGGCAGGTGGAGTGTATCGCTTTGAAAGCGAGCGGGCGTTTGAAGAGTCTTTGGTGGAAAACCAGCAGCTGAATCTTGCGGCGACGGTGGTGGAGATTTTTGCGTTGAATCCTTTGGTGCAAAGTTTGGTGATCGAAAATCTTGGCAGTGGGGAGAAGAGTCTTTACTTTGCTTAGGTTGTTTTCTGGTTTTGGTTAACGATCTGTTGATGAGTGTTTTGCGTCTTCGTTCGCCCAGTCGCCGGTTGCGCGACGGCTGTCCATCCGTGGGAACGGGGCCAGACGACCATCGTGGTCGTCTGGGAATGAACTTTGGGTTCAAGTACTTGAGTTGGTGTTTTTTATCGCCCCATTTTTTGTAAGGGATCGCTCCATCTCAAAAGTTTCTTTCTTATCAAATGGTATATTATACGAGTGGGTCGTACCTTATACCATTTCAAGGGATCGCTTCATTTCATAGTCTCAAATCATAGTCTTAAAGAGGAATCGTCTATAAGACGACCTGGTCGTATAATAGACGATTTGGCTGGGAGGATCTTGTTTGTCGGTGACGGGCGGTCTTGGGGATTTGTGAAGACTGTTGGGCTACACAAAATTTAGTGCGGGGTTTAATTCACCAAGTAAATCTGTATTGTTATCCGGATGTTGTGATCTAATTTTCACCAGATCGTCACAACCCAAGGATGGACAATGCTACGACATCTTTTTGCTGCCGCTTTCGTTGCGGGCTCTTTTTTTAATTTCGCAAGCGCTGCCCCAATGGCAGAGCCGACAGAGTCAGTACTCTCTGGATACAATGCTCAGGGCGAGAAAGTCTTTTTGATTCGTTATCAAGAAGACCGCCTCTGGCGCGTCGAAGAAATCGTTCAGCACGCCGATGGCTGGCAAGATCTGATTTCACGCAAGTATTATAGCTATCGCTCTGAGGCCGAGAAAGCTCAGTACCAGTTGCAAACTCATTTCTCGCAGGTGCAGACGGTGAATCCGCTCCTGCAAACTGAGTCGAATGAAATGGTTTTGCAAGGTGGAAGCATCTGGCCGACGACTCAAGCTTGGAACTGGGATTGGGAAAAGAAGTATGCTCAGTGGCTGACTGAGAATATGAACACGGATTTCTATCAGAAATACAAAATCGCAACGGACTGTGCGGATGTGGCGTATTCGGCGCGCTGGATTTTTGCCCGCATCAATGGACTTCCGGCAGCAAATCGTATTTCGGGGAGCGGTGTGCTGATGACCAATCAGTCGATGCGCCCTGAGTGGCAAAATCTGCCGACGGCAAAAAACTGGTACGAAGATAAACGCTTCCGTGCGGCTTTGAATTATCTTTTGGATATGACCTACACCCACGTGCTGATGCGTGACAGTTATCCGATCGCCATCACACCGGATAATTTCATGCCGGGCGTTCATCACTTGGATCTACGCGAAGTTTCAGGTCACACACAGCTCGTACACAGAGTCGACTTGAGCGACACCGCATTCGTGCCATATCTGATTATTCAATCAACAACTCCTCGCAAAGTCAGAACTCTCAGTGAATCTCTGTCGTGGGGGAGCGAACAGGCGAAAAAAGGTCAGAACGGTTTCTTAAGAATCCTTTGGCCAAAAGTGAAAAACGGCACTTACGCGCTGGAAAAACCGGAAAACATGCCGGGTTATTCGCTAGAGCAATATGCGCCGGATTTTATCACAGAAAAAGACCGTCCGAACTTCCTTGAAGTTTTGCTGCGCCTAAAACCAAACTTGAATTTCGTAACCCTGGTAAAATCGGGATACGACGATCTGAAAGACATGTTTAAAAATCGTGTAGGCATCGTTGAAGAGGGCTACTCGCACTGCCCAAACCGTTCCTGCGCGTCGGATGGTCAACTCTATGACGACTGGAGCACGCCTTCACGTGATAAGCACATCACTGAGACGATTCAGCAGCTCGAGATTTTTGATTACTCGCCACTGCCGGAAAAAATTCGTAAAGATGTTCAGGCCGCAGCGGCTCTGGCACGTGATAGCGTGGCATTGAGCCTGGATGGCGATGACTATAAGTTAAAAACTTTGATCTTTGCCTGGAAAAACAAAATGTTTTCGTCGGATCCAAACGATGAGCCGGGAATGCGCTGGGGAATGGCGCCTCAGTATCTAAGTCAAAAGATCCAGCGAGATTTTGCAAAAGTCTTCGCGGAAAGAAAAACTAAAATCAGTGCTGAAGCGGATAACTCGCTTCGTGCGAACTTAGTTCTGGCGAATTCTTATTGCTGGAACTTTAGTGATGCTCAGTGTTTGCAATTTAAAACTCAAGAGCTGACGAAGTCTGTTTCGCTCAATGGCCAGACTCGCACTTTGCAAGAATGGCTCGAATACAGCTTGTGGCTGAATTCGGATCCGCAACAATCACCAGCCAATCAATGGGGTGGGCTGCGTGCGACTTCGAAGTATCAAAAAATTCCAGGTAATACAGAGACCTTCGTCGTCACAAAAGACGGGATTGGTTTCATGAAAACTGATAAAGAAACATTCATTGGAAAAATGGGTGTGAATGGCGTTGAAAATAGGGCGCTTCCAGCGGGATTCACGTGGTTGACGCTGGCTCGTCAAAGTTCCGTGGGCTGGGCCTATGGTGCAGGCTCATTCTTGCGCCAAGATTTTGTCGCAGGCACGCAAACCATCTATTCAGTTTCGGGCATGGCGGATGTCACTGTCGTGCGTGCGGGAAGTACTCACTTGATGGTTGAAAGTGCCGGAGAGCTCTGGAGTCTGCAAGTTCAAGGGGCTCAGCTCGTGCCGGTATGGCATGGTGCTGTTTCTAAAGGACACATGGAAGGCGGCGACTATTATATTGCCGAGAACGCCGGCGGCCAATGGCAGATCATGGATTTCACTCAGCCAGTTCCGAAGATCGTTGCAGTGGCGGAAGATCTTTCAAAAGCAAAGATTGTCAAAACAACCGCGAAGTACATCGGTGTAGCTGCTGATAAGAAATCTATTTTTTATGATCGCACAACCGGCGCTGCGACGGACGTGACAAAGTTGGGCCTGGTTTCACTGTGGAGTGACGGCCTGACGAAAGCTGTTGTTTGGGATCTGGCTGCGAATACCTCGGTTATTGCGACTCTAGATGCGCAGTTCAATATCGTATCGACGCAAAAACTCAGTCAGTGGACGGTGACAAACGGAAATTATGTCATCGCCATGAGCATGGCGGCTCCGCCGAAAATTTACCAAATGAAAGGCGAAGACTTCATCGAGATGCCTCTTCGTTCAGATGAAGAAGGCTATCGCGATTGGAGTGTGCCTTGGGTGGTGACTCGCTTAAAAACCGAGGGTCAATATCGCCTGCGTATGGCTGATGGATCGAAAACGCTTTATGAGGGCGGCCCGCTGATGCTTATCGGTAACCAGCAAACGCCGGAGTGGGTTTTCTCTTCAAAACAAGGGGACTCCAATCTGAAACTTATTTCGTTAAAAAATCCAAAGGCCGGTGCGTACATGACGGGTGAGTTCTTCCGCATGGATGGAGGTATGTTTGTCGACAACATGAACATGGGCCAAGTGGGCGCAGATCGTGGGTTGATCCTTACATACCAAGGTTTCAATTTCTGGGTGGAGCTGTAGAAAGACAGCGCCCCATAGTCTAAACACGGAGCTATAATATTCTCCTGAGAAGAAGGAGGATATTATGGCCAACAATGAACCTATGCAGGACAGCGACGTCACTCGTTGTATAAAGAATTGTTTTAGTTGTCACCGTGTCTGCTTGGAAACTCTCCATCATTGTCTCTCGCAACGAGACACGCACTTTCAAGGAAAGCACATCGCTCTTCTTCAGATGTGTGCAGAGGCCTGTGAGCTCTCAGCAAAAATGATGGTCTCTGGGCTTCCATTTCATCGCCAAGCCTGTGTTGTTTCTTTTGAGCTCTGCGAAGCCTGTGCAGAAGCCTGCGAAAGATATGAAGAGGATGCCGCGATGGTGAAATGTGCAGAGATCTGCCGTCAGTGCGCGGAATCTTGCCGTGGCATGACAGGAACCGCCGTCCACATTCCTCGATCGCGCGAGGAAGGGACGATGGAAAATAGAAACATGTGGAATGTTTAAGGCTTTAAGTGAGCCGGGCCGAAAGCCTCAGGGAAAAGATCGACAAATTTGAGCGAACGAGATTGGCCTTGCGGGTTTGCGAGGTGAATCATCGTATCTGGGCTGGCGAACTCGGCAATCACTTGACGGCAGAATCCACACGGAGGCCAGGGGTTTTGTTCTGAACTCACCACCATGACTTCTTTGATTTTCTTTGCGCCATCACTGACGGCTTTGACGATGGCTGTGCGTTCAGCACAAATAGTGCCGCCGTAAGACGCGTTCTCGACGTTGCAGCCGCTGTAGATTTTGCCGTTATCCATCAACACCGCAGCACCGATGTGCTTACCGGAGTAGGGGGCGTAAGAATTTTTTTGGCCATCCAAGGCCCACTTCAAAAGTTCCGTGTTCATGTATCTTCCTTATGGAATGCGAAAACCTGAGTCCTTCAGTATCTTCCCAAGCATCAAAAGCGGCAAGCCCTGAATGGCGCTGAAGTCTTCACTTTCGATTTTATCAAAGAGCATCATGCCATGTTTTTCAATCTTGTAAGCGCCGGCACAATCCAAAGGCTCATCCAGATCGACATAGCGCTCAATCTGCTCCCGTGAAAGATGTTTCATGTGGAGCTTCGTTATGTCTGTGTAGTGAATGCCTTTGTTGTTCCCATCGCAGATGTAAATTGCCGTGATGAGTTCGTGTTTAGAGTTCTGCATTTCCAGCAGCTGCTCGATGGCGCGCTCACGAGTATGGGGTTTTCCGAGGACTTTTCCGCGGTGGGCCACGAGCTGATCGCCGCCGATCACCACGGTTCCCTCCGCTTTCAGGCTCTGGGCTTTAAGCTGCGCCAATCTTTCGGCCAATTTACGTGGGGCCAGGGTGGGATCTTTTTCTTTCTCTTCGTCAATCAGGGGCTTTTTAGCCTCAAAAGGCAGGCCTAATTGCTTTAAAAGCTCTTGTCGGTATTTCGATGTACTAGCGAGGACTAAATTTTTCATTTGGCTTATTTTATAGGACAGAATTTTGAAAAATTCGAGCCAAAACGTAGTTTTAGGCGTATAAGCCAAGCCATGGACAAGCATAAACTCGCGGACGTCGCTCTTGAAACCAGAAAAGATCTTTACCCACCGATCAACCAAGTGGGGATGGGGAATATTGAAGTCCCTGTTCTGCTTGCAAGTGACGAGGGGGCGCTATTCAGAGTCCCGGCCCGTGTTGATGCGAAGGTCAGCCTCGATCGCACTTCTTCTCGCGGCATCCACATGTCGCGCTTGTACCTGTCCGTTCAAGAGCTTCTTTCAGCAAAAGCTCTCGGTTACGCGCTTCTTGAAGAAGTCTCTCAAGAGTTTTTGAAGACTCACAAAGATCTCAGCCGTCATGCTTATTTGGCCGTGAAGTTCGAAGCTCCTTTGCAACGTAAGGCTCTTAAATCTGAAAACAAAGCGTGGCGCACATATCCTGTGAACCTGTCGGTTGAAAACACTGAAGGCCGCGCCAAGATCTTTGCTGAAGTGATTGTGACTTACTCAAGCACGTGCCCGGCATCGGCAGCCTTGTCGCGCCAATTGATCCAAGAAAACTTTAAGCGTGAATTCTTGAGTCAGGATGAGCTGAACTTCGAAGACATTCACCAATGGCTTGGCAGCACTCAAGGTGTCCTTGCGACTCCGCATGCGCAAAGAAGTGAGGCCCGCGTGAAAGTGCAGCTGGCGAATGCTCAGTCGGCATTTGGCTTTGAAGACCTGATCGATGTTGTTGAAGAGGCTTTGCAAACTCCGGTGCAAGGAGCGGTGAAGCGTGAAGACGAACAGGAGTTCGCGCTTCGCAATGGTCAGAATCTGATGTTCTGTGAAGATGCTTCTCGCCGTATTAAGGCGACTTTAGATCGTGTCACAGATATCGCGGACTATCTTATTGAGGTGAAGCACTTAGAAAGCCTTCACCCCCATAATGCTGAAGCCCTCATTACTAAGGGCATTCAGGACGGACTTTAATCTACCAATTGATATTGAATCGTTTGAGTTTGCGGACGTGAATGGCAAATGTCGTTCACAGTCGTGTACTCAACAGAAACTTCGACATCTTTCGGGCTCATGCCGAAGCTAACGTGATTGCGCGCGCGGATGGTTGCAACGGCTTTTTCTGAAGAGCCGCAGCCTGTTTCAGTGCGATTGAAAAGCTCTTTCTGAGCTGTGTAGGTCACGATGTCTTCATTGTGGCGTGAAGCAGAGATCACTTTGAAGTCACCGGTGAAGTTTCCATAACGAGCGTATAAAATCACGGTTGATTCATCGTTTGAAAGAGCTATGGAGTCGAACTGAAACTGCATCAAGTAGTAGGGCACTTTTTCAGTGGTCGCATAGACCGCGCCTGGAATGTGATCTTCAGGGCCTGCCGAGGCGATCATTGGCAAAACAAGAACGATAAGAGCTAAAAGTTTTTTCATAAAATCTCCTGTGTGGTGGAGACCTTATAAGTTAAAACCCAAGAGAAGTGTGTTCGATTTAAGTTAGGATTCGGTTAGAACCTCTTACTTACGGAACTCTTTAAATTTATCGTAGAATTTACGACGAGTGAAGTCGATGTTGTTGATATGCCAGTCATCGACCGCTTTATAGCCCTTCATGGTAATGCCGCCAAAGAGAATCCCATTCAGGCGCAGATGGCACTGAAAGCAGGCTTCCATACGGCGAAGAGCGTCTTTGCCCTCCACTGGCTTCAGTTGCCCGGTGATGTCCGCTTCGAAAAGATAAGGAACATAAAAACCATCTTCGCCTTTGCGGAGGACTTCGACAGAGTGAAGAGTTTCCTTGCCGTTTTGGTCCACGTCCATATTGCGGGCGATGCGAACCGTGCCAATCGGGTTGATGCTATTCAGGCGATTCCACCACATTTCGCGAGTGTAGTTTTTCAGAATCGGATTTTGCACTTTGCTTGGATCCAAAGTCACAACGTTCATCCACGTGTTGGTGGATTTAATTTCAGGCTGGCGATAGGCGCCGCTCTTTACGAAATCTAAAAGATTCAGCTGTTGGCCGTCGACTTTAAACCAAGGCTCTTCCAGGGTTTTGTAAATGCGTTGTGAGTAGAGGGCGAAAAGACTGTCCATCATACTGGCGTAAGCCGCTTTGGTAGACTCAGGGGATACTTTCACTCGCAGGTTGTATTCTTGAAGGACCAGGCGGGCTTCATCACCTAGAATGCCCTCGGCTTTGCCGGCTTGGATCACGGGGATGAGCTCTTTAGATTCATAACCTAATTTCTTTTTAGCACGTTCATACATGCGCTCCAGTTTCGAGCGGCGGATTCCCAGCATCGTGAACATATTCGTAAGATCACGTAAATTCAGTGGCGTGAGTTCACCGGCAACTTCCATATCTTTTGAGCGTAAAAGATCGCGCTGTTGGCGAGTTGAAGCGACTTCATTTTTAAGCTGTGCAGGGATTTTCAGACCTTGCTCTTCGCCCACCATCAAAAGGCGTATTGCTCGGCGATAGTCGCCCTCAGGGATATGTTCGTAGAGAGAGCTTAATGTCGAGACGTCAGAGGCTTGCAAAGCCTGCGTTGCTTGCGACCACCAAGCTTTATCGCCCGTGGCTCTTTGAGTGAGAATAAAAAGATCGAAGTTCTTTTGCGCTAAGAGCGACATTTCGGCATCTGGGGCCTTGTGCGGATATGTTCCGACAGTGTTCGCTGTGTCTTTAAAAGACTCAGAGCAGAGGAGCTGAGCCTGGGCTGTATTCGCTATTAGAATCATTCCCATGAGGAGGGCAGTAAGGCCTAAAAAGGCGTTCTGTTGGATAGTCTTTAGACAGCGTGGGGACTGTATTTTTGCTCTCATGGTCAGGGCCTCCGACTGACTTGGGAGAGTGCAAGCCCGGGGCCTTCGGGTGTTCGAGGATTTTCATTGTTTTGTCAAACCAACTCATGGCATCTTGATTCCACAATTGAGGACTTTTGCTGAATGATAAATGCGGTTTTGAAATTCTTTTTCCGACGAGCTCCGGTTGTGGATATCTACACCGATGGCAGCGCCAAAGAAGGGCGTGGCGCCTGGGCTTTTGTGATTGTCCGTGATGGTTTTGTTGTCTCTGAGAAATCCGCGGGCATCAAAAAAGCTTCGAGCAATCCGATGGAGTTCCGCGCGGCGATCGAAGCGTTGAAATCCCTTACTGAAAAAACTACCGCGACTCTTTTCAGCGATTCGCGCATCCTCATTGATTCCATGACGGTGTGGCAGGGAAGCGATCTTCGCCCCCGCGGGCTCGAGGCGGAACTTGCCGAGCTCGATGGGCTCGCGGCCAAACATGCCATCACCTGGAAATGGATCAAGGCCCATGCCGGTCACGAATTCAACGAGCGTTGCGATCAGCTATGCATCCAAGCACGGGATCAGATTTAATACGGTGTTAGTTTTAACTATACCTCGGTAATTAATGCGGTGGTTTTGTAAGGCCCCACCGGAGGGCCTCGGCCCGGTTATGAACTCCGCAGAGAATTCGTAAGTTAGAGATATCCTCACTCCCGCCTTTGGCTAGCGGTCGTATATGATCCACTTGCAGCTGATATTTTGAGCCACATCGCTGACCGTTTTGCGGATGAATGTACTCACAACAGTTCTTTGCTTTAGCATAAACAGCTCGTCGAACACTTGCGGCAATGTACTTACGTTTTTCTTTTGAGACAGGAACTTTTAGCGGCATTAGCCCGAAGCTCTGCGTTGAAGAATCGGATTTCTTTTCTTCGCGAGAGTTATGTTTTGCTAACTCTGCTGGGGCGCTCTCTTTGTCGGCGGCCGCTTTCGGGCGGCCTTCTTTTTTCTGAATAAAGTTCTGAGCCAAATAAGCAATCGCCTCTGCCAAATTATTGTCGGTTATAATGTGAGAAAGAAGACTCTGGGCTTTTTTCAAGTCTTCGTATTGTTGCGCGGTGAGATTGAGTTCCAGCCTCACACTGTCATCTTGCTGAGGTTTGATTTTTTGATAGGTCTTCGGCGCCTGATTAAGTTCGCAGGCCAGAATTTTTTCGGTTTCAAAGGTGGTTTTGCTTTCCACCTTTTCGATGAGTTCCCGAGCTTCTTCTTTGGTCACGGTGTTTCCGACTTTTTTCTCGTGATAAAGCGACTGTTGAACCTTCACCATTTGTGTCAGGGTGATGGTGCCGGATTCAGTCTTGGTCGCGACAGTAGGAACTTGTCTTAAGAGGCGAGCCGCCTGCATCCGGTCATAGGCAGCACTTTCACTATATCCCAAATGACGAGTGAGGTATTTGTAAACGGAATTATAGCCCGCTTGCAAAAATAGTTTTCGCCCCTCGACTTCAAGAATATGCCAAAGAATCAAATGAGTGATTTTTCTCTCAGACTTTGTGAGCTTCTCGAGGCCACTGAGAATTTCCGAGTCGGTTGCATTTTTGAGATTCATAGTCTTCCTTTGCATGGGAGTTTTCACATTCTGTATACCACGGGTTTTTGAGGCGGAAATTTCGGACTTTTCATTTTGTAAGAGGAGTTTGAAAAGAGTGTCAGAAAGACTGTTTAAAGACGTGAGAATTAGATATAAGAAGAGAAAAAAGCATCAGCGAGAAGCTTCTTGAAAAACTAAATGTCCGGGCTTTTAACGGGAATGAGAGGGCACAAAAATACCCGCAAACGAAAAAATAAAAATAAATAAAATTACGCAGAGCTTCGGGATAATGCCGTTTTCTAATTTTAAACTTTGCACCTGCTGAATCCGCGGCGAATATCGCTCCGGCTCTTCGCCCGCCAAAATTCCACAGTCCCACGGTGACATGCTCACTCTAAGACGCCTCAAAAAGAGGCGGGTGTTTTGGGAATCTCCGGAGCGCTTTCTTCCTCTAGAAACAACCTATTTGCAGGCGGCGCCATCTGACTCATCTTGAGTCTCAAAAGCCCCCGCCAAAAGCCGATAAAGAAGCATATGTTTGCGAATAAAAGATCGGCACTTTTTATCACAATTATAGGTGGGGTCTTCCTCGGCGCTTTTTATCAGAACATGACGCCGGTGGAGTTTGCGGCCCTGAATATGCCTCCAGTGAACGAAGGCGCGCGCCGGGATCAAGCCCGCGAGCTGCTCGGTTCGGTCTACGGGGGGAGCTATGCCGCTCGGCTGGAGGGGCATAGAGATCTTAATTACCTGATCTATAAGAAACTCGAAACATCGCTTTCCGGCGAGTGGAAGTCTTGGGTGCCACAGATGACCCAAGAGCTCATCAGCGAATGCCGTAAGCACGATATGGATCCAATATTTGTGCTCGCGATCATTCAAACTGAGAGTCAGTTTAATACCTATGCAAAGGGCACCTCAGGCGAAATCGGCTTGATGCAAGTCCTCCCTCAGACGGGTGAATGGCTTGCAAAGAAGTACAATCTGCCATGGCGGGGACCGAACACCCTCTATGATCCAATCAATAACATCAAGTACGGCATTACGTACTTTGCGCATCTCCGCTCGCAATTCGAGAGCCGCGCACATCACTACGTGCCGGCTTATAATATGGGACCGAAGAATCTCCGCCGTGTTGCGCGCAGTATTGCGAGTATCGGCGAAGATGAGAGAACTCTGCTGAACGGGAACTACGGTTCGCGGGTCATGAGAAATTACCAGCTCATTTACGAGCAGCTCATCGAGCGTAAAGAAGGTCAACTCAGAGTGGCGACTCAGCAGTCTGAGCCGCAGCAGGAGCCGTTAGCGCGTTAAAGATCTTTATAGAAGGCATCAAGAACGCGCTTTAAAAACTCGGGTCCCTCAGGATCGTTCGTCAAGGTGTCGGTGAGTTTGTATAGCTCGGCCTTTTTCTCTATGAACACCTGCTTCAATCGGACTTGGGTCGCAGGATCCACAGAGTTGATTGTCTTAAGGTCCGCCGAAGAATTGTACGCACCAATCATGATCGCTGAAAAGTTAAAATCCTGCGGAAAGAGCACCCACTTGCCGTTCGGCAGTTCGATGATTTTTGTATTCCAAAGATTAATTTTTGCATCTCCTGAGCGCGTGTCTTCAGGAGTCATCTTGATATACCAGTCGCTGTTACCGATCATTTTTTGGAAGTAGCCAATGCGTGCGGCATCTTCAGGATCGATTTGCGGAGACTGTTTCACGTTGGTAAACGCAAACATCGGAGCTTTTTGCGGCTGCAGAGCCAGAGTCAGCGGTTTCATCGGATCGTCGGTGCCTTTGATCTCGCGGCCGCCAAGACGTTTGGTAAAGCTGCTGGTATCTTCCAGAAGAAATGCCTGAAAAGGTTTTTTACTTTGATCGACTTCGGCGATTTTTGTACCGTTATATTTCACAAACACGGGGCGTGCTTTGAATGTCGGAATTCTTAGGACTTCGGCCATTCGGTACAATAAAGCTTCGCGGTGATTAAAGGCCGCGGCCTTTAGGAAGACTTCAGCAGCGCCTCCTGCCTTAGATCCGCAGTGAGTATTCATATCAACGGTTTTCGTCGTCTCAAACAAAGTGCCGCCGCGTTCTTTTGAAGTGAATTTTATTTCTAGCTTCGGAAAGTCGCAAAGCTCGGTCGAAGTAAAACCTTTCACACTGACAGAAACGGGGAGAGAGATTTTTTGTTTTTGTTCATTCCAGTAAGAGAACGTGCCTTCGACAGAGCCCTTCTTAAACTCGACAAGCCCCATGGATTTTCGCGCGAACAAATCCGCGAGCGGAGCTTCGAGTTCGACTTGCAAAGGTTCGTAACTTGCGAACACATTGCCGGCTTCAACCGGCGCAAAAGGCTCCGAGGCCGCAGGTAAACGTTTCATGGTGAGGTGACTGCATGCGAGAGCTGTGAGGACGACAAGAGCGATCGAGGATTTTGAGAATAGTTTTGTCATTCTGGTAGTTTATATGTGTTCTGAGGAGCCCGCGAGAGCTTCGTGTATTTATAGATTTAGGTCTGAAAACAAGCTCAGGTTGCGTCAGGTAGCGCTTTGATACCTAGACTATTGCAATGCGTCTTTGGGGCCCTTATAACTCCTCTCCATGGAAGCAAAGCAGATTTACCAGAAATACCTCAAAGATGAGTTTGAGCGCCGCAAACAGCGCAATTCATCTTATAGTCTGCGGGCTTACGCTCGCGACTTGGAGCTGCCGTCTTCCAAGCTTTCGCAATACCTCACCGGCGACTGTGGGATCTCGGGCAAGAAAGCCGGCGAGATCGCGCGCAAGCTGCGCTTAAGTCCGATCGAGGTGGAGCTCTTTGTTTGCTCCGCGGAAGCAAGCCATGCGCGGGATGCTTTGTCGCGCGAGATGGCTCAAGCAAAACTAAAGAAATTACTGGATAACGTGTTCTCGCAAGTGAACATGGAAAAATTCAATCTGATTCGCGATTGGTATCATCTCGCGATTCTGGAGCTCACAGAAGTGCAGGGCTTTGAATCCAACCTCGAGTGGATTGCAAAAGCTCTCGGAGTGGAAGTCACGCAAGTGACCGAAGCCGTGCAACGTCTGGAGCGCCTAGAATTATTGGATTCTTCGAATGAGCGCTGGGTGCAAACTCAGAAGGACTTTGAAACTCCGCAAGATATCAGCTCGCGCGCGATCCGCGATTATCATCGTCAGATGATGGGTGTCGTGGAAAGCCGGATTGAAGAAGTTCCCGTGGAAAAGCGTGAGCTCGGCTCTATGGTCTTCGCCGTCGACAAAGACCTGGTACCTGAGTTCAAGCAGCTGATCCGCCGTTTCCAGAAGGAAGCCGCCGCTCTGTCTGGACGCAGTCAGAGCAAGGATTCCGTTTACGCCCTTAATTTACAATTTATGCCAATTTTCGAAGGAGAAAAGCCATGAGAGCTTTCCTAATTTTAGCTACTTTTTTGATGACAACAAGTTCTGCATTCGCAGTCAAAATCGTCGGTAACGGTGGCGACACTTACGCCATTGAGTTCGTGTCTGTCGCAAGCGATATTTTGGACTACTTACAGTACACGGCCGATGGAAAAGTCGACTTAGCCAAGCTGAAAGAAGTGGTGAAAGCCACTAAAGTCGAGTCGACGAACCAGCTGTTATCATTGAAGGGGATGCCAAAGGATGCGATTAATTATCCGGCAGAAAAGCGCATCCTCTTTAGTCGCACGGCCTGGGGGAATGCAAAAGAGGCTGAAAAGCCAAGATTGGTTCTACATGAGTATCTCGGTGTGTTTGGTGCTGACGACTCTAGCTATGCTCTTTCGACGGATCTCTTAAGAGGCTTTGGATATGGTAAGAATGTGATGGAGGTCGAAGGCCCTTACACGGTGAATTTTGCGACGGATAAAGAATATCTTTTGGATGCCCATGTAACCATTGAGAACTATGGTCCGATGTCGTGGCATTATAATGCCGACGAGGAGCGCATTCGTTTGGTGGTTGAATACAAGGGCCAAAGAAAAATATTTTTGCTGCCAGCAAAAGGACACGTCATGTCTGCGGCGTCTGATAACGGTGGCGAGGACAACGGGATTTACGTGAGTATTCTGCAGCCGTTGAAGGATAAAAACGGTCGTAAAAAGAAAATCACAGAGGACGGTAGTGAATACTACGAACACGTGATTCGTGACTACCGAATCGAGTTTCAAAGTAAGAAAAAAGATAGCATGCCGGACGATGCGGACTTTTCAGGCCCGATCTCGAACACGGCTGGATAGTTTTAGATTTTAAAAATATTTAAGGAGAATTTATGAAAATCGCTATGACACTTATTTTAAGTCTCTTTTCAACAGTAGCAATGGCGACGGCCGCTATGCACTTTGATTATTGCCAATAGCGATGATGATGGCCAAACAGAGAGCCGCATGAGTTATACCTATGAATTAGATCAAGCCCCGAGCCGGCTTTTTTATTTTGGGGAGCACCGTTCGGAACCTCGGTAAAAGCCGAGGTCGTTTTCTGAGTGCGGACGGGTGCGACTCGACTTTCTCAAGACCTAGGTTCAAACTTCGCGAAGGCGCCCATCTGCCGCTGTTTTCATTCGGGGAACTCTCTTAGAATTAAATAAAAGAGAGGGCTATGAAAACACACCACCGTTCTTTCGTGAACCTTGTGATTTGTGCTTCTGCGATCAATATCATGTCCTGCCATAATGCGCGCTTAGACCGCATCGGCACTGTGGGAGGAGACTCCACCTTCTCGGCCCCCTCCAACAAAGTAGTGAACTCGAGCGAAACTGTTGCTGCGGGCAACAAAGAAGTCGATTTCTTGCTGGTGCTGGATGATTCCAACTCGATGATGCCGGAGTTGAAAAAGCTTTCTGCAAGATTAACAACTTTTGTGAGCTTCCTTGAGGCCAGCCAAATTGACTGGCAAATGTGCGTGACCACGACGCGGGCTTCAAATTTTGGCAAGTACTTAAACTGGAAAAACTATTCCCCAGCCGCGGGAACTCCTAAGTACCTTTTGAAAAAGGGCAGTGCGGGTCTTCCTGGCATTTTCACTTCAACGATCAATTCGATCACGATTGGTGGCGGGGAATCTGGCGATGAACGTGCGATTAAAGCTGCTTATGTCAGTTTTGAAAACGCGGGTCCTTGTTATCGTCCCGGCGCTGCAATCTCGGTGATTGCGATTTCTGACGAAGATGAAAGATCCGTGGGCGGCGATAAGTCTTTGCTGAAGCATAACGATGCGCCCGGCAGCTATCAGGCCCTCGAGAAAGAAGACATTCCGTCAAACTTGCTTTTGCAAGCCCAAGATTCTTTCGGTAAGAGCGTGCGTTTTACCTTTAACTCGATCATCGTAAAGCCAGGCGATATCGCCTGTGAAAAGAAACAGGATGCGGACACCTCACCAAGTCACCCAGGGAAAGTCTATGCCGCGATGTCAGCACTTACCGATGGGGGCATTGGCAGCATTTGTGATACCGATTACAGTGCGAACCTCAATACCTTTAAGGATAAGATCGTGAACTCTCTTCGCCAGCTGACCCTTCAGTGCGAGCCGGTAGAGCACACGCTCAAAGTGGTGGTTGATCATCAGGTCACCACGGATTATCAGTTAGACAGAAATATTCTCAGATTTAATACAGACCTTATTGAAGGCACGCAGATCGATCTGACTTATGATTGTGTAGAGTAGTCGTTAAAAAACCAAAGAACAAAAAAGCCTTGGTCTCCCAAGGCTTTTTTTATTTCTGCTTAGCCGGCTAGATAAGTCGGTTCGCAGGTCACGCGCATTTGATCAAAAGTCACCGGGTCTTCTACTTCGTTGTCCTTGATGTTGACGGGAATCGTGATTTGCATGCCACTCCATTCAGAAATCGCATTCACGACATCGTGATTCTTTTGAGTGATTTTCAGTCTGAAGAAATCCTTTTTCTTGGCTTCGAGAGCTTCAATCGTGACAACGGATCCCTTCGTCGAGTCGGTGAGTGTGGCTTTGGATTTATCGCCTAAAATCCAATTGCCGGAGTCACCGCTGGCCTTAGCAAAAAGCATGGAGTTACTTGCCTTATACTCAAGGCTGCAATTGAGCCCTTTGATAGGATCTGTTTTGCTGGCCGTGCCGCGTTTCTTCTCAGCGCTCAGTGCGCCCGAACAGAAAGCGATTGTTAATGCGATTGCGAAAATTTTTTTAGTCATTTGTTGTCCTCCTGTTTTTGAGCGTAGGAGGAGCACACTAAACAGTCGAGACTAGGAAGTAATTCGGCAGAAAAGACTGCTACCTGGTGCGCCTTGAGCGGGGTGTTTAAAGTTTAGACGAGTCTGCAGTTTCTTCCATTGCGAGGTTTTCTCCGGAAATTGATCGTAAATTTTGTTAAAACCGTTCCATCTTAATTACACAACTAACCTTAAGGATGGAACATGAAACAAATGATTCTTATCGCCTTGATGACAATGACTGGTTTGATGGCTCAAGCGGCTGGCCGCCAGGAAGCTTCTGAAATCTGCACGAGTATGAGCTTTGATAGCACTCGCAATCAGTGTATTTCTGAGCTTGCAAAGTATGACTACTTTGAACAAGGCGCGATCGATCTTTGTAAAGGTATGTCTTTCGACTCTGGTAAAATCGAGTGTGTGAAAGTGATCGGCAATAAGTCTTACGAAGCTTACGAGATCGATAACTGCAGAAAGGCCTCTTTTGATTCGACGAAAACTCAGTGCTTGAGCACTGCGGGTCGTGCAGCTTCTCCAGTTCCACCTCCGCCACCACCTCCAGGTTACGGTGCATGTTCAGCAGGTCAAACTATCATGCAACTTCAGAACATCGATCGTTCTGTGTACATGGGCAGAAATAACGATGCTCGCATCCAGATCAACGAGTTGATCAACCGCTTGCAACGTTGCCCGTAGTCGTTATCTGAATCTGAAAATAAAAAAAATCCCCGGCGCAAAAACGACCGGGGATTTTTATTTTTGGCGTTACTTATTTAGAAAGCCCCATTATCTCCTTCGAAGAACTGGAACTGTTGCTGCTGCTCAGGCCCGTCGTCTTCACCAACTTCACCCTTAGCATTCACCCGCGACGCTGCGGCATCCAATTGGAATGTGCCATTCGTGCGGAAGACCGATGACGAACTCGCGACCACCGTCACGGAGGTCACCGTGTTGCTATACATGTAGCTGATGCGGGACTCGCCGGTGCGATACAGACCTTCTAAGATGGATTGGGTCTGCGTCTGACCAGACTTGAACTTCACAGTGACGCTCTTGATTTTGATTTTCTCATTTGTGCAAGTCACTCTCAGTGCGCGGATATTGCGTAGACCTGTTGGCGGAGTAAACGTGAACGTACGCTCTTTAAAGCGGCCAACGCTGCCAGTGCCTAATTGATAAGTCGTATCCGTTCCAGGGTTGCCTGGGTATGGAGTTGGATATGGCGTTGGGTACGGCGTCGGATTCGGGTCGTACGGAGTTGGAGTTGGATATGGCGTTGGGTTTGGATCATAAGGCGGAGGGGTTGGAGTCGGGACCACGGGAGGTGTCGGTTGGGGAGGGGCCGGATCCGTCGGCGGAGCGCCAGGGCCTGGCAATGGAACCTCTGCATCGGCAACAACCGCAGTGGCAAAAGCCAAAACAACCAAAAAAGACATCAGCTTTAACATAGAACTCTCCTTGGACTTGTGGGCTGAGATTAGGGTTTGCCGGGCTTTTTGATAAGAAAATAGACTTAAATTTGTTTAAAATCAGGGGCTTGTTAAATGTCAGTTGGTTCTCAACAACCTTGTACAATTGATAATGATTCTTAATTATTTGGACTTTGGCTTTAGCTATGCCTATATCCTTACAGTAAGAGGTGAGTATGAACCGAGATTCAGTCCCATTGCTGCCGCGCCAACAAGATGAAGACATCATTATCCATCGCGAAGAGTTTACCGATGTGGAGTTGAAGAAGATCATTCGCGCGCTGAATCTGAAAGTGACCACCCAACGCTTGGCGATTTTAGGTGCCCTCCATGAAGGCCGTCGCCATGTCACCGCGCAAGAGTTGTTTGAAAAAGTAAACACGGATCACCCCGAAATCGGTTTCGCGACGGTTTATCGCTTTTTGCGCACGTTGACTGAGGGTAATTTCGTTTCGGAAGTTCGCATGGGCGGCCTTCCAGCTCGTTATGAGCTCAATTCTAAGAGTCACCATGACCACTTAACCTGTGTCCGCTGCGGCAAGATCTGTGAATTCGAAAACAAAACAATTGAAACGTTGCAAGAAAAAGTAGCAAAGCAATTCGGCTTCCAATTGACCCACCACGTTCTTGAACTCTACGGAGTTTGCCCTACTTGCCAGACAGCGAAAACAGCGAAGTAAATTGCGCCTCAAGCCAGACCCGCGTAGAATCGCAAGATGGCTTCAAATCAAGAATTCGACGGCATTGTAGTAAAAGGCGCGAAGGAACATAACCTCAAAGATGTGAGCGTTGTGATTCCTCGTAATAAGATCACGGTTTTCACCGGTCTTTCAGGAAGTGGAAAATCCAGCCTCGCATTTGATACAGTCTATGCTGAAGGGCAACGTCGCTATGTTGAGAGTCTCTCGGCCTATGCGCGCAATTTCCTTGAGCAGCTGAAAAAACCAGAAGTCGATTCGGTGACAGGTTTGTCGCCGGCGATCGCGATTGACCAAAAATCTGTCAGTACGAATCCACGCTCAACCGTAGGCACGGTCACTGAGATTTACGATTACATGCGCTTGTTGTTTGCAAAGGTGGGAACTCCGGAGTGTCCGATTCACCACTTGCCGGTGACGAGCCAGACACCGCAACAGATTCTCGAAGAGATCATTAAGAAGGGCTCGAAGAACCCGCAGGCGGCGAAGTTCTATGTGCTTGCGCCGATGGCTCAAGGTAAAAAAGGGGAGTTCCTTGCGGAATTCCAACGCTGGGCCCGCAAAGGTTTCGTCAAGGCTCAAGTCGATGGCAAAATGATCGACCTTGAAAATGCAACGAAGCTTGCGAAAACCAAAACCCACGATATCGATCTCGTGGTTGATCAGATTATTTTAAAAGATTCTATCAAGCATCGCTTGGCTGAGAGTATTAATACGGCGTTGAGCATGGCGAACGGCCGCGTGATCATTCAGACGATGAATGGCGAGCGCGTGTCTTATAGCTTGAAGTCTGCTTGTCCTGAGTGCGGTTACAGCTTTCCTGAGATCGAGCCGCGCATTTTCAGTTTCAATAATCCGCGTGGTGCTTGTGAAACCTGTAACGGCTTGGGCACCGCCGATCTGGTTGAAGAAGAAGAGTACTCCGAAGGCGACGTCGGTGGGCGCCGTCTTGAAAAAGTAAAATACGTCTATAAGGGTAAAAAAGTTTCTGCTTCCAACGATGAGGAGGAAGAAGAACAAGAGGAAATGGTTCTTTCTGAATGTCCGACCTGTCACGGGGCGCGACTGAAGCAGGAATCTCTCAATGTGAAAATCGGCGAGAAGAATATTTCCGAGCTTTCAAGCCTCAGTGCTGTGGAGCTTCGCGAGTGGGTCAAGGATCTGAAGTGGAAACCGAAAGATCAAATGATCGCCGAAAAGATTAACAAACAAATCGTGGCGCGCTTGGATTACTTGATCCGCGTGGGCACGGGTTATTTGTCTCTGAATCGTCCTTCGCGCACGCTTTCGGGTGGTGAAGCTCAGCGGATTCGCCTGGCGACTCAAGTGGGTTCTTCCCTCATTGGCGTTTTGTATGTGATGGATGAACCGTCGATCGGTTTGCATCCGCGCGATCATCACAGATTGCTGGAAATCATCGGTGAACTGAAAGAGCGTGGCAATACCATCGTTCTCGTAGAGCACGATGAAGATACGATTCGCTTTGCTGATCACGTTGTCGATTTAGGCCCGCGTGCGGGAAGTCTCGGTGGCGCGAAGATGGCGGAGGGAACTCCGGCTGAGATCGAAGCGAATCCGAATAGTCTTACGGGTAAGTATCTTTCGGGCGAAATGAAAATCACCATGCCGAAAGAGCGCCGCAAGGGGAATGGCAATAAGTTGCGCCTGATCGGCGCGACGGGGAACAATCTTCGTAATGTGACGCTGGAAATTCCTTTGGGAACTTTCACAGCGGTTACGGGCGTTTCCGGCAGCGGTAAGAGCACGCTCATCATCGATACCCTGTACAAACTTCTGGCGCAGAGATTCTATAAAGCCAATGCTTCACCTTCGCACTTTGATAAGTGTGAGGGGCTTGAGCACATCGATAAAGTTATTGATATCAATCAAAGACCGATTGGACGTACGCCGCGTTCGACTCCGGCAACTTATGTGGGACTATTCCCGATGATTCGCGATCTGTATGCGAATCTGCCGGATTCAAAACTGCGTGGCTATGCTCCAGGTCGTTTTAGTTTTAACGTGAAGGGTGGTCGCTGTGAGACCTGCATGGGTCACGGTCAAATCCGCGTTGAAATGCACTTTATGAGTGACGTGTTCGTTCGTTGCGAGACCTGCATGGGTGCGCGCTACAACCGCGAAACTTTGAATGTGAAATACAAAAACAAATCCATCGCCGATGTTTTGAACATGACGGTGCTCGAAGCTTTGGAATTCTTTAAGGCTTTGCCGCAAATCTATCGTAAGCTTGAAACACTCAACCGCGTGGGTTTGGATTACATGACTCTCGGTCAGAGCTCGACGACATTGTCGGGTGGTGAAGCGCAACGTGTGAAGCTTTCTAAAGAGCTTTCCCGTCGTGGCACCGGGAAGACGTTATACATTTTGGACGAGCCAACAACGGGCTTACACTTTGACGACGTTAAAAAATTGGTGGAGTTGATTCAGGATCTTGCCGACCAAGGCAATACGCTTCTTGTGATCGAGCATAACTTGGAAGTGATCAAGTGTGCCGATCACATCGTGGACTTGGGCCCCGATGGCGGTAAGGGCGGCGGCTACATCGTTGCCACCGGCACGCCTGAGCAAGTCGCGAAGGTCAAAGACAGCGAAACGGGGAAATTCCTGAAGCCGTTACTCAAGTAGGTGCCAGGTCCTGTTCCTGGTCGCAGTGCTTCTTGGCTACGCCGAAGCGATGCGGCAGCAATACCTGCAGTAAAATAAAATAGCCCTGATCGTGAAGTCAGGGCTATTTTATTTGAGCCTTGTATTTGAAAACAAGAGATTTAAATCAAAATTGAGGGCAACTATCTCCTGATCCCCAACACCTAACTTCATCACTTCCCAAAGCACATTTAAAGAAACGACCGATGACCACTTGCTTTGCCGCAAATAAATTCTTTGGCGGCATAAGATAACTACCCATACCCCAACAACTGATCTCTCCATTAGACTTCAATGCACATGTTTCAAATGGATAAGCTACAAGTTGAGTAACTGAGTTCAGACCTTTTGGTACAATTGTCTGTCCATTAGTACCCCAATCCCCCCAGCACTTAACTTTAGAGTCATCTAATACACAGGAGTGTTTCTCGCCAACAGCTATAGCCATTGGATTTGAAGTTTGCGGGGCATCCGTTTGTCCATAGTAATTATCTCCCCAGCATTCTAATTGGCCACTTACTATTCCGCAGCCAAATCGCGGGCTCCCAAAGTAAGAGCCATAATCGCCACCTAGCGACAACTGAGAAACGTGTTTAATGCCAAAAGGTAGTACAATTTTTCCACCTTTCTGAGCGCGGCATTCAACCTCTTCATTGTTTGCTACGCACAAAGCATCAGGGGTTTTGAAAGAAACTTCTGACGGATTTTTCAATTGAGGAACTTCAGAGGTGTATTTCATGCTTCCCCAGCATTTCAACCCTTCTTCATCAATTGCACATGCGCCGTTCCCATCTGAAGATAAATCTTTGGGCTGTTTCAAATATGGGATTTCACTAATTCCATATTTATTCTTTTTTCCGCGGCATTCAATGCTGTCTCCCATAGCGCAAACAAAATTATCGCCTGTTGATATTTTCTTTATATTTGAAATTTTCCAAGATGTTTCACAACTGGCAATTGCTTGATGACCATGAAGGCAAATTAATAGCAGAGAAAAAATTAATTTAAACATAGAACATTCCCTCACTTATGCGCCTAAATTAGATTATTGATGAGATAGGTAAGTCAACAGCCTCCAAAATCCTTTTGATCCCTTGTTGTTGAGTGTAATGGTGGAACATGATTCAGAGTGATCGCTGATTCATAACTGTGGTCGAAAGCTTACAGGCGCCGCTCGCAAAGAGGAGTTGAGTACTATTTTGCTTTTAATTTTCTATATTGAAAGATGAACTCTTCTAATTTGTCGGTTGCATTTTCTTTGGCGGCCCAGCGCTTGATTTTATCTAAGTTGATGGGATGCTTTTCGCAGATCCAGAGAGCATGAATGAGGCTTCTTCTGTCGTCCCAGTGAAACCAAGCCGAGAGGCGATCCATCACGCATTGGGTGGATTTTAGGAAATACTCAAGAGACAGTTGAAAATTACCTAAAATAGGATGTTTATAACCTATTTTAGGTAAAAACAAGATGTAGGTCAGAGCGGGCTTCGAATCTATTTCAATACTTTTGGCAGCGCGGACCCAATCAACTGCGCTCTTTGAACTGTTTTGAAAGGGTTTTCGTAGTCGCCTAAGCTAGAATAGTCCACCCAATTGCCAAAAGTGTCTGTGCGCGAACCGTACTTGCCGAAATAAGCTGAGGTTGGAATACCAAAGGCTTGCATCATCGTGACCCAAAGGCGATTGATGGGTTGGCCGGGGCCGATTTCCATTTTAAGACCGTACGAACTCGTGCCGTCCAATAATCCTTTACTGTAGTCAGCATAGTTAAGGGCTCTTCCACCATTCAGGCGCTTGTCACCAATCAAAAGGCTCCCCATATTAACGCCACAATGACCAAAGGACATTTCAGGGGAATAGTAGATCAAAGTATTATCAAGATAGGTTTCCGAAGATTCTGTTGCATTCAAGTTTTTCATCAATTCATAGACGACGTTATCTAAAACCCATTTCTGCGCGCCTAATAATTTAGGATAGTTGTTTCCGTGGCCATAATCTAAATGCCATGGTCTTGGCTCTGTATAAAAATTGATGGATTCCGTCGCAGAAGCCAACGCCGAAGCAAAGCCGACGTTAAAGACCCGGCACAAATCACATTTGATGAATAACGTGATCAAACGAACAACATCTTTAAAATAGGTCGTTGTATTAGGAATGGCACTGGTGCCAGTGGCAATATCGTTCACGCCGTTTCTGGTGATCTTTGTAAAATCATTTGCGACGGCAGGGCAGACATTGCCTCCAGGGGTTGTTGTTGTCGTAGGAGTCAACGACTTGGAAATATCTGAAAGATTTGTTAAATACTCATCTAAGCGGGATTTATCTTCGGCGCTGGTTTTCGTACTGCCTCGGACTGAATTTGCACTATTATATATTTGATCAATGATGCCTTTTCTGGTCGCATCCCCCGTTGTCGTCGTCGTGCCGGGAGTGCCGGTGCTTGCCTTAAAGTAAGTGGCGAATATCTGATTCAAGTTGCCATTGAGACTTAAATCCATGGTCCCAACTTCTTGACCACGTCCTCCAGCTAAAGTTTTTTCGCCTGAGCAGCTTTTATCACCCAGTCTCAGGGCCATGCCTGGAGCTGCGTCCGTTGCGCCTGAATAAATTTGCGACTGCCGAGCCAAAACTCGGTCCACGGTGTAATTACTGTTCATTGATAAGTTTGAACCTAAATTGGAGTTGGCGGTATTGCCCATGCACGCTTGCGAACCGTGATCCAAACGGCCTGGAAAGTCTAAGCCCCCAAGCATCACCATTCTTGAAACATAGGCATTAAATTTACTATCGAGTGCACCCGAAATAGACCCGTTTGCACTAATAATTGAAGACAGCAGGGTTTCGCTATAATTAAATCCGCTCTCCGTAAACGCCGTTGTATAAGTGCTATAGGGGGCCGTATTGGCTTTGCCCACAAAGCCTGTCGGGAAGAGCAGTTGTTGTGGGAATTGATCCGAGGTCGCGATACCGATAAAACGTCTTGGCGAAGCGGCCACTTGCGCTAGGACCGCACGGGGAATGAGCGAAGTTAAAAACGGAATTGCCATATATCCGACGGCGGTCTTAAGGAACATGCGACGGTTTATTGTATCGAAGGCAACCGCATCAACATTTGATGAACTCATTTTATTTCGTTTATTCATTGATCTTCCCCCGTTGCCTTTTAATTCATACGTCGTTGTCTAAAGCTTGCATCGATGGCCATGGCCTTCAAAATATCTAAAATAGTGCTATTCGAAGATGCTTTCTCTGCGATTCGGCTCAGCATGCAGGAATCATCAGCATTACTCATTTTGCCAAAATGATTGCGATAGATTTGCGTCGCAAAGCAAACATGGGCCTCTTTGCTGTCATTAATTCTGCTGACCAAAGTAACTGCATTATCAACACTGATCGTCTGTGGGCCAAAGATCGGAGACTGAGTGGTATCCGTTGCCTTATCAGCTAAGTAGGTCCCATCATCAGCGTAGATTCTTTCAATATTGTTTCGGTTGCGCGAAAAAATGTCATATTGTTCGAAAGGCATACCGAAGGGCTCAAGTTGACCATGGCAACTGATGCACGAGCTTCCACGCGGAACGAGGGCTTCATAATACTGACGAGTTGTGCGCACAATACTAGGGTCCACCACCGCAGGCGTAAAGATTCCGCCTGGAGCGGCAAACTGTCGGCAAAGGACATGTTTAAAGATAGTTCCACCAGTCACGAAAGGGTTATTTCTATCGCCACCATGAATTGTCATTGCCGCTTTGGTTAAAAACCCCACTCTTTTTTCGGTCGTCGGTAGAGTTGGGGGAGTCTGACCGGCTGTCCACACAGTCGTATTATAGACCTGGGCCAGTTTTGCATTTGAAGCAAAAGATTTATCCGAAGTCAGTAAATCCGTAAATGAACCCGGCTTGTCGACCGTGTAATAGCCAAACATATCCTTCATCTCTTGAAGAGCGGCTTTTCTGAAAGTGCTGCCTTCTCCGGCGGCCAGGTTTACAAAGCTATTTGAAATCGCATTCGCTCTCGGCGAACTTGGGAAGTTTGAGCTCGTGAGTCGTAACCATTCAGAAGCGAATTGCCAGATGTTCTCTTTCACCTTGCTTGGATAAGTCGCCACTAAATAGTCGACTGCTGAATTAATATCGACGGTCGTGTTTAATTTGCCATCCGTTGCAAGTTGCAACATTTTTTTGTCAGGGCCCGAGCCCGTTATCAAATATGAGATTCGAGAACCAATGGCATATTGGTCCAACACCAGCATGTTACCCGAGTTAGTTCCGTTGACTTCGTAGTGATATAAAAAGTCCGGTGCCATCAGCATTCCATACATGATGTAATAAAGTTTACCAAGAGGTGTGCTTTCATTACTCACGGACGCTTTAAATTGGGTTACTTCCGTCGTTAAAATTTTTCTGCGATAGACACTTAAACCAAATGCATTAATAAATTGTGTAAGACAGTCATCCGTCAATGCGGTATCACTATAGCAAGCGGCGTAACTGCCTAAGATCTGGGTACGCTGTGCCGAGCTTAAAGTTTTTATTTTTTGAACGGCATTCCAAATAGTTGTATCGTAAGTTTTTAAAAACTCTGCCGTAACAGTCGTTGCGCCTTTGCTAAATAAAAACGGTGCTGTTAACGAGTCCTGGATCCGTCTTTTAGGAACCGCATCTAAAGTGGAGGTTTCAAGCTGGGTCGCAGGATCAGTACCCACTTCAAATAACACATTAAAGTAAGTTGGCGTAAAAATATCTTTCAAGGTATTTTTCAATTCAAAATCGCTGAGTAATTTCAAAGTGTGATAAGCCTGATTTTCACCAACCACATTGCAAGACACCTTAAGGGCATCCAGCGCGTAGTTTGACGCCGTCGTTGTCGGATCTACGTACAAAGCTTGCGCAATGGCTGCGATCTGATCCGCCGACAATTTGATGGCCGACATCGAAGGCACAGTGGCAATCGCATTGGTAATTTGCGTCGCCGTGCGATTGATTTTCGTGCTACTGACAAGCGCTCCATGGCACGAAGAACAGTTGTTTGCGTATAAAACTTTTCCATCTAAGATGGGCGCAATCCGTTCAAAGTTTCGAGAGCTGGTTCCGACATTGCCAACAGCATCTGTTTGCGAGGCCGTGATCGTTTTTACCCCAGCACCTGTGGAAAAATTCACGCTCGCTTGAAAGGTCGCAGCAGTGCAGGGCACACTCGAAGAGGCCGCGGCTCCAGTTCCTGAAATCACAACATTAAGTCCAGTTTCGCAACTACCACCAATGGTCAGTGCAGTGTCGCCTTGGGTGCCCGCATCTGGCGTTAAAATGCTCACCGCAGGAGCTGTTGTGTCCAGGACAAAGGATCTTGAGTCCTGACCAGTTTGGTTTTGGGCATTGGTTTGAGCCACGATGATGTTTTTAGTGCCATCACCCGCAGAGAAGCTCACCGCTGCAGAGAAAGCGCCCGCAGTACAAGTGGTTTGCGAAGCTTGGCTCACGCCGGCTCCTGAAATCTGAATAGGAAGACCGGTGACACAAGTCCCTGTGATCGTAATGCCAGTTTTAGTGAGAGTATTTGCAGCCGGAGCTGAAAATTTAATGACGGGTATTCCTGCTGGTAAAGCCAGGGTGATGGTGCGGCTCGCACTTCCTTGATTTCCGGCGGCGTCAGTTTGTTGTAAGCTTAGAGTATAAGTTCCATTGGTGCTCACTCCACCCACAGCGGCTTGGAAACTTGAATTCGCGCAAGCCACTTGAGCAGGCGCAGTCAAAGCATTGCCCGAGATCATCACATTGAGGCCGCTTTCACAACTTCCTGAAACGGTGATGGCTTGTGAGGTGAGTTGTGCATTTGCGGCAGGAGCCGAAAATTGCAAGACCGGAGCCACGGTGTCTTTCGTCACGCTGATTTGTTTTGATCCTTTGTTTCCGGCGGCGTCTATTTGTTCAACTTTTAATTCGAGAGGACCATCTGCTTGGCTTAATTTCAAACTTGAAGTGAACGCGCCCATATTACAATTAAGACTTTGTGGGGAACCACCATTAATAGTGAGCTGAACGGATAAGCCAGATTCGCAAGCGCCTGAAATCGTCAAATCCGATTTTACAAAAGCTCCTTCAAGGGGAGAAAGGATGGCCACGGTTGGAGCAATGAGATCCGAGGGATCAGAGCTTGTTGAATTTAGATCCATGGAGTTCGAATTGGCCTGAAATCCTTTGCCGCAATTTTGAAATGGAAATGTTGCGAGCGTTAAAAGCAGAATCACTTTGGTGATATTTAGGACGCTGATGGATGGTCGTGGCATTTGTGCCCCCCATCCTAATTATCGAAACCTTTCTCGATTTAGTAAAGTCGGGCGCCCGGAAATTCTCCTCTGTAGACACAGAATTTTTCAGGTGATGAATTACTTTACAAAATATGAGTTGGGAGCAAATGGAAATCCTCTAAAAGTTCGACAGTGTTTTTCTCTCTGGAGAGTGCTGCAAATGTGCAGCACTTTGAGGTCCGTTTGCGAACTTTTTTGGAGAGAGATCATTCTAAGTTGGTCACGTGGGAATTACATGAGGGCTCATCCACGGATTTTAAAAGTCAGTGCGTTTCGATAGTGAGGCTATGTTGAAAACTAGTGGTTTTGAAGCAGGACCATGTCCTGCTTCTGCTCCAGGCTTCGATGGCTATTTTAAAATGATATACTCGTACGTCTCAGAATTGCCGGATTTCTCTTTAGAGCTTACCTGGTATACTCCTCTTTTATAAGCGGAACTTCTCATGCCATCCGTATTAAGATCGCCTTTTCCAAATTTAGTATATTGGCGAGTGCACGTTACGTCTTTCATATCGCAAAATTGTTTCAAGAGTTTTTGAGTATTCGTAACATCTGCTTTTTCTACCGTGTTGCCTTGCAGACGAGAGAAGTAGTCAAAGCAGCTCATTCTTCTTTTAGCAGCGTCCTCGTGAGCGGCCTTGCATGTGGCAAGCAATTGCTCTGTCGTTTGGTTAGGTGCATTTGATGTGGCTGAGATTCCAAAAGCCTCGTACGGAGTTTTCCAGCATTGTGCTTCGCTCAGGTTTTTTGCGGAACTGATGCACTCTACTTTCCAGCAAGGGCCTGTAAAAGTGGATTCACAATAGTCAGATTGCCGAACCATGGATTTTCCGGAAAGTAGCGATTGGGCAACATCAGGCGTTTTATTTAAATAGACCTGAGTCTCTTCAGGGCTCATTTTCACTGTTCTACTAGCGCATCCTACAAAGGTTAAAATCGTCATCAATAAAAATGCTGTGATAGTTTGCTTCATTTTCTCACCTTGCTTTAAAATTGGCGCCAGAACTACCTCTTAGGCTGACGCTTGTCTAGAAAAGAAATGTTTTCGATTCACTCATCAGTTCAAAAAGTGATGAACAACTGAATGAGATGCTGCTGCAAATTTGCAGCAGAAAAACGGTCAACACTTAGATCTGCGCGGATTGAAAACTTTTATTTTCTGGGAGCGACTCAACTCTTAAAGTGCATATTGTTTTTTAAGTCTCATCTGCGCCAGAGGCTTCGATCGTTTGATGTGCGAATTAGAAAAACATCGAGCAGAGTTTTGTGAATTCAATATTTTATAAACATTTTGGATGCAGGTGGACCCACTAAATGCCGAAAAGTAAGTATGAGAATTTTAAGGCCTCTCATCGTCACATTTTTGGGTGTGCTCATTGCGAATTCAGCGATGTCGCAATTGATTCCTTTTGCCTTTATGAAACAGCCCGCGAGTCCGTATTCGAATTTGGATTGGGATTTTACGACTCTCACCAGTCTTCCTTCGCAGCTGACTTTTGCGCGCTCTTCAACAGCCACATATTTTAATAGCTCTGGTGTGATGCAAACGGCCGCCTCGAATGCACCTCGCTTTGACTACGATATGACGACCCATGCAGCCAAAGGGCTTTTGATGGAGGCAGCGGCAACCAATTTGATTGCGGGCAGTACAAATCTTTCTGGAACATACTGGGATGATGGTGGCACGGGTCCTACTGTGAGTTTGGATACAGTGATTGCGCCCGACGGGACCTCTTCCGCAGATCGAGTCACGGCAAGCGGAGACGACTACTTTTACCCCATTCCAATTCCGTCAACGACGATTAGCGTGAATTACACTTTTAGTTTTTATGCGAAGTCGCCCTCGCCGGGAACACTGACTGTGGTCATGCAAGAAGTCGGTGGTTCCTATGGGTACTATGCGCAGTCGACTTTCAATATCACATCAAGTTGGCAGCGTTTTTCAATTACCGCAGCAAAAAATACGACAAACCCCATGCGACCAGTCATTGCGATGTACACCTCCAGTTTTGGCAATACGACGATTGTCGACTATTGGGGAATGCAGATGGAACTAGGAAGTTATCCGACAAGTTTTATTCCGACAACGACGGGTGCAGTCACTCGAGCGGCGGACTCCGCGACATTTAATACAATGAGCTGGTTTAATCCGACCCAAGGAACTTTGTTTGCCGAATACACGAATGATGGTTCCGAGAGTGCCACGACCTACCGGGTCTTTGGCCTTTACAATACGAACGTCTCTGGGACTTTTGCGCAAAACGCGATTGAGATTGCCGATAGCGGAACGACAGGCGCAATGAAAGTGACGACTGCGAACTCGGCCGTTTTTAGCCCCGCTGGAACACTGAATGCGGCGAACACCATCAACCGCCAGGCCATGACTTATCAAGCGAATAATTTTACAAGCTCGGTCAATCGGGGAGCTGTGACGACAGATTCTTCGGGCACATTGCCATCGCCGGCCTATGGATATATTGGCTCAGCTCCGGATGGTAATATTCGTAATCGCCACATTCGCAAAATTCAGTACTACTATTATATTCTCTCGAATGCCGCGCTGATGGCTCTTTAGGTGCCAGGTCCTGTTTCTGATCGCAGCGCTTCTTGGCTACGCCGAAGCGATGCGGCAGCAAAGTCGCAAAAAGTAAAAAGCCCCGGCTTGGAAGTCAGGGCTTTTTTGATCGAGCAGTGTATGACCTATTTTAGATAGAAATTGGATGAGGGTGTAAGAGGCCTATCCAATCTGAAAACACTCTTCTTGCTCCCATTTATTCTCGATGCTGGTTATGGTTGTCGCATTTTTTAGGACGCACTCTTCTGGAGTCGTAAACAATAACGACTCGTTTTGAATAATTCTTAGTCGGTTCCGTGACGACCCAAGAGCGTAAGTGCTTGGGTTTGCATAGCTATACCGGAAATCTGAGTAACACCCGACACCGTCTAGACTGTAGTCCCTGGCGACAAATATAAGACGTTTTCAGCGGGCCCGCTTGTTGCTTATGCTAGTAAGTGGGGGTCCGTTGTATGAAAAAGCAGTCCGTTATTGTTATCCTCATTTTTTCCGCAATCTCGATTACAGCGTATCAAAATTGTTCAAATACTGCCTTCCAGGCAGAGATGAATTTCAAGGCCTCTAGTACGGATGTCACAGGTGCTTCTGTTCCTGTGTGTCGCATGACGAGTGCCGATGAATTAAAACCAAAACTTCGCTATTCATGGGATTACGCCTTGGATGTGATGCCGACTTATAAGCAAGTCATGGCTTCTCCTGTGGTGGGTGACCTTGATGGCGATAAGATTCCTGAAATCGGTTTTGTCTCTTATGAAAATACGGCCTATAGCTCAAAAGGTGTTTTGCGTATTCTGAATGGTAAAGACGGCTCTTCGAAGTTTTCAATTAGTGCCGACAACTTGATGCCGTATGCTTCGACAACTCCGCTTTTTGTCGACATCGATGGCGATGGCAAAGCAGAGATTATCTATATTCACTATCTTGGCCAGAAAGTGATTGCACTGAATTCCGATGGTTCTCTCCGTTGGGAGTTGCCACTTGATTTCACTGGCATGTCAATCACATCCATGAATGACTGCCGTGGCGGTTTTGCAGCGGCTGACTTAGATGGCGACGGCAAAGCTGAAATCATTGCGGGCAGCTGGGTTCTTTCTGAGGATGCGACGAAAAAAGGTTATATTAAAACTCGCTTAGCAGAACAAACGAACGGTTGCTACACCTATGCAGCGAGTTTGAAAACTCAAAGCAACAGTGATTTGCAAATCATCGGTACAACCGGCGTGATGGATAAAAACGGCAATTATCTTTGGAAATACCAAAAAGCCGGTATGCCTGCCACGGCAGATCTTTTGCCAGATGTTCCAGGCGTTGAAGTGGTGGTTACTGGCAGCGGATTTTTCTCGATCTATAACGGCCTGACGGGCGAAGTGATCGCGATGAAGGAATTGTCTGAGCACTCAGACCTCATTTGTCGTTACGATGCTGCCGGCAAAGGTGTTGTCGGCGGTGGTCAAGCAACGATCGGTGATTTCGATGGCGATCCAAAGACGCTTGAAATTGCAGTAGCCACAGGCAAGTCGTTGACCATTTTCAACGCTAAAGGTGAAAAGATCGCAGGCAGTGTGACTCAAGACTGCTCTTCACTTGTAACAGGTCTGACATCGTTTGACTTTAACGGTGACGGCAAACCTGAGATTATCTACGCCGACGAACAATACGTGCGCATCTATGAAATGGATGGCAGTAACAACTTGAAAGTAATCTGGTCTGAAATCAACCCAAGCGGCACTCTGCGCGAATACCCAGTCGTTGCTGACGTTGACGGTGATGGCAGCTCGGAACTCTTGGTAGTTTCTAACAATATGTGGGCAAGCACGCTCTATACAACTCAAGCTGAGAAAGACCAAGCGGCGTTGATCACGGGGATCCGCGTATTTGGTCCGACGGTGAAAGACTCTTGGATGCCAACGCGCTCTGTGTGGAATCAGCACGCGTACTTCGTGAATAACGTGAACGATAATTTGACGGCGACGTCGAGCAATTTCATCAACGGCTTTACTGCAAATGCGTTCAAACGCAACACGCAAAAGGGGATGTTCCAGGCCAGTTGCGTGAAGTAGGAGAGCTGGTCCTTAGCAGCAATTTTCTTACTTCAGTTTAATCAGGCAATCGCTTCATTCGGACATTGATTAAGTCGACAATTCATTCCGCCAACACGAGGAATGAGAAGTTTTCAGCATATCGCTTTGTAAGTTTGCAAAGCGCCTTTCGTACCGAGGATTTCTTCATTAGCCTAAGATCGATGATCAAACCTAAGGAGAATCTTATGCCAGAAAAAAGAACCCTCGAAAGAGCTCAAAAAGACCGCCGCTCCGGGAAAGCCCCCTCGACTCAAGCCGGAGAGTTCGTCCGTGAAGAGGTAGAGCATGTTCGTAAAGGCAAGCACGGTGTGCGTTCGCCAAAGCAGGCGATTGCCATCGGGCTTTCTAAAGCCAGAAAAGCGGGAGTCGCCATTCCCGAAAATCCCAACGCAAAAAAGAAAAGTGCCAAGGGTGTGACTCGTAAGAAGAGCAGCGAATCTCCGCGCCGTCGGGCTCGCGCAAGCTTAAAAGCGCTTCGTCGCGAACCGACCTCGACGGTGTCGCCGGCGGCTATGGGTAAACAAGCACACGAAAGCGCCGTACGCCGCGGGCCCAAGAAAAGACGTGCGGCCTCGTTGAAAGCAGCGCGCACGCGCCATGCGCATGCCTAGATATAAGAAGGCCTGCGTTTCGGCGCAGGCTTAGTAAACGCTAAAGCCGCACTTCTGAGATTTTAAGAAGTTATCGAACTCTTGATCGGTCGGAAATTTAAAATGCAACAGAGAGCTGTCGGATTGATCCGGCCAAAGGCTTTTGAGCGGAACTTTGCAGCTCTTGCCATTTTTACTAATTGTCGCTAGGCCCCTGCCGAGACGAGGCTCTTTGCCGGTCGCATCGACTTTAATCATGACATTGCTGCCGGTATAAGTTTTTGCGTCGGTCAGAACACCGCCGAGAACTTTCTTTGTTTTCGTATCGTAAGTCACCGTTTCACCCGTCGGCAGCGTCACGATCTGTTTGTCGCCCTCTGTCCGAATCGCCGGGATGTAACGGCGAGGAAAGACCATCATATATGTGAACTTTGATTGGCTGTAGTGATTGTCGTTGTAGTCAGAAATGGAAATACCCAAGTCCTGCCGGGCCTGAGCTGCAAAATCAAACTGCCACTCCCGCGGTAGAGGAGAGTGCGTTTTGTTATTTAGACGGAACTGGCCAGGAACGACATCGCCATGGTAGATACAAGCCATATAGTTGCCGGGCCGTTCACCACAGACCGCCGTCCGTGTGCCGGTATTATTGACATCCGTCTTTGGTTCAACCAAAGTACCCAAGGCTTTCGGATCCAAGGCATCGAATTGTTTTTTCATTTTTACGAGCTCATCCGCACGCGTTTCGCTGCCGCCACTGGTTTGAGTTTGATCATTGAGCTCACAAACAGCGCAGCGGTCGTTTTGCTCTTTCATTTTTTTTACAGCCTGGTTGCCGGCATTGATTTTTTCTACGACATCTTCCGGTGAAATACTCGAACCTGACGTGTCTGGAATAACCATCGTCGGTCCATTGGCTGCCGGCAAATCCGAAGTGCTTTTAGATTTTGTGGATCTTTTGTATTTTGGGATATACAGATGCGGAACCGGTTTTGATTCTTCAGCAGGCTTAGCTTCTTGTTCGGCTTTTGCCGGATCAGAAACTGTAAAAATCGCCGAGGGGTCTACGACCGAATCCGCAGCGTGAGCTATCAAGCCAAGCATTGAAAGAAATAAAACCATCTTCGCCATAGCTCCTTATCGGTTTCCGACCGTGACAGTTGAATGTGGAGTGGTTTGGTCCAGTCCAGGTCGAGTCCTGATCCTGGTCTCTTTTCTATCGTAGAAACAAACTCGCAATTCTGTCTTTATTTTTTGAGTAAACATCAACGACCTTTGGAAGTTTTCGCACTAACAAAAAATCACGGAGTTGTTCGGCCTATAGTTTCCAAACGACACCTTCGACCGGTTGGCTGACATCAAGGAATTCAGGCTCAAAGTTGCCGGCGTCCTCATAAACCGTGCGATAACGGGGATTTTTCATCCGGTCTTTAAATACTTGAAGCGCGCCCACGGAAAAGGGGTGGGAGTCCACGAAGTTTTTGGTCTGTGGTTCGCAATTTCTGTCAGCGAGGCAAAGTCGGCTTTGGCCGATGAAGTTCCAGATCTTGCTTGGGTCATAAAGGCTCATCTCGCGATTGCGATAACCTTCGTAGATCCAATTTTCTCCGAGGGATGTGCCGAGAATTGCGGATAATGAAACCCGGCGGATTTTGCCGTGCTCATCGGGGATGCCGCCAATGAGACGTTCTGAAACCGTGAGCGGATGGCGCCAAAGTTTTTCTAAACGCTCATCATAACGGCCGCTTTGTTTGACGAGGCCGACAGCATAGGGAGTGCAGCCTCCGCCGACCGTGGAGTTCGGATCCTTTTGGCGAGCCAGAAAGCTCAGGTAAGGATCAGTAATGGAATCAAAGTAAAGAATTTTGTTTTCAGGGCGCTGAAGAATTTCTTTCAGCGGAAGATCGCTACGGAGACCGAAGCTTTCATAGAACGTCACCATCGCTTGCAGTTTTTCACAAGATCGGGGAGTCACTTCGATTTGCAGATAGCGCGGGCGAATGAGTTCTTTGATGCCGGCTTCGTTGATTTGCTTTGTACCATTATAAAAAGTGATCCGTTTTAAATTCTCTTCGCCTTCGATAATGCGGCCATCGGGATAGCGGTAGGATAAAACGCCGAGACCGATTTTTTCGCGAAGAATATTGTTCACATCGACTTCGGGATGATTTTGTCCCGAGAAGCTACTCCAGCGATCATAGATTTTTCCGTCGGGGAGCGTGCAATGAATGTGATTGATCGCGTGACCCATCGTGGAACGGTAGCGCGAAGACATTTTTCCGGATTCGCCGAGACTGTTTTCAAAGGCAATGGCATCATCAGACGCAAGGGTGCGATGAATTTCAATTCCGAAAAAGCTCATAATTGCTTTCGCCGGAGATTGCCAGTTGATGGGCATATAAGGCGGATAGACGTAAATCGTCAGGGAGGACTCAAGGCCATTCAGGTTTTGTTGATATGTAGGAGTCGCAGAGGCGAAAAACGGGGAAAGACCCAGAACGGTCACGAAGAGAAGCGCAAGACTGCGTTTCATGTCCCCTCCGAAATGAAAAAGGCGCCGAAGTTTCCTGCGACGCCTTTGTCAGTCAATTACTTACCGAATTTGAAAGATTGCAATTCAGCGTAAGTTTTTTGGCCTTGTGTATCTGTTGTATCAACTTTAACAACGCCGAAAGCGACTTGGCCAACCCAAGTGAAGCCAGTGCCGTCTTGTGGATCAGCAGGCAATGCACATGTGTTGAAAGTACCAGCTGGTACAGTTACAGTTTCCAATTTGCCACCGTACTGAGCGCAGTTGCCAAGGATTTGACCAACCAAAGCATCAGAAACCATTTCTTGCTCTGATCTTTGTTGATTTTGAACTTGAGATTGGCCACCCAAGTTGATTTTGCTTTCAACAGTGTATGAACCGTTGTTAGCAGCAGTGATTGTCGATTCCAAAGTGCCTTGCATAGATTGGCCACCTTGAGAAATAGTCACGTTGTAAACCGCGTTGTCACCCATTGTTGGCATAGCGAAAGCTGTTGCCGCGAACAACACAGAAACCAAAGACATAAAGATTGTTTTCATTAAAATCCCCCTTATTAGTTGTTGAGGGCAAAGTACATGCGAGCTTTTTCGGAGTTGCAATCAAGAACGCACCTGATCGCGGAAATTACGCGGTGCTATCGCATTTTTTGGCTGCAATTAGATGATTTACTCAAAGGTTTTGGTCCTTGGCTCCGTTGAAAACAGATGATTTCTTGCCGATATGCAGGCCATGCGAATTCTGCTTTTGCTTTTCTTCATCTTTGTCGGACCGAGGTCTTGGGGCTTTCAATATCAAATTGAAGCCAAAAGTCTATTGCATCCGTCGCTCTTAAAGGCCCAGCAGCTCAGTCGCACCTTTGAGAGCGAAGGACTTTGGTCTGTGCGCAGTGCCAGTTTCGTTCAAGTGGGGATGCCTTTTGACTTTGTCTACGTGAACCAAGACTGGGACAAGGCGATCCTCGTCAAAGAGGGCCTTGTCGCGCCCGCCGAAAAAATGGGAGTCATCCTGCGCGATGAAAAGCTGGGAGCATCCATTTTTCATTTTCAAATCGAGGGTTCAAGTTACGTTTTGATGGCGCTGGGTTTTAGCTCGGCGGAACTGAATCACATTTTAGCGCCCTTTAAACCGCGTTTATCGGCTTCGAAATGGTCGCTGCTTATGAACTCTGCCTATGCTGCGGATGCGGATTGTAATCCAAAGACGACGGCTCAGCAAACCTTGGCGGAAAGCTCTGCCGGTCTTGAAGACGGTGCGATCTTACGCATGATCGGCAAGTGTGGAATGGATGCCTTACAAGGCGTGAAGCAATCCGCTGAAGGCACGATGAACTTCTTTAAAAAGCTAGTGTCGGATCCTGGAGCACTTTGGACTGACATGAAGAACTCCTTCAGTGAGTTGAAAGAGTTTGCACTCAATATGAAGTCTGAAGTGATCAGCATGATTGACACTCTTGGAAATATGCCTGCAGAACAAAAACTGCAAATTGCCTGTACGATGACGGGTGAAGTGCTTGGTGGTGCTATTCAAGCGGCGATTCTTGCCGGAACCCTCACGAAAATTATTCCGATGGCCATTGCAAAGCTGCGTAAAGCGGGTTCGCTCTTGGCGAAACTCGGCGATCTTAAGAAGCAGGGTTTTAAAACTCCGGATTTAAATTTAGCGACGAAGGAGATCTTAAGCTGTGCTTACTAGAATCTTCTTCTTTTTAGTTTTGATTTTCTCGCAGTCCGTATTGGCTACGGATTGTATGATGAGTATGGCTCTCAAAGACCCGGAGCTTGCTAACAACGGTGCGTTCTGGGAAGACTATGCAAAGCTGTCTGCGAAGGGGGGCGGCGACGAAAAGCAAATGCAGGCGCTGATTGAAAAGTACAAGCCGGGTGCCACGGCAAAAGCTGAAACTCCTGCGGCCTCGAAACCCTTTTCGGCCTCTGCGACGGATAAGCCAGCAGTTGCCGTGTCGAATACTTATAATGTTCAGCACAAGGCCGAGAAAGAAATCAAAAAGCTTCCGAAGGATCTGCAAGAAAACGTCGATGAGTTCCTCGAGATTGCTTCGCGTCCTGGCGGTTTTAAAGAGATTCAAAACAATCCCGGCAAGTGGCGCTACGAGCAAGTGGAACAGTTTGGGAAAGATGCTCACACAGTACGCATTAATGGCGGCTATCGCATCCTGTTTGATTTGGACAAGAAGACTCACCATATGGAAATTCGTATGGTGAACAAAGACAAAATCCACGGTGGCTAAGGTTCTTCCAGCTTTCTTCATGGCTTCGTAAACACTTGTAATTTTTCTCTGCGCAAATAGTCAGAAGTTGATTAAATCCTCTGGACGAATAATCTCACCGAGCTTGATAGCCAGGGGGATACTCGTGAAATTTTCAGTGATTATGCTAGTTATGGTTTTTGCGTTCGGCACAGAGTCCGCGATGGCTTTTACTTGGCCATGGAAACGCCCGAAAAAAGAAAAACCGGCACCACAACAACCTTTGGATCCTTGGTCTCAGTATATTCAGAATTTTTCGACCGTGGCGCAAGCCCAGCAAGTTCGCCCAGAAGCTGTCGCCCGCACTGTGAGCTTCTTGCAGACCGGTAAAGCGCAGCTTGAAAGCCGTATCGTAAACCGCCGTTACGTGACGGTGGCGGATATGACTCAACAGTCGACAGAAAAACGTCTGATCGTTTTGGATTTGCAAACTGGATCCGCCGCACGCTTTTTGGTATCGCACGGCTGGGGAAGTGGATTCGGTCCAAAAGTTTATCACTGTTCAAACCGTCCAAATAGCAAAGAGACACCTCCGGGATTTATGCTGATCGGGAATGAGAAAACTCAAACTCAATTCGGTAATGCATTGTACTTATATAGTCTTGAGCCTCGGAACGATAATAGTTACGCACGCACCATTATTTTCCATCCAAACAAGACAGCTGCGGAAGCTCAGTTCATGATGAAACGCGATGGGTACCTCAATATGAGCGAAGGTTGCACCCAGTTGACTCGTGAAGATTATAGTACGCTGAAGCCACTGGTTCGGGACGGAAGTTTGCTTTATAATTTTTGTCCCGAAGACCTCGACGGGCGTACAACTCTTTAAAATTCGATTTCTGTCTCTTTGTAAAGTTCCCCGTGCAGTAAGGGGAGCACTTATTGTGTTGCCAATGTGCAATAGGCGGTCAATTTATTAGGCAAAATTATTTTCTCCCGTAAGGATGTGCGCTTACAGGAGAAAATAATATGTTCATATTAAAATACTTTTCCATACTCACTTTATTGATGAGCTCTGCAGCTTTTGCTACGGACATCCGCCCGGATGAGAAGCTGGGGCAGCTGCAAGTAACCCTGCCGAAGAACACCGATCAATTAGATTCAAAGTTTAATCCCAAGTATCTGAATCTTGTTTTCCGTGTTGGTGGTACAGAGACTAAATTGCAAATCGGAAAAGAAAACCTCGTTGCTGCCGGCGAAGGTTGTTTGGATGTCGCTTACGGAGCGGTTTATCAAGCCACTCAGTGTGGTGTGAAAATAGAAGATAAAAAACTGACGAAGGTGGCGTTAGCTGCCATTAGGTTTGCATGGAACAAAGAGGCTTTGGCTGCTGATTTTGGTCCTCAGCCTATTTTCTATTTTAGTACCACGGATCAGCAGCGCCAGTTGCTTGCGCAGTTTAATCCTAGCCACCTTTCTGAGGAGCTTTCCGTCTTTGTAATTCCTGATATGACGGTGGCCATCGAACTACAGCACGATGAAACAGGCTCTCTGTATAAGACCTCTGTTAAAGCGATCGCAGACACTGCTGCCGTTGAAACAATTCAACCCCCGGAACTGCGCGGAGCTTTGCTTTTAGATTTTATTGGCGGAAAGCCGGTTTTTGATACGGAGAAAAGCTTTAACTCCCTGGCAGTGGTCTACCGCGATAACCAGGTCGCTAAAGACGAAAGCCATCTTCCTCCATCTTTCATGGCAAGAGATGAGGGTTCTCAGTTTGCTGATGCTCAGAGCAAACGCTACTTCATCAATTACTATAAATATGCTGCTGATGGCGTCAATCAGACGACTTATGCATATCCTATAAAGCAGAAGAATCCGTGGGGGACGTACTATGAGTTAACAATCAACGAGCACGTTTTGCCTTTGTCTTTGACAGCCGGGCAAACGACTCGCATCCCGGTTGCGACTTTGAATGTGCACCACTACAAGTCCAATCTGCCCGGGTTCTACAGGGTTTTTTCCGATTACAAGCAGAAAGGGATTTTGTCTCAAGTGCTGACGCCAGTGAACGTGAGCGGCTATTCTGATTTATATAAACTGTTGGACGTGGTTTACCCAACGGAGACAAGCTTGTTTTATCCTATTGGTTACAATTTCCGTTTGGATTTTTACATTACAGATGCGACGGGAAGAACGACCTTGCAGGATCAGGTGAATGTCGACTTAACACATGAGTAGGGTATTTCAAGGCGGCAGAATCGTAGAATACGATAGTCAAAACGCGATTTCCAGAACTCCGTGAAAATAACTTTTCGGGTTAAAACAAATACTCTAAGTTGTTGCAATCACAGGCATGATGCCTCTTGTCTTAACACAACCCTGACATTTGTTTGCTTTATATCAACACACCCGGGTGCTAGCTTTCTTGTATTCCAAAAAAGTTAATACACGGGAGTGAACATGTGCGGAGTTATCGGACTCATTGGCACGAGCCAAGCTTCCTCAAGAGCCTTGAGGGGACTGAGCCTTCTTCAACACCGGGGACAGGACGCTGCCGGCATCCTTTCCTATGATGATTCCGGTTTCCACTATGTGCGGAACTTGGGACTCGTCGAGAATGTGTTCACGCCGGAAAATATGGCCTCTCTGACCGGTGAGGTGGCCATCGGGCATGTCCGCTATGGGACAGCGGGGAAGAGTGAACTGCGGAATGTGCAGCCTTTCCTGTTGAATTTTCCATACGGCATTGGCCTTGTCCATAATGGCAACCTTGTGAACTTCCGCTCTCTGACTCAAGAACTTCGTACCAAATACCAACGCCAACCTCTGGCGGACTCAGACACTGAAAACATTATTAATCTCTTTGCTGAAGGACTTGCGAAAAATGTCCAGAAGCGAACGCCGACCTTTGAAGATCTTTGCTCTTCGGTCGATTTCGTTTTTGAAAAAGCCATTGGCAGCTATAGCATCGTGACCCTGGTTGCGGGCTTCGGGCTTGTGGCGTTCAGGGACCCCTATGGACTGCGACCGCTCGTCATGGGCAAACGCCGCGAAGACACCGGCAAAACGTCCTATGCTTTAGCCTCTGAAAGCACGGCATTGTCTTTCTTGGGTTACGATGAGTTCGAAGATATCAAGCCGGGGGAAATCGTCGCTATTAATATGGAAGGCATGGTGGAGCGTAAAATTCTCCGCACCCGTGAGCATCGCCCTTGCATGTTTGAGTGGGTTTACTTCGCTTCGCCGACTTCTGAAATTGAAGGCAGCCCGGTTTACAAAGCCCGCATCGAGCTCGGTAAGAAAATGGCTCAGTCCGTGAAAGAGCGCATGGCAATAGACGGGATTGAGTTTGATGTCGTGGTTCCGGTTCCGGAGACCGCGCGTATCGCCGCGATTGCCTTGGCGGAAGAGCTCAAGGTTCCCTATCGCGAAGTTTTAATTAAGAACCGCTACATCACTCGCACCTTTATCTTGGATAGTCAGGATAAGCGCGAGCAAGCCGTGCACTTGAAACTTGCGCCGGTTTTGTCTGAAATTAAAGACAAGCGCGTTTTGTTGGTCGATGACTCGATTGTGCGCGGAACGACTTCGCGCAAATTGATTGAGCTTGTGCGCATGGCAGGGGCCAAAGAGGTTTACTTCGCGGCGACGTGTCCGCCGATCAAGCATCCTTGTTATTATGGGATCGACTTCCCGATGGAAAAAGAGCTCATCGCCAATAATAAATCTCTGCAAGGCGTGGAAGAAGAGCTTGGTGCCGATGGGGTCATCTATCAAGAAGTTGAAGCTTTGAAAGAAGCTCTTTTCCCTGAAAAGAAAATCACTCCGTGTATGGCGTGCCTGACCGGGCAATACCCGACGGCGACCGATGGCGTGAAAGATCTGGTTAAAACGAGAAATGAGGATCGAAGTGCCTACAAATAGTTTTCAGAAAAAGAATTTGATGTATGAGGGGTCTGTAAAAAGAATATTTGCGACCGAGCAGGCATCTCATTTGGTTTTTGAATTCACCGATGATTATTCGGTTTTTGATTGGGGCAAAATGCCGGACACGATCCCGCAAAAGGGCGAGGGGCTGGCGAAATTAATGGCGGTTTTGTTTGAGCGCCTCGAAGAGCGCGGTGTGAAGACTCACTTCCGTGGATTTGACGGCGGCCGCAACGTGCTGGTTGAAAAAATCGGGGTCTATCGCCCTGAGCGCATCACCGAAGGTGGCCGTAACTTCTATACTTATCCAAAGACAATGCAGCGGCCTTACTTGATTCCACTGGAAGTGGTTTTCCGCTTTGAAGTGTGTGCAGGAAGTTCATTTATCAAACGTCATCCTGAAAAGAACTACCAAGTCGGTCAGCGCTTTGAAAAACCTTACATCGAAATGTTTACGAAGCTCGAAGATAAAGATCGTCCACTTTCTAATGAGGAAGCTCTCAAAATCAGCGGCCTGACGCCGGCTCAGTTTGAAGAAGTGACTATGAAAACTTCGGAAGTCGCGTTGATTCTGAAAAAGTGGTTTGCTGAAAAAGGCATTCGCTTGATGGATGGTAAACTCGAATGGGGCTTGTCCGCAGGCGGAGAGATCATCTTGGTCGATGCCATTGGTCCTGATGAAATGCGCCTTGAGAAACAGAATATTCAATTGTCGAAAGAAGTTCTGCGCGAGTTCTATCGTCAAACTCAGTGGTATCAAGATCTCGAGAATGCCAAAGAAGAAGGCGAAACTAAAGGTTATGCCGATTGGAAAGCCTTGGTGAAGAATCCTCCGCCGCCGCTGCCAGCGCGTTTGAAGGAGCTTGTCAGTGGTATGTACTTGGCACTGGTGAACGATATTGCCAATGAGAAGATTTTTAAATCAGCGAGCCTCGATGAGGTCGTCAAAGAAATGTCATCCTACCTGGAAGGGGGCCCTCGATGAGAGTCCTCGTCTTAGGCTCGGGTGGACGCGAACACGCCATGGCGTGGAAGCTTCTGCAATCGCCAAAGATCAAGACGCTGGTGATGTGCCCTGAAAACACAGCGGCGCTTGAGCAAATGCGCCAGCAGTATAAGAAGGACATCACGGGCTGGAATGATTCGGTGAAGGGTGCCGACAGTTTGTTGGCGCTGGCGAAAAAGGCCAAGAGCCAAAAGATCGACCTTGTCGTCGTAGGTCCTGACAATGTTCTTGCAGATGGTGCTGTGGATATTTTCCAGAAAGAGGGCCTGGCGATTTTCGGCCCCACTCAAGCAGCGGCCAGACTTGAAAGCAGTAAGATTTTTTCTAAGCAGGTGATGAAGGCCGCCAAAGTTCCGACGGCGGACTCCTACGAAGTTCATTCTGTCGCCGATGCCGAGAAATTAGTGAAGGACCTCAATTGGGTTCGTAAACAGTGGGTTTTGAAAGCCGATGGTCTTGCGCTCGGGAAGGGTGTTGAGATTTGCGAAACCCGCGAGCAGGCTCTGACCGCTTTAGCGCGATTGCAGCAATACTCTCATTCTTTTGTGATCGAAGAGCGTCTTCGCGGTAAAGAGATCTCATGGCTTGCGTTCTGTGATGGCGACAGTTGTTCGTTGCTGGCGCCGGCACGCGACTACAAAACTTTGACGGAAGATCCCTTAAGTCCCAACACGGGTGGCATGGGGGCCGTGTGCCCGGTGCCTCTCGACGATCCAAAGCTGGGTGATAAAATCCGAGATTTGGTGTTTATCCCGACTTTGCGTGAAATGAAAAAACGGGGGACTCCTTATAAAGGAATTCTTTACGCAGGCTTGATGGTCGATGGCGAAGATATTTGGGTTTTGGAATTCAATTCTCGTTTCGGTGATCCCGAGGCGCAGGTTCTGTTGCCGCTGATTCAAGACGATCTGCTGGAGTGGTGTTTAGCCAGCGTCGAAGGACGCTTGTCACAGAAGCCGCGTGTGGTTCCGATGTTTGATGAGTATGCGGTCTATGTGGTTGCCGCTTCGGCCGGGTATCCGGGTGTTGTTCGTAATGGGGATGCGATTCAAGGTCTTGATAAATGGATGAAAACTCATAGCGGGTTCTTCGCCGGAGTTCGTAAAGACGAAGCTCAGTGGCGCACTTCGGGCGGCCGTGTTTTGGGCGCGCTCGGGTTTGGCAATACGATTGCTGAAGCTCGCGCCAAAGCCTTTGAGCGTTTAGAGCAAGTTCAGTTTGACGGTATGCAAGTGCGTAAAGATGTGGGGGCGGAGTGGCTTTAGAGCGTCTTCCTCGTATTGCGGTTTTAGCCTCAGGAAGAGGTTCTAATTTTAGCGCCATTGCCAAAGCTGTCGGTGAAAAAAAACTGGCAGCGGACATTGTGCTTGTCGGGTCTGACCGTGCTGATGCGGCCGTTTTAGAAAAAGCTCAAGATTTGGGTTTAAAAACCCTCGTTGAAAAAGATCAAGCGCGTTTAGCAGCAGCTCTGCGGGAGCTGCAAGTTGATTACGTCGTGCTCGCGGGCTTCATGCGGATCCTCAAGGCAGAGTTCATTGCTGCTTTTCAGGATGCCCGCGGTTTTGCACGTATTATCAATATTCATCCGTCACTTTTGCCGGAGCTTCCGGGGTTAGATAGTTACAAACGCGCATTTGAACAGAAATTACCAAAGACCGGCGTGACGGTGCATTTTGTCGATGCCGGCGTAGACACGGGGCCGATCTGTGCCCAAGAAAGTTTCTCGATTGCTGATTGCACCAGCGTTGAGGAGGTTGAAAAGCGAGGCCTTGCTATTGAGCACGCGCTTTATCCAAGGACATTGTCTTGGATCCTCGCAAATCAGTTTGAAATTTTAAAACAAGGAGAGAGGTTTTATGTACGCCCGCACTGAAGTCATCCTTAAGCAAGAGCTTCAAGATCCAAAAGGCCTGGCACTCTTAGGTAAAATCCAGAAATGGAATCCAACCATTGCCGCTAAAATTCAATCTCTCCGCGTCGTGGATCTTTTCTGGAGCGAGTTCGAAGGCGACCAAAACGAATTTGACCGTCTCGCACAAGATGTTTGGTGGGATCAGGTTCTTCAACAAAAAAACTGGCCAACAAGCCACTGGGTTGTTGAGCGCGAGTACCACCCTGGAATGACTGATAACTTGGGGCATACAGCTCTTGAGGCCTTGGAAATTTGTGCCCGCCGTAAACTTCCTAAGACACAAGTGAGCTCCGGTCAGGCTTACTTGTTTGCCGGCGAAACTCTTCATCGCGAAGAGATCGAAGCCGTCACGAAGGCTTTGATTTCAAATTCATTAATTCATCGTCACCGTGTTTATTCTGACAGTGAGTTTTCTAAATACGCCCGTTTTGAGTCCTCAGAGATCGGGCCTAAGTTCTTGTTACCTGGCGAAACACAGCCGAAGGCGCAAAAAGTGCCGTTGATCGGTATGAACGATGAAGCTTTGATGGAACTCAGCCGTCAGAATCTGTTGTCGCTGACTTTACCTGAGATGAAGACGATTCAAGCTTACTTTGCTTCTGAAAAACGCGATCCAACGGACGTTGAAGTGGAAGTGCTCGCGCAAACTTGGTCTGAGCACTGCAAGCACAAAATCTTTGCTGCCGATGTTGAATATACAGAGGAAGGCGGAAAGACGCCGCAGATCCCTGCGAAGATTTCAAGCCTATTTAAAACAACCATCGCAGGAACAACGAAAGAGCTGCCAAAGCCTTGGTTGTTGTCCGTATTTAAAGATAACGCCGGCATCGTCGCTTTTGATGATGAAAACGCAGTTTGCATTAAAGTAGAGACTCATAACTCTCCGTCGGCGCTGGACCCATTTGGTGGCGCGATCACAGGGATTGTCGGTGTCAACCGCGATATCTTGGGTTGTGGTTTTGGCGCGAAGCCAATCTTTAATACCGACGTCTTCTGTGTGGGTCCTCTCGAAATGAAAGAGAATCTGCCGACGGGAATCATTCCTCCGGCGCAATTGCTTGAAGGCATCCGCAGCGGGGTTGAGGCCGGTGGAAACCAAAGTGGTATTCCCACGGTGAATGGCGCCATTTACTTTGATGAGTCGTTCATCGGGAAGCCTTTGGTCTTCTGCGGCTCGGGCGGGATTATGCCACGTAAGATTGCTGACAAAGAATGTGCCGCGAAAGAAATCAATACGGGCGACCTGATCTGCATGGTCGGTGGCCGTATCGGTCGTGACGGCATTCATGGGGCGACGTTCTCGTCTTTAGAAATGACCGAATCGATTCCTTCCAGCGTGGTTCAGCTGGGCGATCCTATCACTCAGCGCCGGATGACGGACTTCTTGATGGAAGCCCGCGATCGCAACCTCTATAGAACTTTGACCGATAACGGAGCAGGCGGGTTGTCTTCTTCGGTTGGTGAAATGGCAGGGATTGCCGGCGGCGCCCGTATGGACGTATCTTTGGCAAAAACTAAAATGCCGGGACTCAAACCCTTTGAATTAGTGATCAGCGAATCGCAAGAGCGTATGACAGTGGCGGTGCCGCCAGCTCAGCGCGAAGCCTTCTTGACACTGGCGGATCTTCGCGGAGTGGAAGTCAGCGTACTTGGTGAGTTCACGAATTCGGGCCGCTTTGAAATCTTCTACGCAAAAGATAAAGTCGCGGATCTTTCTTTGGACTTTTTGCATGATGGAAATCCAAAATTGCAACTCAAAGCGCATTGGACTCATAAGCCCGTGGTGACGACGGAAGCTCCGAAAGAAGCAAAGCCATTTGAGACATTGAAACAAATCTTAAAGCGCCCGAATATTCGCAGCAAAGAAAACATGATTCGTCAGTACGATCATGAGGTTCAAGGCCGCTCGGTGGTGAAGTCCCTGCAGACGTCTCCGGCTCAGCGCTCAACTCCGAATGATGCGGCGGTTTTGTCTCTGTCACATGGTAATTCCACCGGCGTTGTTGTCGGTTGTGGTTTGAACCCGCGCATGTCGGTTGTGGATCCGTATTTGATGGCGCAATTAGCAGTCGACGAAGCCGTCAGAAACCTGCTTGCCGTCGGAGCGGAGTTTTCTCTCGGGGATGAAACGGTTCTTTCTTTGATTGATAATTTCTGCTGGCCAGATCCGGTCGAGGACACGGCGAAGATGGCGGCTCTGGTTCGTACTTGCTATGGACTGCGCGAGGCGTGCTTGGCGCTGAAGGCGCCGCTGATTTCCGGTAAAGACAGCATGAAGAACGACTACAAAGGCACTCAAGGCGGAAAGCCTGTCAAAATTTCGGTTCTACCGACATTGTTGGTCACGGCCATGGGCCGCATGATGGATTACAAAAAAGCCCGTACAGCAGAATTTAAGAAGGCTGGCGATAAGATCTATAAACTCGGTCCTTCGCAATTGGGTTTAGCGGCTTCTGAATGGCAAGCTCTACAAAAGACACCGACTGCGATGAAAGCAGCCACTCCGGCGTGGGATCAAGCGGTGAAACTCTATAGCTGGTTGGGCTCGGCTGAGTCTGCGGCAGTTTTGAAATCAGCGCACGATCTCAGTGAAGGCGGAATGCTCACGGCGGTTGCAGAATCTAGCTTTACCAATAATTTAGGAATTGAATTTGATCCGTCGCTTGAGCTCGCAAACGCGGAAACTTCTTTCGGTGAAGGCTTCCATCAGTTCGTTGTGAGTGTCGCTGGTGACAAAGCGGCTGAAGCGGAAAAGCTTTGGTCGGCAAAGGGGATCGCATTTATGGCCATCGGAACTTTGACGGCAAAACCAGAATGGACTTGGCAGGGTGAGAAAATCACTGTCGATGAACTCTATCAAGCTTGGAATGGGGAGAGCCTCTGATGAAAGCACTTGTTTTAGCCGGTGACGGAATCAATTGTGAAGTCGAAATGGCCCACGCCGCCCGCAAGGCTGGTTTTGCTACCGACATCATCCATGTGAATGATCTTATCCAAAAGAAATTCACCCAGGAAGATCTTAAGAAAAACTATCGTGCCCTTTTTATGCCTGGGGGATTTTCTTTCGGTGATCACTTGGGCTCAGGCCGCGTGCTGGCGCTGAAGCTCACAAAGGGCTTGAACTGGAACCTCGAAGACTTTGCGGCCCATGGTGGGATCGTTCTTGGAGTCTGCAATGGCTTTCAAGCTTTGATTGCGATGGGCGCTTTTGGTAAGAAGGTGTCCATTACTCATAATATTCAGAATAAGTTTTTAAACCGCTGGGCCGCGATGAAAAAGTCTGCGGCGCCGAATGTCTTTCTCACGGGGGTCGATGAAATGTATCTGCCGATTCGCCACGGGGAAGGCCGGTTGTTGTTTGACTCTTCCGTTGATGTGCATAACAGCCCGGATTTTAAAATCACACTGCAATACACAGAAGATGTGAATGGCAGTACTGAGCGCATCGCTGGTCTTGTGAATCCGACAGGCCGTATTTTTGGTTTGATGCCTCACCCAGAGGCAGCGGTTCGTAAGACGCAGAATCCACTTTGGACACAAACACCTGAAAAGGCGGATGATGAAGAAGTGGGAATGATGTTTTTTAGAAATGCTTATAAGGAGATCTCATCGTGTTAAAATTGAACCGCGCGCTTTTAAGTGTCTCTGATAAAACGGGTTTGGTGGAATTGGCACAAGCCATGCACAAATCCGGTACTGAGCTCTACGCTTCAGGCGGAACTCTAAAAACCCTCGAAGAGGCGGGCATTCCTTGCAAAAAAGCCGAAGAGCTCTCTGAAACTCCCGAGGCTTTTCAAGGCCGTATGAAAACATTGTCTTTTAAAATTTTCTCGGGTCTTTTAGCTCGCAGAAATGACGTGAAAGACAAAGCGGACTGGGAAAAGCTCAATATCAAGCTTTTGGATGCCGTGGTTGTGAACTTTTATCCGTTCCATAAAAATCTCGATAAGAATCTTTCCCGCGCCGAACTGACGGAGTTGATTGATATCGGTGGGCCGGCCCTTGTCAGAGCAGCGGCGAAGAATTCTCCGGATGTTTTGGTTCTGACGGATCCAGCTCAGTACTCAGAAGTAGTGACTCAGCTAAAAACCGCAGGAACTGTGAATCAAGAAACGGCGTTAAAAGCGTCGGCTCAAGCCTGGGACCTTGTGACTGAGTATGATCAAAGCATTCAGTCGGTTTTCGGTGAAGGCATGAAGCCGCTTCGCTACGGAGAAAATCCGCATCAAAAGGCAAGTTTGAAAGTAAATGCCAATTCGCCCCTCGACTGGAATCATCCACTGACGGCGACGGAGTTATCTTATAATAATATCGTCGATCTTTCTTCGGCTTACTTTGTCGCACGTGATTTGAAATCGGCCTTCCCGGATCGCACAAGTGTTGTGATCGTAAAACACAATAATCCGTGTGGAGTGGCGTCTGTACCGAAGTCAGCGCCCAAGGCTCAGCTTCGGGCTTTGGAAAAAGCTTGGGCTTGTGACCCGGTATCAGCTTTCGGCGGCGTCCTTATCTTTACCGATGAAATTGACAGCGAAATCCTTAGCTACTTTGAGACTCGTTTTGTGGAGCTTTTATCTGCGCCGAAGTTGCAGGCGGGGAACTTGGGGGATTTGCTCAAGCACCGCAAAAACCTGAAAGCTGTGACAGTGAGACACTGGGATCTGGAATCTCCTTCAATGCAAATGAGTGTGGCGGGTGGAGTTCTCACACAAACTCTCGATTTGCAATTGCAAGAGCCGATCAAAGGTGTGACAGAGGTCGCATGGCCGACGGAGTTTAACGAACTCGCGCACTTTGGAATCTTCTGTAATAAAACTTTGAAAAGTAACTCTGTTTGCTTGGTACAAAAAGACAGCGACGGGGACTTCCGCATGGTAGGGGCTGGTCAAGGTCAGCCAAACCGGGTTGAAGCCATGGGAAAACTCGCCATTCCGCGTGCTCAGAATATTTTAGGCCGTGATCATCTCGGTGATTGTATCCTTATCAGTGATGCGTTCTTTCCATTCCGCGATTCGGTGGATGTCGCAGCAAACGTAGGAATTAAGTACATCATCCAGCCGGGCGGCAGTATCAAGGACGCCTCGGTGATTGCGGCTTGTAATGAACATAAAATAGCAATGGCATTTACCGGCTTCCGCCACTTTAGACACTAGGAGCACTGAATGGAAAAAGGCGCTTACGAAAAAGCAGGGGTCAATCGCGATTTGGCCGATCAGTTTGTGGGAAGTATCTCCACGATGGTGAAGTCGACGTTGAATGCCAACGTGAAATCCTCCGTGGGTGGGTATGCTTCGCTTTATAACTTGAATTCTAAGCAATATATCGCGGCCAGCACCGATGGTGTTGGAACAAAACTCAAACTCGCGTTTGACTGGAATTCGCATGACACAGTCGGGATCGATCTTGTTGCGATGTCTGTGAATGATCTTCTCTGTGTTGGCGCAAAACCGTTATTTTTCCTCGACTACTTTGCCACGGGCAAACTTCAGCCAAAAACGGCGAAGGATGTTCTTGCCGGAATCGTGAAGGGCTGTCAGCAGGGCAGTTGCGCACTCATCGGCGGTGAAACAGCCGAGATGCCAGGCTTTTATCAGCCGGGTGAATATGACTTGGCTGGATTTGCCGTCGGTCTTGTGGATAAAAAGAAAGCTTTACCAGTTAAGAGCATCAAAGCAGGCGATGTCCTCATTGGCGTATCATCTTCAGGTTTTCATAGCAACGGTTACAGCTTAATCCGTAAGCTCTTTGCGGCGTGGAAGCCGACAAAAACTCTGAGCCGCAAAACTTTGGCAAAAGAGCTTTTGAAGCCAACGATGATTTACACGCGCGGGGTTAAGAAGTTGATTGCTCAGGGGTCTGTCAAAGGATTGGCACACATCACGGGCTCTGGTTTCTTGAACGTGCCACGCATGTCTGAAAAGGTGAGCTACGATATTACCTTGCCGCCTTTGAAAGAGCGCCCAAAAGCGTTCCAATGGCTTGAGACTCTCAAAGACAAATCTCTGACGTTCGATGAAAAGACTCAGACTTTCAATATGGGGATCGGGATGGTGATCGTCGTTGATGCGAAGAAGGCAAAAGCCGTTCTGACTCACCTAAAGAAAAATAACTACAAGGCCTGGAAAATTGGCCAGACGGTTCGTAAAAAATCCCGTTGCGAAGTTCGCGTGACGGATGGAACTGAAAGCACAACGTTGGTTTATTAAATGAGATTTGGGATTCTTGGCGGCGGCCAATTAGGAAGAATGCTCTGGGAAGCCAGCTGTCAGCTGGTGATGGATCTGCGTCCGTCACCGGTTTACAACGACAAGGCCATTTGCCCGGCAAGCCATGCCGGTGCAACGGTGGTCGTTGGAAACGTCAGCGAAACTGAGAAACTGAAGAATTTCCTGAATACAGTGGATGGTTTTTCAATTGAAAGTGAATTTCTCGATGTCGATGCGATTGAAAATGCTTGGGGCACAGGACGTAAATTCCCGGCACCGTCTTTTGCTGGACTTCGAGTGGCACAAGATAAACTTGAGCAAAAAAAGTTTTTCACACAAAATAGTCTTCCGACTTCTCAATTTACTGAGGTCACCGCAGTCGAACTTGATTCTCCAGAGCACTTAACGACTCTGCATAAAGACTGGCAAGGGTTGGTTCTCAAGAAAGCCCGTATGGGTTACGACGGAAAGGGCAATATGGCTCTTCCGCCAGGTACCACTTTGAACTTTCAAGCGATTCGTACTTTCTGTGAAAGCGCGTATAAAACCGGTTCGCGCGTTTATGCCGAGCAGTTTGTTCCATTCGCAAAAGAAGTGGCGCTGGTGTCTTGTCAGAGTTTTTCCGGGGATTTCGGTCATTATCCTTTGATTGAAACTCAGCAGAAAAAAGGTGTTTGTTTTTTGGCTTTCACAGCTTTGAATGAAGAAGCGAATGAAAAGAAAGCGGCTGAGATCGCGTATGTGATTGCGAGCAAGCTTAAGATGCTTGGGACTTTTGCGGTTGAGTTCTTTGTCACTGAAAAAGGCGAGTTGCTCGTCAACGAAATGGCGCCTCGAGTGCATAACTCCGGTCATTTCACGCAAAGAGCGGCCCGTTCAAGCCAGTTCCAAATGCATTTGAAATCGTACTGGCAGGAAAAGTTCGATAAAGAGGACTTTGATTGCGCCAAAGCCTTCGCAATGGTGAACCTTTTGGGTCCTGAGGGCCTCCATGGGACCATCAGTAAGCCGCTGAGTAGCCGAATTTACTGGTACGACAAAGAAATGACTTCCCCGGGAAGAAAGCTCGGACATATGATTGGCTCTGGGATGAGTGCCGGGGAACTGCCTCAGATTATTGACAGCCTGAAGGCCGCTGAAAAGCAGTGGCAAGAAAGTTTAAAACCATGAGCAAAAAGAATAAATCTGAAGTTTTGATCGTGATGGGTAGTCTTTCGGATCTCGCCACAATGAAACGTGCCGAAGAAATTCTGAAAGAATTCGGTGTTGGTTTTGAAACCAAGATCGTTTCTGCTCATCGCACGCCGGAGATTCTTTTTGCTGAAGGTGAAAGCGCCCACAAAAACTATAAAGTCGTCATCGCCGGAGCGGGCGGTGCGGCCCATTTGCCGGGCATGATGGCCTCTTTGACAACTTTGCCGGTGATTGGTGTTCCTGTTCCGGTGGGTTCTCTCGGTGGTCAGGATAGTTTGTATTCCATCGTGCAAATGCCAGAAGGAATTCCAGTGGCAACTGTTGCGATTGGCAACGCCGGAAATGCCGCCTTGTTAGCGGTTCAAATGCTCGCAATTGCGGACAGCGATTTGGCAAAAAAACTAACAAAATACAAAGAAAGCCTCCGCAAAAAAGTCGCCGACCAGAACAAAAAGATCTAGCAGTATCACCCGCGTGTAAGTACTGACTCCGCCGGCTTTCCGACGAAAACCGACCCGTGCGAACGATAAGTCTTAGCGTGAGTAAAGGCCCCCTCTGAATAAGGTCAACCTATAAGTTGACCCTATTCAGAGGGGGGCACTAAGAACATCTAAACTTACTTATTCCGTCACTTCCGCAGGGGCTTTGATTTATAATTCGTATGTTTTGATTTCTTCTCGGAGCTTTTAGCTTTTTTCTTAGGTCTTTAGAGAAACTCTGGAATTGCACTCTCCAGAGGCCGACGGGCTCGTGTTTTTTTGCGGTGTTGCTCTGGTTTCGAATGTTAAAAAGCACATGGTGTCATAGAAAGAATGGTCAAGCTTCGCGAAAAGCAGTAGTATTTCAGAATTCGGAGGTGTTCTATGAAACAACAATGCGACTTGGTCTGCGGCCTACCTGAAAACGATGCGGAATTAAAAAAAATGCTCACGCCTGAGCAGTATGCGATTGTTGCGAAGAATGGAACCGAACGTCCTTTTCAGAATGCATACTGGGATAATCACGAAGAAGGGCTCTACGTCGATGTTGTGTCGGGTGAACCCTTATTTGCCTCTGTTGATAAGTTTGATTCCGGTACTGGTTGGCCGAGCTTCACTCAGCCAGTAAAGCCGAATGTGGTGAAAGAACTCTCGGACTACAGTCACGGCATGACTCGAACGGAAGTACGTTCGCAGAAATCAAACTCGCACTTGGGTCACATTTTTGACGACGGCCCGGGTCCGACAGGTTTACGTTATTGTATTAACTCCGCCTCGTTGCGTTTTATTCCGGTGGAGAAACTTAAAGAAGAGGGCTACGAGGCTTATCTTCCAATGTTCAAAGACGGAGAATAAAAATGAAACAGTTTCTAGCAGTCTACATGGGCTCAGCAACAGACGACATCATGAAAAAGTGGATGGCGATGGACGAGAACACGCGCAAAGAAAAAGAGCGCGCAGGAATGCAGGCCTGGGGAAAATGGGTTGAAACCCATAAAAAGAGTATCGTCGTCGGTGGCGGTCCTTTGGGTAAAACCAAGAAAGCAGATCCAAGCGGCATCACAGATATCAAAAATCTGATGACGGGTTACACGGTTGTTCAAGCAGAAACTCACGAAGAAGCAGCCAAGATGTTCAAAGAGCATCCGCACTTTTCAATTTTCCCAGGAGCTTCTGTCGAGATCATGGAAGTGCTGCCGATCCCAGGCATGTAATTGAGAGTCGTTGAAATGAAACCGCCTGCCTCAAGCTGGCGGTTTTGTTCCCCTTCCTGAAGTGGAGCACAAAAGACAACAGATTCTTTTCTGTTCTACCCTGAACCGTTGACTCAAAACTCACCTCCTTGAGACGATTATTTTTCAAATAATTTATCCAAGGAGAGGATATGAAATCGTTCTTAGGCGTCGCTATTTTACTAGCAGCAACTTCAGTTTTTGCTTCTGATTTATCGATCAAAATGACAGGAAGTACATCTTATCTCATCAATGCAAGTGCGCAATCTTGTACGAACATTGTTGATGTCTATCAAAATCCCAGCGCACAAAGAGTTCTAGATATTGCGGCTTATTATATGAACTATCAAGGGGCCACTCTTGAATGGAACAATAAAACTGACACAGCAATTATTTCTCGTATGGATCTTGATTTTCCGGCATTGGGCTATCGCTGCACGATTGCAAGCGAAGAACTTCAGGCTCTCTTTTTTGACTTCACAAACAAAGCTAGTTGGGATGGCACTTTAGGGCCGGCATCTTACAGTAATTTGGCGACAGTGCGCGAGACAGGTTCTCTTTGCAGAATTCGGTGTGGCAGCGTTACAGTAAGCAATCCCAAAGATTCTTTCACCACTTCAGGCGAGATTACTGTCTACGGAATGCAAAGATCTTCTGGTGGCCAAGAAACACCTATTTCTGCAAAAGCTCCGCTGAACTTGATCTACCAGTAAAATCTGTTCAAGCTTCCAGCCACGTAATTATTCCCACAAAGCGGGGAGAGCAATCACTTCGACATCAAGCCCGTGAAAACGGGCTTTTATCTTTTTACCAACTACAGGGCAGATCAGATCCAGTCACTGTTCTAGTTTTATGAAGGGAGGCAACAGTTTGTTTATTCTAAATGGGACCGCCAATTGACAATTCGAACGCCGTTCGGGTCGACTCAGCAGTGCTCATCAACTTTCAAGGTAATACCGGAGCCTCGCAGTCGCGCGCTCAATATGGCACCAATGTCACGGGCAATACGGCGGCGGTTTCGCTTTTCATTCTGCGAGACATCCAAACAATCACCGGGAACACCGGAGCGCTCTGTATTAGTGCGCAGAATATTACGACCATCAATGGCTCGACCGGAACGCATCAGATTATCGCGATGAACATCGGAACTATCACTGGCAATACAGGGACGATGTATATTTACGGTGCAACGGTTAATAAGGCGCGTGCGAACACCGGAGATATATGTCTTTATAATGGTGCGAAAGTTTTAGATTACGATTCTTCGAACACGGGCCGCCTCAGAACCGACTGCCCGTAAAAAGTGAACTCCCGGCGTGTAGCCAGGAGTTCGGTTGCGGGTGTTTTGGTGTGTTCTAGCTTGAGGCTAGTGTGATTTGCTGTCGTACACGCAGGCTTGAATTTGGCCGGCATACACATTGGCCGCTTTGTAAGCCTTATCCATCACATAATGATCGTTGTTAATTGCTTCCTTCGGAAGGATCGAACCGCTTCCTGGAGGAACGCCATAGTTATCACAGAACACATACTCTGCATTGTACAATTCAATACCGAAGTATTTCTTGAACTCATCAGTGTATGGCGGCTTGTAGTACAAACCAGTGAAGATATACTTTCTGAACGCATCGCTGTTTGGATCAATCAATTTATTGATGACGTCCAATTGCGCAGCTGTTGGCGCTGTGTATGGATAAGCGTTGGCATCACAACGATCCATGTAAGAGATAATCGTTGCGCGGCTTGGAGCTCTGTAACTCGCAGGCACACTGTCACGCAGTGGGCAGCCGAGAGCCATGATCTTCGCTAAGTAACAAGCTTTCTGACTAAGACCCGCTTCAACACAGTCATCCTTCGCGACAGGCGTTGGAGTTGGCGTCGGAGGAACAGGTGTTGGAGTCGGCACAACCACAACTGGAGTTGGTGTTGGTGGCACCGGAGTTGGCGTTGCTGGTACTGGCGTAGGAGTCGCCGGTACTGGTGTTGCCGTTGGAGTCGGAACAACAACCACTGGAGTCGGTGTTGGAGGAACTGGTGTCGGCGTAGGGACAACCACAACCGGAGTTGGAGTTGCTACAGGAGTAGGAGCAGGAGTTGGGTCTACAACCGGAGTAGGATCTACAACTGGCGTTGGGTCTACTACTGGTGTTGGATCAACCACTGGAGCCGGCGTCGGCTCTTGTCCTGGAATCCAGCCATCTGCTGCTGGAGTTTCAGATTTAAGTACTTCGGAACCGTTTTGCATGAATCTCATGTTTGCATCACTGCAAGCACTTAAGAGATACACTGAACACGCAATCATTGTTGTCTTTGCAAAAATCGATTTCATAGAAGTCTCCGTTTTTGAGTTCAACCTTCTAAGAGGCAAAGTCTAGGCCAGGTGTTTTCGCAAAAAATCGAAACGAGTCTAGGTTTGCAAGTCGTGGGAACCTCGATGAAATCTCAATCGGAGAATTGGCGGAAATCTGTCCAAAGTTTTTCAATGCCAAAGATTCACGCAGAAAAATCCCGAAATTTTACGGGACCAAAGGAGCTCACCGCGATTCTTTCGGGAGCAACACGTGTTTCGGAAGAGGGGAAATCTAAAAACTTGTCGAAATTGTCAGCGAATGGGCCGCGGACACGCGCGGTGAATTTTCGGAATCTTTTTTGAACTGTCTAATCACTAATCGTTCAAAGCAAACAGTCCGTTCAGCCCCACCACTCGACGTGCGACCCAGCAGACAATAAATGTCGGCAAGAATGCTTCGAAACCAAAAAGTTCCCACGCCATCACGGCGCCGGTCCACGGAATATGTGAGGCCGAGGCGAAGACGCTGATGAGGCCTAAGCTCGCAGCGTACAGCGAGGGGAGTGCAAGCCAATAAGAAATCGTCGCCCCCAAGGTCGCCCCCACCGCCATCATCGGCGTGACTTCACCGCCCTTTAGGCCCGAAGCGGAAGAGAGAATCGTAAAGACGCTCTTCCAAGCAAAATCAAAAGTTTGAACTCCGCTGGTCATTGCCGCATCAATCAAGTTCACGCCAAGGCCGTTGTAGCGGATATCTTTCATCAGCAATGTCAGCAGCGCCACGATCACGCCGCCAATAGCAGGGCGAATCCACGCCACCGGAATACGACCGAAGACATGCTTTTCAAGATAATGCATTAAAACGATGAAAACCTTCGCACAGACTCCAAACGCGACACCCAAGCAAACCCACTTTGCTCCAAGCAGAAGGTCCCAGTGCAACGCCACGAAAACTGGATAGGCTTTGTGGTGTGCGCCCCAAGCCAGCGCCGTCCAATGGGCACCAAAAGAAGAAAGCACACAGAGAGGCAAATAGCGAAGTGTCCAACGACGAGTTGGTGTCACCTCCACCGCAAACAGGGCCCCTGCCCAGGGCACTCCGAAGACCGCGCCAAAACCAGCGGCAAGACCGCAGCGCACGTAAGCTTGACGGCTGAATTTCAAGTTCACGCGTTTTGCGAAAACATCGCGCCAGAATTCGCCAAGCGCTGCTCCGAACTGCACCGCCGTGCTTTCGCGGCCGGTGGCGGCGCCAAAAACCTGACTGAGAACCGTGAAACTAAAAATAAAAAAAGCTGTGATAAAAGGAATCAGGGCTTGTTTTTCTTCAACGCCGTGGAGGATTTTTTTCGTCGACGGAACTTTTTTGCCAAAGAACCAATAAGTCAGGCCAGTGACTAATCCAAGAATGGGTAAGATGAAAATCAAATAATCATGCTCAACGAAAAAGCGCGAAGCCAGTTCTAACAGATACAAAAAGAGCGCTGAGACGCTCCCGACCGTGAAAATCACAAAAATCAGGCTCAAAAGGCCAAACAGAATTGCCCACATAGGTTCTTCTGTTGTAGCCTTTGCTCAACAAACTTCAAGGAATTTGTATGCTGAAGTACTTCACAGGCTCATTTATCGCAACCGTCTTTGGACTCATTCTCGCTTCAGGGGTGGGCTACTATTATTCAGGCACCACTGCCGGGGCTTTGCAGGCACTTTTTATCGCGGCCGTTCTGGCGGTTCTCGAAATTTCTTTGTCGTTTGATAATGCCATCGTCAATGCAGTTGTTTTAAAAGAAATGACACCGATTTGGCGTCAGCGTTTCTTGACCTGGGGGATGCTCATCGCGGTGTTTGGCATGCGCTTGATATTCCCACTCGCGATTGTCGCGGTGGTTGCCAAGATAAACCCCTGGGAAGCTCTGATGATGGCGGCGTTCAAGCCGGATCAGTATGCTTCGCTCATGACCTCAGCGCATTTGGCAGTGGCGGCGTTTGGCGGAACCTTCTTGCTGATGGTGACACTGCGTTACTTCTACGATGAAACCAAAGACATCCACTGGATTGCGCCGATTGAAAAACCTCTCGCAGCTTTGGGTAAGATTGATGCCATTGAAATCGGTCTGACACTTCTGACGCTCATGATCCTTTCTAGCTTTATTGCCACAGACACTGAACAGCTGACTTTCATTCTTGCGGGGATGGGCGGCTTGATCACATACGTGGTGACGGATGGCATCGGTGGAGTCCTTGAGATGTCTCAGGAAAATATGAAAGACATGCACAAAGCGAGTGCTGGTATGTTCCTTTACCTTGAGGTCCTGGATGCTTCGTTTAGTTTTGACGGTGTGGTCGGGGCTTTCGCGATCACTCACAATCTGTTCATTATTATGATTGGTCTCAGTATCGGTGCGTTCTTCGTGCGATCGCTGACGATTCTTTTTGTGGAAAAAGAAACTCTTAGCAAGTTTCTTTACCTCGAGCATGGCGCGTTCTATGCGATCGGCTGTCTTGCGATGATTATGCTGATGGATCCGTTCCTGCATATTCCAGAATGGGTGACGGGTCTTTTGGGCGCGTTTGTTATCTTGATTGCTTTTTATTGGTCTGTGCGCTTTCCAGGAGCACCATCCCGAGTGCGGCACCAAGAATCAGCAGAGCCCCACAAGCCTGCCATCCATTAAGACGATCGCCCATTAAAACATAGGCAAAAAAGAAAGCATAAGGACTCTCAAGCAGAAACAGCATACTGGCTGTGGTGTCTGAGAGAACTTTTTGCGTTCGCACTTGAATATAGAATCCTAAGACACTGCAAGCGGCGGCCAAAATGAACAATCCCGCAAGTGATTGCGGATTCACCGGGCCGGTTTGAATTTTCGGCATCAAAAAAATCGCCGGCACAATGATCGCCAGCGACCACAAAGTTTGGAAGTTATTCACGCGAAAGGCGTTTTGAATGCGATGAGTGAAGCGGCCAATATAGATAATGTGTGCCGTTGCGCCAATGGCTGCCGCCAAAGTCCATAAGTCGCCAATATTAATATCTGAAACCAGTGTCTCAAACCGCGCATCCATCAGTAAGAAGGTTCCTGCGAGGGCGCAGGCGATGAGGATAAATCCAAAGAGCGGAAGTTTTTTCTTAAAGAACAGGGCGTTTGCCACCGGCACGAACACCACGTACAGAGTCGTAATGAATCCGCTCTTCGTTGCCGTGGTGTATTGCAAACCGATGGTTTGCATCAGCAAAAAAGTTCCTAGCAAGAGACCGGCAGGGATGGAGCCCTTGAAGTCGTCTTTCCATGGAGTTTTTTCTTTTTGGCGGATTTGCGAAATCAGGTAAATGATTTCGCCAATAACGAGGGCGCCCGTAAAGCGGCAGAGGAGAACACCTGCGGGATTCCAAGTAGTCAGTGCCCACTGGGTCGCGACAAAACCAAAACCCCACAGGGCACCGGCAAAGATCAGCTCAAATACGGCTTGGCGTTCTGTCGGCTGCCTGAGGCTCATGAATTAATCGAAAGCTTCTGTCCAGAGACGGGTCTTATCAAAACCATCGACCTCAAGAAGCTGGTGTTTTACTTCCTTAATCATGCCGCCATTGCCACAGAGATAGAAAGTTGTCGGAATTTCTTTGTAGTTATATTCTTTGATAAAGTGCTGAACGTAGCCTTTTTTGCCGGTCCAATGATCACTCGGACGACTCAGAACAAATTCATACTTAAAGTTCGGGAACTCCGCTGCGAGAGCATCGAGTTCCTCTTTAATGTAGATATCTTTCTCGGTACGAACACCGAAGAGCATGCGGTACTGAATGTGTGGGAAGATTTCTTTTTTTGAAACCAAGTAAGACAAGTGCTGAGACACGCCTGTGCCGGTATTCAGGAACACCACTTGATCTGTCGGCGGCTCTTGGAAGAAGACTTTTCCGAACGGGCCGGTGAATTTGAGGCTTTCTCCACCTTTCAATCCCCAGACGTATGTCGAAGCTAGACCATTTTCTACGAACTTAAAAAGCAGTCGGAAACCGTTCTTGACGCGCTCGTCAGAAGCAATGGAGTACGCGCGCAAAGCTGGCTTAGAGTCCGGGACCGGAACGTGAAGCATGACGAATTGACCTGCTCGATATTGAAAACTTTCAGGACTTTCGGTTCTCAAAACCAATTCACGCACGTTGTGGGTGTGATCAATGATTTTTTCGACCTTCATCGAATATACAGTTCTGGCTGCGGACATCTATTAACCTCGGCAAAATTAGAAGACTCAGACTGCCTTGAATAATTCAAAAAGTCTAGACAGTCCAATCATTTAACTTGTGGCAACACATATCCTTTATTACCATAAAAATGTGAATTTAATCGAGTGGTTAGAAGTATTCAGAACGACCTCAAAAAAAGCTTCCATCCGGAGGCTATTTTTACTGTTTCTTGTTTGCTTAACGACGCAAGCAGCTTACCCCCAAGACGAAGATGGAATCGTGGAAGACACTCCTGCAGAGGCGCCGATCTCGGCTCCTCAGGAGACGGCTCCTGTTGCTTCGCCAGCAACGGCCTCGCCGTCAACGAACGCTCCCCCATCTGCTCCGGTGGCGGCCCCAACTCCGGCTGTCGCAGCAACTCCGGGCGGAGCCGAAGATCTCGCAAGCCCGGCAGTGCAAGAGGCGCCGGAAGCTCCGGTCGCAACACCGACACCGAAGCCAAAAGTAGTTGAAGAAAGAAAGCTCGGCCAAAAAATGGTTTTGAAAACAGCTCGTACCGAAGAGTATTCAAAGCCTGTGTACTTCGAATCCATGGACAATCTTTTGCCGACAATGGAACTCGAGTACGACTTAAACGGCAACAGCCTTCGTGTCGGTGACACTGTTATTGATGATCAGTCTTTCTTCTTTGCGATGGTTCCGCTCTCGCGCTTCCATCCGAAAATGCAAAATGTCTTAGGCACCCGTGAGGCCCAGAAAATCGCTCTCGTTTTACGCTGGCCTGAAAATCTGCAACAGACGGGGAAGCTTGAAATCATCGCCCGCACCGGTGCGGTGTTGTGGAAGGACGAAATCACTCAAGCCAAACGCGACCAGTGGAAAACCACTTTAGACACTTGGAAAAAGGGTCTGAGTGATCGCGGTGTGAGGGGTAAATTACCTAAGACGAGCGTCTTTTCTACTCAGTACGGTATTATCGATGTTGCGGCTCAAGGGATTAAACCTTTTAGTGAGTCGTTCCGTTTCTGTTTAACTCAAGCAGAAGGCCGCGCGCAATCGCGCCTGTGCTCGCAACGTTATGTGATTCGCGGCTCGGGCAAACAGCTGTCGATGGCAAAAGTGAAAACCCCGGTTCCACCGCGCGTTCTTTTGCAGTCTCAGCCGGCTCCATTAAAGCAAAATGCTCCGGTTCCTCGTGATATGCCGACGGCGTTCTTCGCGGAACTTGCCAGCGGTGAAAGCTACGAATTCATTGCGACTCCGAACAAGCTCAACCTTATGGATTTGACTGACACCAAGAAGCCGGACCAAATCCGTATCGTCGCTTGGGGAACGCGTCCGACGATTCCTTCGGTGGTTTTAAACCCAGATGATTATTCTTCATTCACGCGGGCGATTGGTTTTCAGTCGACGATCGGGGATATGCGTAAGTTCTGGGAAGCGACCATTAGCTCTGAAGATCCCAAGCTCTACTTGCCGGGGCAGGGGGGCGGTCTCTTTACGCAGCGTTTTGAGCTGTCGGAAGTTCCGCGGGCCAACGCACGTCCTTATTTGCATGTCACGACTCCGATCGGAACTTATGTTGATGACGTGAAACTTTTTGGTAGGAAACTACCGGAAGTCAAAGTGACGAGCTTTGAAAACTCCATCGAAGTGGATGAAAAAGATCCGAGATATTTCCTGTGGCGCTTTAAGGCCGCGGACCGTGGTGAGATCAACCGCAGTTACTTGAGCATGGAGTATCAGGGCAAAGAGTACAAAGCGTTCTACGAGATCTACAAGGGCTTTCCGCGTGAGTTGAGTTTGCGCCTGTCAGGCTTGCTGTCATCTTCGGGAGAAGCTCTATTCTTGGGCGAGGCCGCTTACAATCAGTGGTTTGAAAACTTGATGGGGTGGACAAACTATTACGTCGGCCGCCAGCGCTGGGGTATCAGTGCCAAGTACTTTAAGTCTTTGACGAAGCTGACAGTGGATAAGACCAAGGGGATCAAAGCGGATTTGTCCGTTGCCAATGCGGACTTGAAATATCGATTCTCTCCAGGGATCTGGGGCCGGGACGAAACGGTTGGGGCGATGCTGGATTATCAATCCGTGGAGTTCGCGCAAATCAAGGCTCCAATGTTCGGGGTCGGCGCTTTCTGGGGCCGTTCAATGCCGAAAGTTTTCGATGACTTGATCAACTATATTCCACTGATGAGATACCAAAAGTGGGTGGATATGGAGTTCATCTTCTATCCGGTTTCATTGTCTTCGGATGTAAAATTGAATACGAACTTTGCGCTTAATTTCCACGGGAAAGTCCTGTGGACGAAACATTGGTTTGGCGAGGCCGGCTTCGGTTTGAAGCGCTACGCAATCATCGACCAAAAGCAGCAGCAGCAGGCGACACTGAATACTTTTTACGGAACCTTCGGGGTGGGCTTGAGCTTCTAGGCAAGTTTTGCTAGAAGCTCCCCATGTCTCTTCGCTTTGTTATTTTCTGTGCATTCTTACTGGTGGTTCTCACGGTGCTTAACACCGGCGGGATTGTCTTTTAGGCGTCAACTCCGCTTTAGAGTTGCGCAGACCTCTCGGTTTCTTCTTCAATGAAAAGAATTTCCCCTTTAAGGTGGGGGTCTTTTTTCTCCTTCAGCAGTTCGGCCTCTTCCCGGGTGAGGCCACTGGCTAAAATATCATATTCATTTCCTTGGGGCCACTGACTGTAATACCAAACCAAGCGGTACTTTTTGTCGGGAGTGGCGTTGGGCAGAGTTTCTTTGGTGACCATAATCTCGATCTTGGTTTCTTCTTTTTTGGAAGTAGCCGTGGCAACGGCACTCTGGATGTCCAGCGGATGCTCGGCTTGTTTTTGGTACATATTTCTGAGCTCTTCGAGTTTTTGTTCAAGCTCATCTTCTTGGAATTTATCTAAAGAAGTATAGAAAATGCGCCCGCCAAACCGAGCCAGATCTTTAAGAACAATATCAATTTCCGGGCCGCGCATTAGCATGAAGAGGGCTGAGGAGTTCGCCCTCATTTCTTTGCTGAGGTCTTTCATTTTATTATCATCGAGACCAAAATCTGTGAATTTACCAATCGCCGCGCCGAGCAGGGCTGCGGGGACCCCCAGGTAAGGCAGTAGCACAAACCATCCCAGGATCGTTCCCAGGGCGAGGCCTCCAAGTGCGCCGATGACATACAAATTGTTTTCTTGATGAAGATGAACGCGGCCATTGGCATCTTTCACGACGGCGCAGGCGTCGGTGAGCTCGATGGCTCCAGCGCGCGAAAGCTTTTCCAGAGCTTCCATTGCGGCATCAGCGGAATGTGGGTCAGGATAGAGGACCGCGAATAAGTCAGACATCGAAGCCTCCTATGGTTAGCTTCGATTATAAAACGAATTGTCATCGTCTCAGTGGATATTTTCTTCTTAAGGGGGAATGTCGTTAAAACTCGATAGGCTCTCAAATAACATTTTACTTAGAAATAATTTGAAAGACCCACTCTGAAAGCAAAACCTGTTGAGGTGATGCTCGAACTGCTGATGGTGATTTTTTGATAGTCATAGCCGAGGTCGCCGCGGATGGCTGTTGTGTTCGTAAGACCAAACCATTTGGCGCTGAACCCCGCAAAGAGGCCCAAGAGGTTGCCACCGCTGCCGCTTTTAGGTGAGTAGGTGCCGTAGGTTCCTTCGGCAGTGGCGGCATAGACAGTGGATTCGCCATTGCGGTTCGGGTTAAAGTTATAATCGAAAAAGCCGCCGGCGCCGACGCTGCTGTAGTGGAGCGCCTGATAATCCGAATCGACGCTTCTGTAGATGAGAAGCGGACCGGCCTCATAACTTCCGAGATTCCAGCCGAAGCGCGCCAGTAAATTCATGTCAGAGCTGCTCGAGCTGAGGCTCGCGCTGGCAGTGCCGCTATTGATGCTGGTTGTGTCTGTGCCTGAACGGAAGCCGAAGCTGCCGCCAATGATGTGATCACGAGTGCCGCTGACGCCGCTGGTGGAAGAGCTGCCGCCACCGAGAGAGTAGGTTCTGCCTTGCGAGAGGGTGCCGCCCGAGATTTCGATCACGGCTTTATTGCCTTTGACCTTTTGCACAGTAATTTGTTGGGCGAAGCCCATCGAAGACGTCAAAAGTGATGCCAATAAAACGGCTCTTTTCATGGGGACCTCCGTGGGCTGTCGAACTGAGTTCTGTTTAAAGTGTTTCAATCTGAGATTAGAATGTCAACAGACGTAAACAACGCCGCTCCTCCTTGGGAAATGCCTTAAGAAAACTCCTCAACAGGACGAAAAGAAAGTGTGGGGAGGGCCTCCTATGTCTTCGTCGTGGGGTGATGTTCCGAGCTGGGCTTATGATGCAGCTCAAGCGCTAATGCAATCTTTGAAAGTTGTTGATCCGGGCACGTATGCCCATTGCCTCCGCGTTGGCGAAATGGCGCGCAAACTTGCTCGCGATGCAGGCCTCAATGAGTATGAACAAAAGATGGCGGAATTCGCCGGGATCTTCCATGACATTGGTAAGATCGGTGTCGACCCGGAAATCATCGGCAAACCTGGCAAACTGGATCCCCGCGAACTCGATATCATGAAAAATCACCCTTGCATGAGTGAACAAATCGTTCGTCCTCTTGCAACTCACAGTTTCTTCCGTGAACTTCTCGCTCCGATCCGTGGTCACCACGAACGCATGGACGGCGAGGGCTACCCAGACAAACTCATTGGCGAAAAGATCAATGTGCTTTCTCGTGTCATTCTTGTTGTCGATACCTACGATGCGATGTCGCAGACTCGCGCTTATCGCAAAGGTCTTCCGGACGACATCGTTTATGCAGAATTAAAACGCTGCTCAGGAACGCAATTCGATCCGCAACTGGTGCGCATTTTCTTGCAGGCCCATCCAACGTGGAATGCCCTCGAGACGGACAAGGAAACATTCCATCACTTGATTAAAAAGATCGCTTAGGGTTCCAATCTTTCAGCGGAAAATAGCAAGGGTCTGGCGGAACGCCGGACCCTTTGTTTTTTAAAGCTCTTGTTCCAGAGTATCGACAGAGACTAAATCACAGAGGCTGCCTCGAGTCGAGTAGCCACCTTTTTGTGGTGTCATCATGAATTGGCAAGCATCATAGCCGCGCATTTTTAGCTCGGTGATCAGCATATGCAACGTACTTTCAGGCAGGCTTGGCTCGCGTGATAGAATCCAGCCGTACTTGCGATTCGGATGGCCGACAATCGCATAGCGATAGTTGGAATCAAGATAGGTAATCCAGTACTTACCACCGAAAGTGTAAAAGTAATTATCGCCGATATGAGCAAACGTGACCTTCAGTTTGGCGTTGGTTTCGGTGTCGACGACTTTAGCGCGGCCCTCGCTGGCAATCCGGCGATGATCTTCGGTTTCGCAGGAGTTGTAAACGCGCACGCGGTTTTTGCCGATGATTTCATACTCGGCCGTTGTGTCGGACACACATTTACGCTGAAAGTACTGGGGGATTGAGGCGATTTCGTACCATTTGCCGACGTAAAGGGTGAGGTCCACGTGGTCGACGGTGGTCAGAGGATCTGCAGAAGCAAAGCCACCACAAACAAGCAAAAATAGAAAAACAAGTTTTGATTTCAACATGAAAGCCCTCCTTCGCCTCGTTAAGGTATCAGGAGGATTTCGTAAATCGTTGACGATGGTGTATTACATCGAACAAAAGGTTCGTAGCGTTACATTTTGTTGGTAGATTCGAAAATCTTGTCAGCCGACTTCGCAACAAAGCCCTGATAGAGCTTGCCGTTACTCAAAGCATAACGTTTCGCGAATTCGTAGTAACATCCCGGAATATTGTGCGTACCATCACTAAATTTTACCGGAATTTCACTCGCCATCGTTGAGCTTTGCTCAAGGTAATCCGCTGGAGTGCCTTTCACTTCGCCGCCGGACTTGTTCAAAACAAAACCCTTTGCTGTGACAAACTTATTCAAAGTCAGGATGTCGTTAAATTTCTTCAAAGGATTGATGAACACTGTGAAGTGGTTCGGTCTAAAACCGTGCGCCGCAACCCACGAAGCGTATTCACTTTCCTTCGCCAGTTTCTCATAGAGCTCATAGCTCATATTCCAAGGACGGCCAGACAAAGTGAAAGTCTCAGAGTTCAAAACAGCATCCGGAATCTGATCCACCAGCTTGTTCACAGTCTCGCGAATGAACGGAGAGACTTTTTCAAGCTCGAGTTCACTGATGAAGATCTTTGGCAAAGTCTCGTCAGAGTGTTGCCAGTGACGTGCGTAGAGTTTCTTTTCAGTGAAGTGATACTCGTTGTCGGCCATTTTGTAGCCCATGGCTTCGAAGTGTTTCGCCATTTGACGGATGCCTAAACGCGGGTGATTGAAAGTGCGCAAAGCAATATGGTCGTTCAAAACCGTTTCGCCCTCAGCGACAAAAAGATCATGGATCTTCTTAGCGGCCGGGTTGAGTTCGCAATAGTCCTTCCACATCATGTCGAGAAGTTTTTGAATGGTCATGGAGGTCTCCTTTGAAAGCTGTGCCTGACTCTAGTTACTTGACTCTATAAGAGAAAACGCCCTTTAATCAAGTCATGTTGCCAGAGATACAACAAGTCGAAAAAATCATCCGTGAATTAGGGCCCTTAGTGCGATGGGAAATTTTGACCCATAGTGAAAAAGGGGAGTTGCGCCTTCCGATTCACAAACTGAGTTTTGGCAGCGAGGATCCTGCGGCACCCGTTGTTGGTCTCGTTGGCGGCATCCATGGTTTGGAGCGCATTGGCTCGCAAGTGTGCATCTCGCTTTTGCACTCGTTCTCGGAGCTTATCCTCTGGGATCAAAGCCTGCGCCATTCTCTGAAGAATCTGCGCATTTTCTTTATTCCCGTAGTGAACCCGATCGGGATTTCCCATCGCACTCGGAGCAATCCGAACGGCGTGGATCTGATGCGAAATGCGCCGGTTGAGGCGGATGCTCCACCACGACTTTTGGGTGGGCACAGGTATTCGTCACGATTGCCATGGTATCGGGGAGTCGAGGGCGCACCGATGGAGCCCGAAGCAGTAGCCCTCGTCGAGTCTGTGAAGCGCGAAGCTTTTCAGTCCAAACTTGCGATCACTATCGATTTCCACTCTGGCTTTGGTTTGCAGGATCAGATCTGGTTTCCGTACGCAAAAAGCAAGAAGCCTTACCCAGGTATTGGCGTTGCTCACGCGTTCAAAGAACTCTTCGACCGAACGTACCCAAACCACTTCTATCGTATAGAACCCCAGGCTTTGAACTATACGACCCACGGAGATTTGTGGGACTACCTCTACGACCAATACACAGAAAAAGGCCCGAAAGAGGGAGTCTACTTGCCTTTGTGTTTAGAGATGGGATCCTGGATGTGGGTGAAGAAAAATCCACTGCAACTCTTTAATCTGCAAGGCTATTTTAACCCGACGAAGTCGCATCGAATGAAGCGCACTCTCCGTCGACATAATACCTTTTTCGACTTCACCCTCAGAGCCGCACTCTCGCCCCAATCGTGGGCCTATCTCTCCGAGGAGCAGCGCCTGAAACACGAGTCCCTAGCGAACGACCTTTGGTATGCTTGAAAAATATGCAGGGACTGTGATGTTTTTTTTCACCGTGTCATACAAGAACCAATTGAGGGCTTCCGAACCCCTTAAGCGGTCGTTTACGGTTAAGAGGCGTTGACTGAATGGCTGAAATCCGATTTTCTTGCTCTCCTGTGACGATGCTGAAAAAGGCATCCCTTGAGGGGACCCAAAACCGAGCTCTTTTAGTGCTGACAGTATACCTGTTAGCTCTGATTTCTTTTGCTAAAGCCTCTGCGGCCGACAGCATTGTCCCCCTTCCCAAGCTGACCTCTGAAGTCCTTTTGAATGACAAACCAAACCACCGCGTTTACGGCCAGCTCCGCCTAGAGGGCATGAAGTACTTTACCGAGCTTCCGGATGCGCCGAATTTGACGTACAGCCAATTCCTCTCGGGGCAATTGAGCTACGTCGGTGAAACTGCGTGGCTTGAGAACGCAGCCGACTTTTCTGCCGGGACGTTCTTCTCGATGAACCAGTCGCACATTGTGGTGCATGAGCTGTACACTTCTCCGCGCACCGACGGCTACCGCTTCTACGTGGGCCGTAAGAAAAACACCTGGAGTGAAGCTGACCACGAATGGAACCTCGGCGTGTGGCAGCCGTACTTCGAGCTCGATGCTCTTCGTCCTGAGGAGCAGGGTCTGACAGGCGTGTTCTTCGACGTGAACCGCGAGAACTGGCAAGTGATGATCCTCGCAACGCCGATCTTTATTCCAAGTGTTGCCGCTGACGTGCGTGAAGAAAACGGCGGCCTTGTGGCGGACAGCCGCTGGTACCATGCGCCCAGCCGTGAAGCGGAATTGTTCAACAACAAACCGACTCCGATCATTTACCAATTGAGCATTCCTGAGACGGCAAAGCTCGCGGGACATGGTGGAACAGCGATGTTTACCCGCTTCGGGAACAAAGAAAAAGGTTTCTGGGTGGCGAGCAGTGCCGGTTACACGCCGGTGAATCAGTTGCTGTTAAAGCGGAATGTGAAATACCAAATGACCGACGACACGGGCGGCGTGATCGTGTCACCGGATGTGACTTATCACTCGGTGTTCTCCGCGGACATGGGTTACACGGTTGGAAACACGCGCGTCGTGGCTTCTTACATTCAGGACAACCCGCAAACGGTGATGCCTGAAACAGACTGGGCCATTCAGCAACTCAGCGGCATCCGCGCGTACTCCGCCGGCGTTGAGTGGACGATTCCGAAATTCTTCTCGCGCTCCATTCTCATGCAGCTTTCTTACCTACGCGTTGACGGGGGTAACATCCAGGATATTGGCAGTGATGGTAAACCGGATGATATCAACCTCTATGATCAGCGTTTGAAATTCACCAACGCGGCAAAGATCAAAGTTCAAGGGGAGCTAGCACGCTTCTACCGCCGCCCACTGGTCACGAAATTCAGCTATCTCTATGACAAAGATCAAAAAGGTTCCATGGTGAACACTGAGTTCTTGTTCTATCCAACGCAGGAGTGGGCTCTTGTGATGGGGGCGGACTTCCTCGGCACCGACGATGAGACCTTTAAGCCTTCAGGCTTCTTGAATCAGTACCGTGCAAACGACCGTGTCTACGGGGGTATGACGTATGTTTTCTAAAAAACACCTATGCTGGCTTTTGAGCTTCGTTCTTGTAACGACTTCGTGTGCTCCAAAGGTCGGCGAGGCTCCACCAGAGACCCAGCAGCAAAAACTCGGCGGCACCCAGTGCTTGTCCGGTCTTCAACCGGTGATCGAATCCTTCGTAGCGGGCACCGCTTCGGACGCCAATGTCTCGGCAGCTTGGGATTGTGCCTCGAATGCGATCGTAAAGTTTAAAAAGTACGTCTACGGCCGTAGTGCCGACCGCTTTGAAGCCACCGAGCTTGCGGACTTTTTACGGACCAATTTCCTCGAGGCCAACGCTCCGGCGATCACTCCAGAGCTTCGTAACGAAGCCATGAGAATCAAGCAGCTCTTCTTGGGCGGCAGCATTGATTACATCACACGGACAGAGCTTGATAAAATCATCGACATGCTCGGCGATCTTAAGAGCATCACTTTGCACTTAAACCCGTACATGAAATTGATCGCGCAGAAGTGGTCTGTGACCAGCTCTGCCAATGTTCAAGACGATATTCGCTACTTTGAAAAAGCCAGCGATGAGATCCAAAGTGCCGCGCGTGCTTTGGCGAACATGATCAAAGAAAACAATCAGTCTTACGAATTGGATCACTTTGTTATTTTCTTGCGTGAGTTCTCGAACTTCGCAGGTCAAGACTGGCCGGTGGCGAATCAAATCGAGCGCGGTATGCCGGTCATCAAAAAGGTGAAGAAAGCGATCTCTGGCGGCGATCCAAATTCGATCGGTCCGACAGAGTGGAAGAGCTTCGTCCTGCTCGGTGCTCGCGGTTACTTGCAGTATCTTCGTTATTACTACTTCATCAAATCTGCCTCTGAAACGGGTTCTGGCATCCGTTTGGGATATCTGGCTCGTTCTCTGGAAGACCTCTTAGGCGCTTTCCAGGATTTGCTGGATCAAAAACCGGTGGATGCTTCCTGTGGGGCTGCGAAGGTGTCTTGCATCTCAAAACAAGAGATCACGGACATCTTGATGACGTTTGCCGATGTCTGGAGTGACTTCCAGGTTTCTGAAAAACTCATCAGCGAAGCCATGAAAATCAAAAAAGTGATCTTCGGTGGAACTGACACCAACATCACAAGCCGCGACTTCGAACGCGGCAAAAACAAAGTAGCCAGCTTAAAAACCGTGGTTGAAAAGACGTTGCCCTATTACCAAGTCTACAGCACCGAATGGGACCGCTCGAACTTTGACTACAATACGGCTCAGAACTTCTTTAAGGAAGCGGCCAATAACCTGCAAAACAGCGCGGGCGATTTGGGGGCTTTGTTTGAAGACTCTTACAGTATCGATAACCTTGTCAGCTTGCTGACCGAGGTCGATCGCCTGTATCCAAGCGATGATCCTAAAAAGCATCCAGCACTCGATGTCCAGAAGTACATTCCGCTGGTGAAAGACATCAAGAATATCGTGTTCTCTGAGAACGATACGCTGATTAAGAAAGCTCAGTGGAGTGACTTCCTGAAGTTCTCTGCGCGTTTCTATAATTCGTACTTGTTTCACAACTACTTCGTGAAGCCCGAGCAGTACGGAAGCCCGCGCTTCTTAGACGCCTTCAAAAAGCTGTCAGATCAAGTTCTGACAGTGACTAAAGACGTTGTGCTGAAGAAAAAGAACCAGATCATTACAGCCGCCGAAGTGAACCTCATCGCGGCAAGACTCGTAGAACTCGATCTGATTCCGAAAGAGATCACGCCACAGTCTATCGATCAGATCGTGAAAGTGGTTTTGAATCGCATCCTGTGGCCGGCAGAGCTTCGTTTGAAAGGCTCTGTGCCGAACGGTATTACGCCGACAAGTATCGACAACGTTCGTGCCGAGCTTCAGATTTGGTACGAGACCGAAGCTTATTTATACTCGCTGACGGCGACGCCGATGAAGCCTACGGACTTGCAAGCTCAAGTGAGCAAAAAATTAAAAGACCCAAAGATCACGACTTACCTGAAAACAGGTTTGACGGAGATCTCAATGATGATCGCCGGCGATGTGGCTCAGCCGGTGGATAAAGACGGGCACTTGATCATCACGAATACTCTGAAGCTGACTTACAATAACCAGAGTGTCGCGCGTTTGAATCTGAACCGCATTCTGGGGCGCGTTCTTATTCGTGCGGCAACCACGAATGCCGGCCGTTTGCAACGCTATGAAGGCGTTGAGCAGCCAGAGGCGCAGGCGTTGTTTGATCAAGTCAAGCCAGCCGTCGTGGCGATGGGTCTTCTTGAAGAGAAAAACACCACGTTCATTGAGTCTCGCTTCCGCGAGGCGAATATTTTTACAGCTCACAGCAACGGGGATACATACGTCAATTTCCCCGAGGCAACAGACATCGTCGGGATGATTTTGTCTGGTATTGCAGTTAATAATTTGTTCCGCAAGGATGTTGAAGATACGTGCCTTTCTCCGGCGGGGAGAGCCGGCGAAGAGATCTTCGTCGCTGAGAAATGTATTCGCAGGGTCTACATTCAGCAGACGGCGACCTACCTGACAGCGACGCCGGAGTATGTGAAGTTCTTTAAGAAGCTCAGCCCGGACGATATGGATGATTTCTTGATGAATATTTTGAAAGCCGCTGGTCATGTGCCGAACGCTCAGAACACGGTGAAGTTGACGGATGCTGACCTTGCTCCTCACGTGATTCAGTACGTGGAAATGACGATGTCGAAGTACGACGCCGATCATGATGGCGTGATTAATTTGGCTGAGGCGAAGAATGCCTTCCCATCTTTTAAGGGCATCTTGAAAGAGCTCACGAAGGATCAGAAGTTGATCAAAGAAAAAGACCTCTTGGCATTGTTCACCTACATCTTGCACTACGGTCAGCCGCCGGGCGGGGTGAAGGACTTCTTGCTGAAATGGCTCCCATGGAAGAGTGATCAAAGCAAGTGGACGGTGGCCGCCGATCGTCAGGATCTTGCCGGTATTTTGGGTTACATCGCCGACCAAGTGGCGAAGGCCAAAGTGCAGAACAAGAACGCCAAAGCTTCTTTGATCACCGATGAAGAAGCAGGCTCAATCCGCCGCGACCCAGGCTTCCGCGAAGAACCGTAGTTAGGTGCCAGGCCCTGTTTCTGTAAACGGGGCGGCAGAATGAAAAAAAAGGAGACTCAAGGTCTCCTTTTTTTATGTCTTCATTTGTCAGCTAAAGCTTAGAAGCGGTTCTTCCACATCATCGACTCAACAGGGATTGCCTGCTTGTCGTTGTATTTTGCAGAGGGCTTGGAGTTGTAAGGATTGATGATGTCACCTTTGATCTCGAAATAAATCAACTGACCAATCGGCATTCCTGCGTAGACACGCACGGGTTTCTTAACTGAAATTTCGAGTGTCCAGAAGTTGCAGAAGCCAACATCGCCTTTACCGGCGGTGGCGTGGATGTCGATGCCAAGACGGCCGACACTGGATTTACCCTCCAAGAACGGAACGTGCTTGTGGGTTTCTGTGTATTCCTGAGTGACCCCTAAGTAGAAGTTTTCAGGAGTCAGGACAAAGCCTTCCTCAGGAATTTCAAAGAGTTCTATTTTGTTATGCTTCTTCGCGTCCAGCACGCTGTCTACATAGACACCGAGAGTTTTACCCAGGTGAACATCGTAAGAGTTCGTGCCTAGGCATTCACGAACATAAGGCTCAACTTTAATGAGCCCTGCGTTCATGCTCTCCAGAATCTGCTGGTCGGTCAGAATCATGGATTACTTAGTCTCTCTGTGAACAGTGTGACGTTGCAAATTTGGGTTGTACTTTTTCTTTTCCATACGACCTGGAGTTTTTTGTTTGTTCTTAGTCGTAGTGTAGCGAGAAACAGGCTTACCTTCAGCGCGAGCTTCAGTGCACTCAAGAGTAACGATGATTCTTCCAGACTTTTTTGCCATGATACTTCTCCGTAAATTAGTCACGCCCTTCAGGCGTCACTGTCTCAAATCGTGGGGCAGTGCGGCATGTTAAGATCGCAATACCCTTTCAAAGGGGCCCAAGGTAACAAAAGACCTTGTAAGATTCAACAGCCAAAATGATTATTTGCAGGTAAAAGTCCAACGAAGGAGACACCGGTGAACGCATTCATGCTTTTTGGAGTCCTTGTTATGAGCTTTCTGACGGTCCGAGCCCAGGAAATTCCTCTCCGAGACGGCAGCCAGCCGCAAACCTTCGTCAACCTCCAGCAGATAGCGTCCCAAGTTCGCCCAGGAACTATCATTGTTATGGGTGAAAATCACGGCTTTAAGACCGCCCAGCAGGGGCAAATTGAGCTGATGCAGGCTTTACGCATGCAGGGGCTGAAGGTTTCAACTGGCCTTGAGTTCTTCTATTATCCAGATCAGGACCTGGTGGACTCCTACCGTGCGGGGAGCCTTTCTGAAGCCGATTTTTTGCAAAAAATCCAATGGGGGAGCCCAGCCTACGACTTTTACCGCGATCAAGCTCTCTTTCCTCGTTATGAGATCGGCGAGCGCACCCTGGCACTCAATGCTCCTCGTTCGTTGACCGGCAGAATCTCCAAAGTGGGGATTGCAGGGCTGACTCCCGATGAGCTGCAACTCTTGCCACCGAATTTCCAGGTGGGGCGAGCGTCTTATAAGGAGCGCTTCCTTGCGATGATGCCTCATTTGCCGAGCCCGGAGGCCGGCGAGCGCTATTTTGAAGCGCAAAGCACTTGGGATGATACGATGGCGTGGAAAGCGGCGGAGTTTATTAAAGCTCATCCGGATCAAGTACTCGTCATTACGGTCGGTGATTTTCATGCAATGTACGGCGGCGGTTTGCCGGATCGTATTGCCTCTCGGACACAACAGAAACCTCTGGTGTTTTCTTATGTGAATGTTCGTGGGATGACGGCGGATGAAATAGAACAAGAGCTCGACCCATCCACAGTTTATGGTCCAAGAGCTGATTATATCTGGGTTACGGAAGAATAGCCTCCAACCAAGGTCGAGACGCTAAAGACCTGCTTGTGTAGCCCCGGGAAACTTTCTTACACTAAAAGAGTAATAAAGTTAGGAGCTTGCTATGTTCCCATTAGATACAAGAATCTTGGTCATAGATGACATGCCTTCGATCCGTGATTTGGTGAAGAACCAACTCAAGGGCATGGGCTTCAAAAACATTCAGGAAGCAAGCGATGGCGAAGAAGCACTTCGTATGCTGATTCAGCTGAATACGCCGAATAACAGCATTCAGTTGGTCATCTCTGACTGGAATATGCCTAACATGAAGGGTATCGATTTGCTGAAGCACGTTCGTGCACAAGCAGAGTGGGCGAATTTGCCCTTCGTGCTTTTGACGTCAGAAGCAGAGCGCGATCAGGTGACAGAGGCGGTGCTTGCCGGTGCCTCTCAGTACATCGTGAAGCCATTCTCTGCGAAGATCTTCGAAGATAAATTGAAGACGGCTTTCCAGAAGCACAATAAAGGTTAGTTTTGTTTTATTAAAAATAACTCTGAAAAAAGCCGCTGTCTAAGCGGCTTTTTTTGTTGGAGCCTTCGTCATGTAAGGCACTTCAACGATGAGTGTATTGCCTTTGCCGAGTTCGGATTCGACCCACACTCTACCTCCCAATGCGGTGGCTTCGTATTTGATCGCATCCATGCCGACGCCGCGGCCGGAAGTCTCGGTGACTTGTTCTTTGGTTGAGAACTGAGAGTCAAAGATATGCTGAATGACTTCTTGGTCGGATTCTTTATCCGTATTGATACCTTTACTTGCAAGCTTTGCGCGAATCTTGGCAGGATCCACACCACCACCATCATCACTGAGCGAAATTCGGAGCGTTGGAGTCGGGAGATCTTGGCGCGAGAACGCAACTATAATCTCGCCGCCTTCGGATTTGCCGAGCTTGTGGCGGACATCCGGAAGCTCAATGCCGTGGTCGACGGAGTTTCTAAACGCATGTACAAAAGTGGCAAACAGAGGTCCATAGATCTCGGGTACGACCGGAATCATGGCATTTTTAAACTCGATGTTGCGGATCATTTTGTTTTCTTTTTCGGCTACGCGGAAAGAGACTTCCTTGTAAGGCTCAAAGAAATTCTTAATCGGTTCAAAGAGCAGGTGAGCCAAAGCATTTTCTGCAATAGCTTTTGCCTGTGGAATTGTTTGCAGCTTATCCAGGAGCGTGTTGAGGTCGGTCACCGAAATTTCCAGGAGCCGTTCGCTTGAAAGAATGGATGCGCCAAGGATTTCCTTGGTCTCACTCAAGAAAGCGCCAAACTGCAATTCAACGGCTTGGCATTGGCTTTTGAGTTTATCGGCGTTTTCCTGGGTTTGTGATTCATTGTAGTTCGTCAAACGAGTCTCGGCATTGTGGCAGGCTTCAGCCACCGTATGCACTGAGAAGAGAGCTGCGCCGCCTTTGAGCGTGTGCAAAGAACGGAAGATCGCCTCGGGATCCCATTGAGGTTGCGGCTTGTTGATGGTGTTCTTAAGTTCCGTCAGCATCAATTGAGATTCACGGATAAAGCGGCCCATTTCGTTTTTGCTGCGGATCATGTTGATAATTAATTTCGCATGATGCTTTTCGTTTTCAGCCTGTTTGCGCGCCTCAACGAGAGAAGTAATATCTGAAGCCACAACCACGACGCCGTCAATTTGGTTCTCGGCATTGCGAAGCGGGAAGTACTCAAGCGAAATATTGCGGCCTTTGCTGTGCGGGAACTCCGCAGGGCCGAGGGGTGCCAGGTCTTCAAACGGCAGAAGCTCAGAGAAGCATGTCATCATCCACTTTTTGAAGCCGTCGACTTTGGCTTCGCCGAGTTTCAAAACATCCCAGATCATGCGACCAGCAGGTTGTGATTCCACCGTGTGCTCGCAGGCCTTCGAAGACACTTCTAAGCACAGACCATTTTTATCAAAGACGAAGAAGCCTTGGCTCAAGCTATCCAGCAACGCTTTCATCAAGCGGTTCAAGCTTGAAATCTGTTGCGTGCGTTCTTCGACCATTTTTTCGAGGTTTTTAGAGTATTGTTCAAGCTCGGCACGGGCTTTTTGCAAATCGAGGATCACATCTTCTTTTTGTTCAAGCTCGGCGCGGTATTTTTTCTGCAGGCGTTCTTCCAACGTCACGTCACGAACGAAGATGATCCAATGCTGGTCGCCTTGTTCGTTTTGAATTGGCTGAATAGTGACTTGCACTTTGCCTTTTTGGCCGCCTGGAGTTTCGAAGTTCACTTCTTTATAAGGTGTCGGGTCTTTGACATTCGTCAGATTGTCGAGACCGTCGATCACGTCGCTGAAAGTAAAAAGATCTTTGAACGGAATTCCGCGGCTGATTTTACGCACCGACATTTCGCAAATGATCGCAGCAGGCTCGTTGCAATAGACGACTTTACCCTCAGCGCTGAGGATGAATGTCGGTTCCAGCAGTGTATCAAATAACGGGTAGTGTGCCTTCATTAGAACCCGTCATTTCTTTGATGGATAAACATAAACTGCCTTGCGGACCAATCACTGTTGAGGCTCTCGTCTTGGTGAACCGCTCGGACGCGCCAATAAATCGCGCCATAAGGAATTTTCTCTTTCACCAGGAAGCGCGTTGAAGTCATCTCTTTAGAAATAACGACATTTGAGAAGTCCGCTTTTGTCGAGACTTCAAGAATATATTTCGTCGCATCCGGGACGGAACTCCACTCAAGCCAAATGAAAGGCTCCATGTCTTTTTGCAAGAAGATGGTGGTCTTATCGTAAGGCTCAATCAGGTCCGGTCCTTTGAGTGTGTGCTTAAAGACGTAGTCGACGGTTTGAACGTTTGAGAAGTCGCTCATGTCTTGGCTGGATTCGTTCATCGCTTTAACGCGAACGAAGTATTTGCCGGGTTCAGGCATGCTGATTGCGCCCTCGGTGGCAGGGACTTCGATCTGCGTCGGATTTGCGAACTCTTCAGACTTATCAATTTGAACGAGGTAAGTCTTGGCTTCTGGAATCGGTGACCAGGTCGCACGGGATTCTTTTGCAGGAGCTGTTGCGCGAACATCGTCATTCTTCACGAGGACAGACGGGATGGCGTTCAGCATCGGCGCATCGCCATAGACTTCGAGTGTACCGGTTTCACTGGCGTCACTGGATTGGCCAAGCGCAGTCTTTGTAAAGACGCGGAAATAGTATTTGCCTGGCTTATACTGAGTCCAAGCGACTTTTGTGTTGGGCGTTTCAGAAGCGGCGGCTCCGACAAATTTTGCGTTCTTTGCGATTTCCCAGCGATAATTTTTTGCGACATCAACACTTGTCCAAGCCACTTGTGGCGAGGTCGCCGCTGAAGGAGCACGGCCCTCGGCGAGTTTCGGCACCTGGAAACGAATGCGTTTTTCCACCAAGCGAGGAGCTGGCGGTTTTTCTTCATTTGCGACTTCGAAATTAAACGCATGAGTCTTCGACCATGGAGACGGGCGATTGTCCTTATCGATACCGCGGACGCGAGTATAGTAAGTGCCCTGAAACAGAGTCGGAGTCTCAACTGTTTTTTCTGCCAAAGTCTTTTCCGCGATGTTCTCAGTGAACTCAGCGGTTTTACTGAGCTGCCATTGATAGCGAAGGGGACGTTCATCCGCTGTCCAGACGACTTGAGTGCTGGCTTGCAGTCCTTCGCCTTTATCAAGGGCTTTGTTTTTCAAAGTCACTTTATCCTCAGGCGAAGTGATCGTCGGAGGTAACATATAACTGAGATAGAATTTTTGAACGGCCGAGGACGCAATGACTTTGCGGCGATCGTCGAGGCCTTTGACTCGCCAGAAGTAGTTGCCTTCTTTTAATGAGTCTTTAACTGCGAACTTCTGTTCAGTCGTTGTTCTGAGTGCCAGAACCTTTTTAAAGTCTTCAGTCTTTGCGATTTCGATTTGGTATTGATCCAAAGGACCTTTACCTTCCCAGGCAAATGGCAACGGCTGCTTATCTGCCGCGCGATACATGAGAGAGTCGTCTTTTGTCAGCAGAGTGATCTTGGCGTCGACTTGATTTTTCTCGGCACCTTTTTTAGAGATTTGCAGAGACTCGTTAGATTTCAAGTTCTGCTTGCCGGCCTTGCCGGAGATCTCTGCATTTCCGGAAAGGACTTTGACATCCAAGTTACCGGATTGTGAACGATTGATTTCGAACTTCGCGTCTTTACCTTCGATCGTGTACTCATCGTCGCCGGTTTTAACGTGAATTGTAGAGTTCCCGTTACCAACGAATTGACCAAAGCGCAGATCCAGCTGCATTTGACCGTTCTTTAGATTCAAATTCACCAGAGAGTTTTCTTGGATTTGGATGAGTGAGCCGTCGTTCAATTGAATTGCAGCTTGAGAACCATCCCCAGTGAAGATGCTGTCACGATTATAAATTTGATCTTTCTTATTTCCCGGAAGCCAAATGAAGTTGCCGCTATTTTTGCGGCGAACATCATTCGCGGACGTAGAGATAACACCGATCGCAGGTTCATTGTTGGTGTCAGGCGGGAAGAGGAGTGAATCGTCGTACAACAAATACGATAGCAATAAGAGGATCACAGCGGACCCGCTTAAAATCATTCTATCTGTTGTTGAAAACCTGTTAAATACACTCATCCACTAGTCATGTCGGCTACTTGCGCGAAAATATTTACGGACTTTTGACTAAGATCTAAAACCTAGACCTACACAGGGTGGTTTTGGTGGGGCATACTCATATTGGTGAAAAAGTCTGGCATATCAATAAGATATAAAATTCTGTTGTTACTGACGTTAATTCCGCTGTTAACGTTGTCTATCTATCTGTTTCTGGCCGTACAAATCTTCGAAAGTGACAAAGTTGCATACGTTTTTGACTCTTCAAGCAACGTTTCAGGAGCTATGGCTTCACAGGTCAAGGCACAACTGAACTCACTTCTGAATGAAGCTAAACCAATTTTTCAAGATTTTTTAACAAACGGTGAGTTTACCTCTCAGACAAATCTCATTTTCGCCAACGACTTTAGTCTAGAGTCCGTTGTCGCGTTCAAATACAATGTGGACGCAAAAAAGTATGAGAAAGCAAATCTCGTCGAAAAAACGGCGCGATCGACAGATGGAATTTTACTCGGTCTTGAGAAATTCTTGCCGGGATATTTCGCTGAGCTTGAGCAAACGGGTCGTATTGTTAAATCTCCGTACCACGATGATCGTTTATTTATCTTCGAAAAAGTCAAAGGTACGAATGAAAATCAGAATACTGTGTTCATGATGATCGCACGTCTTTCGGAAGTGGCTGAGATGTTCAAAGCTCAATCGTCGCAAAGACTCTTCTTGGCCTCTCAAGATGGCACAGTCTTGTTTGGTCCAGAAGGAACGGTAGGGACTCAGCTACAAACAAGCTTCCCGCTGCGTTTCTTGGATAATAAAGATAACAAAGTGGCTCAAGGGGCGGAAACAGTTAAAGACAGTAGTGGCACAGACTGGCTTGTTTCTTATTCGCGTGCCGGTTTCGGCGATCTTTTGGTGATCTCAACAGTTGAAAAGAAAAAAGCTTTGGGCGCTGTTGAAATCCTGATTCGCAAATCTTTGATCTTCTTCGGCATCCTGCTCGCAGCAACCGCGATCATCAGCTTGCTTGCATCGAGCACCATCACCAGCGCTTTGACATCATTGTTCCAGGCGACCAAGAAAGTTTCTGAAGGAGATTTCAATATCCGTGTTGATGTAAAGTCATCGGATGAAGTGGGTGCGCTAGCTGATAACTTTAATCTGATGGCAGCCGAAGTCTCACGTTTGCTCGATGAGACGGCACAAAAAGCGCGTATGGAATCCGAGCTGCAAACCGCGAAGACGGTGCAAGAGACACTGTTTCCGGAAACTGAAGCTAAAATGGGTCCTCTTTCGATTTCTGGTTTTTACGAGCCGGCGAGTGAGTGCGGCGGCGACTGGTGGCACTATTGTCAGGTCGGTAAGAAGATCTTCTTGTGGATTGGAGATGCGACGGGGCACGGAGCTCCGGCGGCGCTGATAACAAGTGCTGCGAAATCGGCTTCCACAATTATTGAGCGGTTGAATATCACTCCGGCGCAAGCGCTCGAGCTTCTGAATCGTTCCATTTATGATGTGTCTAAAGGACGTATCATGATGACATTCTTCTTGGCTTCTTTTGATCCTGAGACATCCGAATTGACCTATGCTAATGCGTCTCATGAAGCGCCATTCTTGATCAAAAAAGGTGGCAGTGCGCTGAAGAAAAAGGATTTAATTCCTTTGAATGAAGTGAATAATCCACGTTTGGGTCAAAATCGTGAGACAAAGTATAAGCAAACCACAGTCACACTAGAGCCCGAAGATATGGTATTCTTCTATACTGACGGTATCCCTGATATTCAAAATGGGGCAAAGATGAGTTGGGGAGAGCGGGAATTTATTAAAGCCCTGGTCAATGCCAACAAGGACTATCCTACGGCCAACGAATCTGTGGCACGTCTTGCTCAAATGATGCAGGACCATCGTCAAGGGCAAGCTCTCATTGATGACGTTACATTTTTTGTAGTCAAAAATGATCCGAGCGTTTAAATTTATAAGCTGTAGTATGTAGAGCAAGGAGTGCATCATGGGAAAATTTGATGTCCAAATGAATAAAGCGGGCGACAAACTCAATGTAGTTATGGGTGGGTCTATCGATGAGGATGCGGACTTTACTCAGCTGAGCCTTGCAGGTGCCGGTCAAATTGAAATTCAAATGGGAAATTTGAAGAGCATCAATTCTTGCGGCATTCGCGAGTGGATCAAGTGGATGAGTACGGCCCCTGCGGCGTCTATCACGTTTAACGAATGCCCTAAGGTGATCGTTGACCAAATCAACATGGTTGATGGCTTCTTGCCTGCCAATGCAAAAGTTCAATCTTTCTTCGTGCCTTATTACAATGACGAATCCGGCTCTGAAAAGAACGTCCTGTTTCGTCTTGGGACAGAGTTCACAGAAAACAGCGTGAATCCGCCGGCGACAGTCCAGGACGAGGAAGGTAATGCCATGGAAATGGATGTTATCGAATCTAAGTATTTCAAGTTTATCAAGAAGTAGTCGGGACCAGGACTTGTCTTAGGTCCTGTTTCCAGTTGCTCGCCAAAGTTTAAGGTCCAGTTCGGGCCTTAACTCCGTTAAATTCCAAGCATTTTCTGCCGAGAAGAAATCACGTGGAAGATGCAAAAGTAAAAATCTTAATCTTAGAAGATGACAGCACATTAGGGGAAGCTCTCAAAGAGGCCTTCTCGCGTGTTGGTCATGAGGTCTATTTGGTGACACAGCCAGATGAGGCCACGGAAGTTCTCAATAAAGAGAAGATTGATATGCTTTTCATCGACTGTCTTTTGCCGCAGATGATGGGCGTGGATTACGTCACAAAGATCCGCAAAGAGCTCGGCAATAAAGCGCGCTTTAAAACCGTTCTAATGAGCGGTATCTACTCTGATAAAGACTTTATTCAAGATGCAACAAAGAAAACTCAAGCTGTTGCATTCTTGAAAAAGCCGTTTGATTTGAATGAAGCCTTAAAGCTCGTCAAAGTCGACGAGGCCAATCGCAAAGAAGAAGCTTCGCCACGTAAAAACTTGTATCAAATTTTCGGCCGCACGATGGTTTCGACTCGCGAGAAGAGAAAACTCATCGAGTCTTTGGAAGAAGTCAGCGGCTTTGATTTGCCGTTTGTTTACAGCTTGCTGGTTGAAACTAAGAGCTCCGGGCATTTAAATATTTACGGCGCTGACGGCAATGTGTCGGGCGTTTCCTTCTCGAACGGTGTGATCGTCGGCGTTGATATTGAGGATAAGACGACTTATCTGGGCGAAATGTTGATCCAAAGCGGTTATGCGACTCCTGAAGATGTTCAGGAGGCTCTGAGTGACAAGAGCCCGCGCCGCCTTGGTCAGCGCATGATTCAAGCCAATAAGCTGAGCCCGCATGCGTTTGACTTGATTCTGACTGAACAGATGAATATCCGTTTGTCTCGCACCATCGTGGACCAAATGATCCGCATCAACTTTGCTTCAGTTGAAGTTGAGATGATCGAGCCAAGCATTGATTCCGACTCTCTGTCTTATTTCTTGCATGACTGGATTGCTTCAAAGCTGAGTGCGGCGTGGCTCAAATCTATGCATATGATGTGGGCGAGCTACCGTATTACGCGCAGCTCGACGTATCGTGAAGATCATCCGGCACTGAAAATGTCTTTGATCCAAAGCCTTGAAGGTTTCTTGGAAAACCTCGATCGTGGTGTGACTTTGATGGACCTTTTAGGACAGCCTGGTTATCACGAAGCGGCGGTTCATAAGGCGATTCATTTTTTGCTGACAAAAGGTCTGATTTCGTTCTCGAAATCTCAGGCCGTTGTGAATCCACAAGAGCAGTTAAAAGCTCTTCGTAAAATCTATGCTGATTTGCAGGGTAAAAATCATCTGCAAGTGGTGGAATACTTCGGTCTCGGTCAAGAGACCGTGGCAACTGTCAGCGGCATGGTCGATGAGTTCTTGCCGATGCTCGGTGAACAGCCGCGCGATCAAAAAGGTGAGGCTTACAGACTCTGGGGGCAAATCCGTACTCGCGTGACGGAAGCTTGTACCTCGTACCTCGATGCGGGCCAACGTCAGCAGTTTAAGCAATCGAATTTGAAATCAGAAGCTGAAAAGAAATTACGTGCGACTTCCTTGCTGGAAGAAGCAAAGAACGCTTTGCAGCTCAATCAGTACGCAAAAGCAGCCAACTTTATGACTCAAGTAATGGATTTGAATCCAAGCTTGCAGCAGGCCCATCTATACAACGCATGGGCGAAGGTTGGTATCTTGGATCCGCAAAAGAAAATCCAGCAGCTCAAAGATATTGAGTTCGAACTCATGCAGGTGCCGCCGGATGAAAAGTACGATGCCTTGTTCCCATTCGTGACGGGCCTGTTGCAAAAAGCGAAGGGCGATGTCAGTGGTGCACGCAAATCTTTCGAGAAGTGTTTGGCTTTGAACTCTTCCATGATTGTGGCGCGACGTGAGCTCAATCAATTGGCTTCTGCCGGCAAGCAGGAAGATCTTCTGAACATGGACCTTAAGAAGATGGTTTCCGGTTTCTTCAAAAAGAAATAGCCCCCCTTTGCATTCATATAAAATCTAAAGACAGGTTCCTGCATCCGTCTCATTTTGAGATCGGACCTGCTTGGCACTTCGGTTGCTTATTAGCTTGTATAAGAGTCCTTCTCCGTCATTAGCACTTGAGGTGCAGATGCCGGAGGTGGATGACATTTTTTGCTAACGACTGTTAATGAATTGAAAGAGGTTCCTTTGAAAACCTTGCTGTTAATACTTTTGGCTTTACCACTTTTCCAGAGCTTTGCCCAAGCTCAGGAAATCTGCGCCCAAGTATTTGAGCAGGATCATTCTATGGCCCGTAGATTTTTGAATCAGGAGCTCGATACAATTCAAACCCTCTTTGCCGACAGTAAGCATCTTTCTGATGACCAAAAACTCAAGCTTTTAATGAATGAAGAAGTCCGTAAGAACTTTTTTAGACTTCAAGGCCTTTCACAAATGGTGATGGCTCAGAATACAAAATTCTTCGCGAAAAAGACCTCGAACTTTAAAGATTGGCAGGGTGTCTTTGGTGATTATGACCTTGCGGTTTCTCTGCGAAAAGTTGCCGTCAAAATCGACGAGCCTGTTTTAGAGCCCTATTTCAGAGCAAAAGAGCTGCAGGCCAAAGAGGTTCTTTTGCAAACAATGAAAGAATCGGGCCTCTGGGAATCCCCAGAGCAAACCATTCGCCTGCTCAAGGCTGAACTCGATAAAAAAGGCCGCTGGAGCGAGGATAAAAAAGAGCGCAAGTTTCTGATCGAAAATCTTCGGGACCGGGCTGAGGAAGTTCAAAAAGGTATCAAAGCGGGTGCTTTCGATAGCCCTGATATTGAAAAAGGACTTCATAGACTGCGACGTCAATTGCGTTCTCTTCTTATTCAAGTCAACGCCCTTAAGGGGCTTGTCGAGTTGCAGCCAGAAACGGATTTGCCGACGGGTATTAACGGATGGTTTAACGAGCTCTTAGCGCAAAATCCCAAACTGATGAATTCGAAATACACAAAATCCAGTGAGATCCTGGTTGAGCAGCCGATCAAGGTGCCCCAGTATGAGTTTTCGATTATCAGTGAGCTTGCGGGAACTATTGGCGACTATAAAGATGTCGCTGAAACACAGATTTATTTTAAAGAAGCTCTTGAAAGTATCGGAGCGTCGCCTGTTTACATTCAACAGGTGCAAAGCAAGATTCAGAGACATTTCAAAATCGAGCCTTTCGATCATCAAGAGATGTCTCGCGGAATTCAAAATAGATTGGCTCAAACAAAACTGCTTAAGCATTACATCAAAGGTTTAAAAACGATGAATGAGCCTAAAAAGCTTTAGAGGATTTTATGCGTAAGGTATTGTCGTCATTTCTAACATTCGTAAGCATCCTTGGGTTTATGCCTTCTGCCGGCCTGGCGCATGGAATGTCTTGCGAAGACGCTTTTGGGACGATACCGGGTCTTATTCTCTCAACCGGAATATTCACCTACCAAGGAAATGAAAATCCGACGAACCAGGCCGAGGCCGTTTTAGGTCTTCTGAAGATGACAACGACCACTCTTGGGGAATCCTTTAGTAAGAAGCTCACCCTAGAAAAAGGAGAGCTATATCTAGGGCAGCCTCTGAAGTTCGGCTGGAGCTTAGAGTATGAATACGCTTCAGATAATCGCTCAATGTTTCCGGCCTTCAGGCTTGCTAAGATCAGTATCATCAAGCCGAACGGTGAAAAAAATGTCTTTGAGAAAAAGCCAACCTCACTAGATGGCCTTTCGTTGACTAAAACGCGCTACAGTCCCGAAGAGATGGGCATCAAAGATATCGGTAGCGAAAATCCATTTGATGGCGTTCAGCGTGTGGAAGCCCCTGTTGTGATCGAGGGAAAACTGCTCAAGGACTTCTTAAAGTTTGCGCCGCTTGCCCGTTATCTTAAAAAAGATGAAGTTAATTCTGCAGAGAGTATGAGAATGCTTTTCTTGAAAGCACTGGGCCGCTCGAATGCGGATTTCATGAAGGGCGTTATCAAGAAGCAAGCGTTCAAATATGTTCTGCTCGGTGTTGTTTTGTACGGTTACTACAGCGAGCAGGATCTCGTGAAGAGTTTATTACATCATAAAAACTCTGACTCCTGGAGCGCCATTAAAGAAAAAACAGACACGGCAGCGATGATGGATATTATCTCGAGATATCTGAGGATCGGGAAAAAATCCGTGGCAGCTCCACCGAGTGCGCCGGCGAAAATCGCAGGCAGCCAGGCATCTATGGATGAGACTTTCCAGTTGGTTGCTGGAGTTATGAAATCTGAGACCTCTGCCGGCGGAAAAGTGAAGATGTATGTATTAAATGAAAATGGCGCCAAGTCCGTGAGCTTAGAGCAGCTTCTGAGCGGAAAAGATATTTCAGCAAGTGGCGAGAGCGCACTTCTTGTTTCGCTTCCTTCAAGTCATCGGTTGATGTTGATTCAAGCTGGAGACGGCAAACAAGTCATCACCTATGGTTTGGATAACGTTACAAGTCCGAACGAGTACGGCGCGGTGAAATGGGCTATTGATCATACTGCGGAGTAGTTGTGAAAACCACTTTAGAAGCGGTAGTTCGCACCACCGCGAAGAATAAACTGCATTTTTGAAGTGCCTGGATCAAAACTGTACTGACTGACACCGAGGCCGTAACTCCAGCTCATGCGTTTATCCGTGTGATAGTAAGCTGTTCCAAGCAAATTCATGGCGCTCTTAAGTTTCACATCGCCACTCCCCATGCCGGTCAGGTAATCGAACTTAACATCATACCAATGCATATAGCGCTGATAGCGTTTCTGCGCTTTATCGCTATAGAACGCGCCCAAACCAAAGCCACTCACACTGATGCCGTTGCCTTGAATCACTTCATAAGGAATAGATAAACCCCAGGTTTTGTCTTGGAAGTGAAATCCGGGATTTGCACGCCATAAAAGCTCTAGATGAGTGATGTTCACATTGGCTTCGCCGTCTTTCTTGGTGAGCATCAGAGATTCTTTGAAATTAAGCCCCCAGTGCAGGCGCGACCAATTGGCGTCGCTCCCCATGAAGTTTTCCATCCACCAAGTAACAAATAAATCCCCATAAAATTGCGCAGCCGGTGTCCAGTAAGAAATAAAGCCGCCGGCTTCAAACGGAAAGTCACGATACACATCGTAAGCGGCGAGGTAAGAATTTTGCTCGTGACTGACGCGCAGGTAGTGGCGTGAGGTTTCGCCGGCAGGAATTTCCGTTAGGCGCCAGCGGAAGCGGTTGTCTTCAAGTTTATCAACTTTTTCATTCGGGGCATTGGAGCTCACAGATGTGCCGGCAACGTAAGTACCACGCAGAGTGAGTTCCGGTTTGTAAATACGATCGAAAGAGTTTTGCTCAACAAAAGGGCGTGCGGCATCGATAGGGACATCGCCTTTAATGTAGAACTCTTGGCGCATCGGAATGTTGCCTTCGCCCTTGAGGTACAAAATCGGGCGTTCGGCGTCGATATTGAATTGCCACTCGTCATCGGAAATGCGTTTTACTTTATCTTCGTTGACGGGTTCAGTTCCTGAAGCGGTGATCACGAGTTCTTTTTTGTCGGGAGTCAAAACCACGTCTTTGAAATCCACCGGCTTCATGCGGGTTTCAACTTCCAGCACGGCTCCCGATTGAGTCATCGCGCGGAAACCAATATTTTCGCTGTCATTATTCAGGAAGATGCTGCCTTGATTGCCGACACTCTTACCGTTGATTTCCACAAACGGCGTGCGCTTACCTTGGGAGCGAGCTCGAACCGTCATGCGATTGTCTTTAGTCGTCAGATATAATTCTTTTGAGCAAAGATAAATGCGCGTGTCCTGATTAGTCCGTGAAATACAGAAGTTCATGAACGGAAAGTACTTCATGTCTTCAATCAGTGCCGGATTCAGCTGATCTACGATCAGCTCTGCAAGCTGGGTGCGCAGCGCCTTGTCTTCGGCCTTTTCCGCTTCATTGTTTTCGCGATTGACGAGTTTAATTGTTTTACGATTGAAGTTCGTGGTCCAAACCGCTTTTCCGGTATTGTCTTTTAGCAAAAGAGAACCTTCTTTCAAAAGACCAGCAGGCCAAATGAAACGCGCGCGGTATTTTCCCGGAAAGTTCACAGACGGAGCAATTTGAAAACCAAATGTCGTACCGTCAATGACGATGTCACCGATTTTGATATGATCTTCATCCACGAGGTTGTATTCAAACCGCTGCGGAAGAACTTGAATATTGTTTTTGTCAGCCTGGAAAAAGAGAGGGATGGAGTCGGCTGCATGGGCCGTTGTTACGGCGGCCCCGAATGCCATTGTCGAAAAAAGAAATCGAAGTGCTCTCATATGAGATCATTGTGACCGACGGGAGCCCCCCGATGCAAACAATTATCTCGAATTATTCGAAAGTTTTGCGAATCTGTTCGACACTTTCGCCATTCATAATTGCTTGGATCACTCCATGAGCTGCGGCCATTTTCGAAAGGAAGTCTTTTCGTTGATTAATGCGGATACGGCGTGGGTGTTGCGCCCAAGCATCCAAAATTCTTTGGTTCAGGGCAATCGCCTCCGTCGGCGACTCAGTGCGAATGGGATTCATGCTATCGTAATTCTCAGTCGCCGCCGTGTCCAAGTGTACCACCCAATCGTAACGTGCGTATTCTCGCTCGGGAGTAGATTGAATCAACTCGAAAAAACTTTGAGGATCTTCGGGCCAGTATGCCAATGCGTCCATCGAGCCGCGGTCGCAGACCATGAGTTTTGGTTTGTGCTCCACGAAAATCAGGTCTTCGAGTTCTTTTTGAGTATAGTAAATCGCTTTTTGTCCGTGAATAAGGCCGTTGCGAGATTTAATGCGCGGAAATCCGCCACGATAAAGAATACTAGCTGATTCTGGCACGACCGAAACGGTTTTTCCCATTTCTTTTTGAAGTGCTTCAATCAAAGTGGTTTTTCCGCCAGATGGGCCACCGGTAACGGCGATCTTGATCGTATTCATTGAGTTCCCCAAGTATTCAGACTGCTAGAACCAATATCGCAGTTTGAACAGAGTTTTGGCAAGCCAATGGAACCAAAGGGAGCCTTTCTCGTAATATTTAGGCTCGAGGGGCTGAGAAGCTTGAATATCTTTCGCAAATTGCTGAGTGATGTTGCTTAGACTTTCAGCATCCGTGATGACGGCTTCGACCTCTAGGTCGTGTAAAATACTTCGATGATTAAGGTTGAAGGAGCCGATGGTGCTCCAGTCATCAATAACCATGTATTTAGCGTGTAGAACCCGCTTTTGGTATTCGTAAAGTTTTACTCCCTCTTTTTGCAGCTTGTGTGGGAGTTCATAAGCCGCCCATTTCACTAGCGGGACATCGCTTGGTCCCGGGATAATTATTTTTACATCCACGCCTCGTTTGGCAGCCTTCGCAAGAGCTCGCAGAACGGCTCGCTTTGGCAAGAAGTAAGCTGTGACAACATAGACGCGGGTTTTGGCGTGAAGAATGCGGCGGCAAAGATCTTTATAAAGGTGTCGGCGGATTTTATCGTTCACATTCAAACGCAGCATTTCGTGACCGCGCAGGACGAGGGTGATTTTCTCGCGTAGAAAAGCCATGTGGGTCGGTGAGAGTGGAGTTTTTCGCGCAAAGGCCCACGCGATATCAAATGCCGCAATGAGGCTTTCAATCGCTTCGCCTTTGATTTTAACGGCGGAGTCGCGCCAGGCTTGAACACCTACCATTTTTTCAAAATGAACCCGGGTCATATTGAAGCTGCCGACAAAAGCAATTTCGCCGTCGATCACAACGGTTTTTCGATGGTTGCGACGATTCGCGCGGCGGAAAAATCCCGGAGTTTTTGAAAACAGCTCTTGAGGCAATCGAGCCAGCCAATGCAAAAAGCTCGGCAGTGGATGATAAATGCGAAAATGCACACCTTCGCGAACACAGCGTTTTTGTAGAGCATCCAAATAGAATAAACTGCCGACGCCATCGGCCAGTAAACGCACTTCGCAACCACGTAAGACGGCGAGCTGAAGCTCTTTCAGGAGAATATCGGTCAAGGCATCGATTTCAAAAATATAGAACTCCAGCGTGATCGTCTTTTCTGCGCGCCGGATGCTGGAGATTAATTCAGTAAAGAACTCATCACCGCTATGAAAAATTTGAATTTGTTCCCAAGTCTTAGTCATGATGCAACGTTGAATCATATTTTGGTCGACATCGCTAAAAAGTCGAGTTCATAATATTTTCTATGCAAAATATCGCTCTGCGTTTGATCGCTTTTTCGCTCTTATTTTCTGTCGCTACGACGGTTTCTGTAAATGCTTTAGCCGCTGATGACGGTAAAGTGGTGATCGGTTATTTCTCTACCGAGAAACAAGAAGATTTTGAAAAGAAAATCACGCCTGTGTTTGATTCCTTCAAGGGAAGCTGTAAAAACTGTGAGTTAGTGAATTTGACTCCTTATGACGATAAGGGGAACTATTCTGAGAAAGATCTTTTAGAGAAAGTTAAAAATCCTCCGCCAGAGGTGTCTTTCTACTTCTTTTCGTGGAACAAAAAGGCCAGTGATCAAACAAAAGACTTGATTCAAATCCTTGGTGAAAAGGTTGATAGCGGAAAGCTCGTGATTGCGCCGACAGGGCATGCGGCAGAAGGTGAGCCCGGACTTGCATTAAGTCGCACGGTGATGGGGCAGGCGAAAGATGTGATCATTATCGGTGAGATTATCGGCAATGAGCGCATGATGCCACAAAGCTATTTTGGTCCTGAGATGCTAACAGCCATCAAGGCTCCAAAAGAATATCAAGGTCAGGGATACAGCCCGCTGTATTTTGCAACCCGTTTGGCAGCGGTTTGGAACAAGCGCAAGCCGACGGAATGGTTACAGCACTTCAAAACAAAGAAAATCAAAAGCCGCAAAATCATGCTCGATGAGAACGACCTCCTGGGTCGCTAGGAATTTCTTAAAATGTTTGTTTCGGTCTTCGCTCGCCCAGTCGCGGAATTCGCGATGGCCGTCCGTCCTTGGGAACGGGGCCAGACGACCATCGTGGTCGTCTGGGAATGAACTCCAAATACAAGTACTTAATTCGAAGTTTTGATTGGAGGGAGTCTTCCGCAATAAAGCGCGATCCGCTCTTCGCAGAAGAGGGGCTTAAGTGAAATGGTATATTATACGATTAGGTCGTCTATTATACCATTTCACTGAAACGCTCTTTAAGTCTAACGAGAACCCCTAAGAACAACTCGTCTATAAGACGACCCGGTCGTATAATAGACGATTCGCAGGGAACGATCTTCGTATCAAAGTACAAAACAAGATCGAAGAGTGTCCCAAGGTACAGAAACCTGACGGCCCGGACGGCCGGCAGGAAGCGGGGTGAGCTTCGCTGCTCTTCGAGTCGGGGCAGGCGCCCCGATTATCAGGATGCAGAAAGAAGTGCGGAGCCACCACCAAAATCCCGAGCAGCTTACCGTCCCGGAAACAACTCCACCCGGTCGCGATGCCGCGCCGGTACTTTCTCGCGCAGAATTTTCAGCGCTTCGTCCCACGTATAGCGGCTCGAGGTGTGAATTAGAACAATCTTTTCACTCTTAATTTCGTCCAAGTGAGGCAGGATCTCGTCGAGGTGTGTGTGTCCCCATTGGCGAGCCTGCTCGATGGGTTTGCGGTCATCGAGGTAAGTGGCCTCCATCATCAAGATCCGCGATTCTCGGACCCAGGGGCGGCTTTCTAGAAACTCAATCTGCGTGTCGCCGGTAAAGCTCACGATGGGTGTGTGGATCGTTTCATTCAGAATGTGGCCTTCGTGCTTGAGTTTCACGAGTTCCTGCTGGTCGAGGCCGTGATACTTTTTTGCAAGCTTCTTGGTGGTCTCAAACAGTGTATAGCCAAAGGACTCCACCCGGTGCAGGGTCGGGAAGGCTTTCACAAAGAATGGCCCCTTCACCGGAATTTCGGAATCGGTCTCGACAGGGTGGAACTCGTACTTGTACTCATGCTTTTCGATCTCTTGCCAGGTCTTCATGATGCGATCCATGGGCTCCACCAGGCTTGGTGGCATGTAAAACTTCGGCGCATCCTGGCGGTTCATCGCTTTCTGCGAGATGATGTAAGGAATCCCAGCCGCATGATCTAGATGGCCGTGACTTATAAAGTATTGCTTGAGGTTTAAAAGATAGGGATAGCCCTGAGCCACATCGAAAGAAAGTGAGAGCTCAGGCATTGAAATGGCAGTGCGGATGCCCGAGAGGGAAACTCCCCTCAGGTGAATTCCGTCGTAGCTGTAGTCCGCACCGTTCGTTAATCCCATCAGTGAATACAGCGTGCCACAAGATCGTGGCCGATCCAAGCCACAGGGACCTGAGGTTTCCACGAATCATGTAACATAACATAGCCGCAGGATTTAAATACAACTTCGCTGAGTTCAAAAGTGATGAGCTTTTTTTCGTCCTTGTGGAGGGCGATGAGGTCATCCGAAGCTTTCAACATAATCTCAAGCTGTTGCTTGCTGCTGTGTTGAGGCCATTTCGCAAAGACACAATGCTCTTTGATTTCAGGGCGATTGAAGTAAGTGTCGGCGATATGGATGATGTCATCGAGGCTCGAGCCATCTTTCAAAAGAGCTTTGCAGTCGGCGATGATTTTTTGTCCAGCGGCATTGTTTTTACACTCTTTTTCAATAGCTTCCGTCAGAGGGTAAAGTGATACTTCAACTCCTTGGAAGATCGAACTTGAGTTCGTGAGGATCTCTGGGCAGTTGTAAACGCAGACATTGATGCCTTTTGCGTGAGCATCGGTTGCGATCTTTTCAAGATCCAATTTCGCCCAGCCTTGAATGTAAGGGGTGTAGGTTTGCCAGCGGTATTCGCCGTCGATCATGATTTCAGTGCCATGATAACCGTAGGCCGTGTAGGCCACGCGGCCACCTTTGCCTTCGACTTTTTGGCGAAGAGGTGCTGAAAGTTCAAGCAAGTGACGCAAAGTTTCTGCTGTGACTTCGCGGAAATTCATTGCGCAGAATTTGCCGATGTCGGAGCTCCACAAAGTCTCAGATGCCAAATAACGGTCGCCGGTGCCTTTGCAAGTACGGTTCATCAAAGGCATCACGATTTTAGTGCGCGGAACGCCACCAGCCATCAAGTGAGCAAAGAGAACATTCGCTCCAGCAGGGATGTGGGCTTCGAGCTCATGCATGAATGTTTCGACGTTTTTACGAAAACGAGCGATTGCTTTTTGGCGACTGTCTTCCAGTGAAGCAAAGTTTACTTTCGCACTTTCCCAATCAGAAAGTTTGATCTCCTTCAGTTGATCAATCGGCGCGTGGCCCTCGGAATCCGGCTCGAGATCAAAACCGGCCTCAAGCGGAACATTGATGAATGGCTTTGGAATATTTGCGGACTCTTCCGCTGTCAGAGGGCGAAGTTTGCCGTCTTCACGGCGGCCCACGGTGGCGCGGACAATGGTCATACCACGGGCTTCTGCTTCTTCAACGAGACCGTTGGCATAACCACGCTGAAAAAGTTCACCGAAAAGGACGAGGACATCGCCTTTTTTGTAGGGACTGAGTTCAGGTTTTTTCTTTAAAAATGCAGCCGAGTTCATGAATGTGCTCTCCGTCAAAAATAAACCTCAGTTTTCCCTTAGACGGGCGGAAAGGGTCAAGTGACAATACAGCAATCTTGACTCATTAAGTAATAATTGGTGGTATCAAAGGATGCGAATTGTCTCGATGGTACCCTCTTGGACTGAAACATTATTGCGCGCAGGAATCCCTGTGGTGGGAAGAACACGTTTCTGTATTCACCCGGCTGACAAAGTAAAAAATATTCCTGTTGTCGGTGGCACCAAAGAGGCCAACTGGGAAATGATTCATGACCTCAAGCCGGATCTGATTCTGATGGATCAAGAGGAAAATCCTCTCGAGATGGCGGAGGAAAGTCCGTTCCCAATTCTGGCGACAAATGTTCATTCTTTGGCAACACTCCAATTTGAACTTCAGCGCCTCGGGACAGAGTTTAAAAATCAGCAGCTCATCACGTGGTCGCTGCAGTTGCAGGCCATCATCGACAAAGGCCCTTTGCACTGGAGCGAAGAAAATATTCCAGGCTTAATTGAGTGGGTGATTTCGCCGATGCGCCCCGGGCCGCGCCCCGTTTTGTATGTGATCTGGAAAAAGCCGTGGATGGCGATTAGCCGTGATACTTATATTGGCTCTGTCCTCGCACAATTGGGCGCGCAGGTTGTTGAGTTCCCAGAAGAAAAATATCCCGTCATCGAGATCCAGGATTTCCAAGAAGCTCTCGTGTTGTTTTCTTCGGAACCATATCCGTTTCATAAAAAGATCGAAGACCTCCGCAGCGACGGCCTTGCCGGGGCCATCGTCGACGGAGAGTCCTATTCATGGTTTGGGATTCGCAGTCTTGAGTTTTTACGTAAGTGCTACGGACACTGAGATAGCGCACTCAGCTTTATGCTTAGTGCGTGTCGTTGTAGCTGCCGGGAATATTGGCGTGTCCTGAGTTAAACAGCTTATCCAAGTTTGCATTGATCGTTTTATGATCATCCGTTTCGCGGGTTGCCGACTGAGGTGTTTTGATTTCACCTTTCATAAAATACATCAAGCGCTGGAATTCTTTTTCGCCGCGAAGGGCGATGAAGAAGTTACGATTTCTATCGTCACCGTTATCCTGGTCCTGTGCACTCGTCGTTTCTTGATTTAAAATATAATAATTTTCTTCACGCGTTTTTGGCGTTGTGCTGTCGACGCCCGTGCAGATCATCAAACCACGAGTTGCCACTTCCAGTTTTTGATCAGGCTTTAAACGTGGGCTTAATGCGGATTCAAAGAGACCGTCTTTCATGAAAAGCTTCGGATTCACTTTGACGATGGCGCATTCTTGATAACGTTTAAAGTTCAACTCGAAGACGTTTTGCTTCAGCAAAAGCGTGATGTTGGTATTTACGGAAGTGCTGTTTGCTGTCGCTTCCGCGTTCGCATCCGACTGTGAGATCGCATAGCTGCCGCTCATGCCGATGGTGAAGATATCAGCGAATTTCTGTGACAAACCCATATTGAAAGTCAAAGTCTTCGTTCTGTAGTTCGAGTGTGTTTGTGACTTCGTTAAAGTGATGTTGTTACCAATGGTCACACCGGCGTTGTAGCCTTTTTTATACTTATAACCACCGAGCTCTTTTACGAAAATGCGTTTTTCAACCGTAAAGATCAGCTCCGGCTTGCCGGCGCGAGTGCCGCAGTTGATCAGGGCATGGTTGCCATAGAAGTCCCAGAGGTCTTTAGCGATAAAGCTGCGGAACCAATAAGAGCAAAGGCCTTTTGTTAGTTCGCGGTCGAGTTTGCCGGTGGTGATGAGTTGATTCATCGACGCCTGCATTTTTTGGTCATCCATTTGAGTCGGGCGGCCACTTAGGATTGTGCGCAGGTCTTCGTAGGATTTTGGATTGTTCACGAGAACCGCTTTCAGGCCGTTGTCTTTCACAAATGCATTCATGTCAGACTGCTTGAGCTGATTTTGCACGCGCTCCGCTTCCACTTTTTTACCGTAGTTGATGTATTCTCGCACGAGGGACTTACGAACAGATTCTACCTTTGGCAGATCCGCCATCGTCATGTATTGGTTCACAAGGCTGGCGTTCAAAGACGTCAGGTCCTGAGCGTCTTTTTCCATGTTGATATTTGTTGCGGCACCAAAGGTGCGATTATAAAGGCCAGTGCTTGAATCAATAATGTCATCCAAAGAACTGACTTTGTCTTTCACGGTGACGTTACCGTCTTTATCGACGGTCACTTTGTCTTCTTTTACTGGATCCAACTCGAGTAAAAGAGTATTGCGGTTGCCAAGGGCTTTGAGGTCAGCCGTTTTAAACTCGATATCTGTTTTGATATCACCGTCAATGGAAGTCACGAGCTTCTCGAAAGAAGCAACGTAGGATTTCTGGTTGTAGTAGTCGCGGTTTTTAATCAAGGCGCCTTTTAAGAGATAAACTCCTGGACGAAGCTTCTGCGCATTTTCCATGCGGCCTTTTGCCATATCGCTAAAGATGCTGACAACGGCGTCGACTTTAAAGCGCACTTTCTTTTTCGCGATCATGTTGAGCTGATGATCGATTTCATAGTTCAAAGACTGCGTCGTAAAGTTGAAAGAGCGCAGGGTTAATGTTGATGGAAGGACATTTTCCTTCTTGCAATCTGTCAGGAGCTGTTCTTGCGCGTCCACATAGCGAAGGTCGCGGGCGAATGTGCCCCAGGATTCCCACGGGTTGATGGCGATATCAATACGTTGTTTCAGAGCAAGTTCTTTGTTTTCGATTTCGATGAAGCCCTTCATGAATTTCTGGCACTCGTAGTATTTGAACGTCAGAGTGTCGTCCCAGTTAATGCACGAAGAATTGTCCGTCGTGATTTTGACACTCTTTGCAGCGTCGCCTTCGCTTTGGCGGAAGCCCGTCACGTTGAATGTAAAACCACGGGTGGTTTTTTGCTCAAGACCGTTGCGGAGGCAGGCCTTGACGTTATAGACAATTTCACGCTCAGACGTCGTCTCTTTACCGACGCGAACGTATTTGAACTCTAGCGGCATGATCTCAATGCGTGGCTTGATATACGCATCCGGATGCTGAGCGAGGCGCTCAGAAAGTTTCGCATTCACGAAGTTGGCGATCTGGAAGTTTTTAGTGTCGGTGACCACCGCCATCAGCTTCAGCATGCCAGAGCCTTTGAGTTGATCATATTCGCCGATGCTGTACACGCCTTGGAAGTTTCCGATGTTGGCAGGATCATCAACAGATGTTAGATCCAAGGCCAAAATCAATTGGCCGCGAGTTGGAATAACCGGCAGGCTCATCGGGACTTTAATGAACAGGCTTTTACCGCGAATCGCCGCGGTTTGAACTTCAGATTCGCCGATGGCAACACGGACTTCTTTGTTGTTTTCAGTCAAAGAGTGCAAAAGATAGACTTTGGCTTTGAAAGTTCCTTGGTTGAAATCGCGTAAAGTCTTTTCACCACTGAGAGTAGACACCATCAGCTGGGGGGTGATCGCCAGATCAAAGTTCAAATTCACAGACTCAGGTGTGAACTTTTGCTCTGTGCTTTGCATACGGATATCGTTCACCCAAAGGTTGTTTTTGGCAGCGGGGTTTTCTTTTTCGCCGCGAGCAGCTGACGGGTCTTTATTGTCTATCAGATCAGCGCCTTGGAGAGCGGCTTTAACGTCTTCTTTATCGCTTACAAGAGTTGCCGGGCGGTGTTCTTCGATATTTACGACCGCGGCTGAGTTGTCATTTTCATTCCAAGGATTAATGGCAAACTCCGCCGTGCGCGTGCCTCTGTGCAGGCCGGTGGCTGTGATTTTGCGGCTCCACTCGAGATATCTCGGAGTTGAAGAGAAGTTAAATGGAACTTCCTCGCTCCAGTTCAAGCAGCCTTTTTCATCCGTTTTAAGCTCTTTGTTGATCTCTTCAACGCGGAACGGGTGGCCGATCAAAGCCTTCGATTGAGCACGGTCTTTCAAACACACAGTAAAGTTAAATGTCTTGCTCTGTGGGAGGGCCGAGCCTTTGTCCACGGTGGCCTTCAAGGCGTCACCTTTGACTTCCGAAATAAAGAAAGTTGCGACACCTTGTTTGTTGGTTTCTTCAGAATCCGTGCGTGACTGAGGCGCCGGAATATTACAGGCAGCCAGAGTTAGCAGGCTTAAGCTCAAAAGTGATTTCAACAACAGCTTAGATGTTTGCATAAGCGGTCTCCAGGATGAGCATCAGGCTTTTTTCGCGGCTTTGAGTCGGATTCAAGAAAATCACTTCGGCTTCCGTGTAACGGGCGCCGAGTCTGAAATTATAACGTTTAAAGTTCATGAAGGATTCATAGCTATAACCAACGCGGTTGGTATTATAGAACTTATTGCTGTTAAAAAACGCGACGGCGGCATCCGGTTCAATACGGAAGCTCGTCAGTTTCATCTCAAGGCTCTTACGGCCGATGAAGTAGAACTCAGACCCGATGGACGCTGCATAGGCACGACTTAATTCCGCACGGGCTTTGTTATTTTGCAAATAAGACGCATCAGCCAGCACATCCCAGCCGCGCATCACAGGTGTGCGCAAAGAGGTCAGGGCTTCCACGCCTTGATATTCATAGACGAACTTAGATTCAGCCTCGGTCAAAGAAATCACCGTGTTGCCGCGGAAGCCGCTCTCTGTTGCAACCGTTGATGGCAAATTATCATAGCTAAAAGTACCGAGACGCGTGCGCCAGTGGCCCAGCGAAGCTTCGTAGTTCAGCGCCAGTGAAGCACTTAAAAAACGCGGCGTGGACTCAACACCGGTGGTGTTCGTACTCAGCGAGCTGGAGGTTGGAATGGCTTGTTCTGCTGTGACGAGCGTCTGGAAATTGCCGATTTTAAAGACCTGCACATCGGCGCGAACCGCCGGAAAGGCCTGATCGCCGACAAGAAGTTCTGAGTGAACTTTTGTCTGATTCAGTGCGCCCGCAGAAAGATCTGAACCCTGCAGGAACTGCCAGTGGGCAGCGGCCTCTTTCAAGTAAAGACCGCTTTCATTTTTGCGAGTGCCGTCGATGGTTTGATAGCTGCCGTTTTCAAAACGAATCAATGGATCTAAAGCGAAGTAGAGGTCGGGAAGCAGGTGGTATTTTGAGCGAGCCTCAAGGCCCACGCCTACGTATTTGCTGGAGGACTGCGAATCCTGCGCATCGACGCCCGAAAGGGCCATGCGCCAAGAAGCTTCCAGCGGACTTGCGGCAAAAGACAGAGAGGCGCCGATCAGGTGGAACACACCTAATAACAAAACAAAGCGCAATGGAGTCAGCTTCAGCTTTTTCATAGCATCCTTCTCTGAACCTCTAATGTTCAAAGACCGTGCTATGCCGGCGGCGCCTAAGTGTGCGTCAGGACGAGGCCTTTATGCTCGCTAGAAAGGCAGGGTGACGTTTTGGGCTGTACAGTTCTTAGGGAACGGGACAGTCAGAGCATCTGTCTCATTTTGAGACTAGAAATTTACGCCGAGACCCAAGGTCCCGTAGAAGGTGTTAAGGGTGGCGCCCTGTTCAGTAGTTTGTTGAAGGAAGTAGTACTTCTTTATGCCGAAGCCGGCTTCGCCGTAGAACCGCGGAGTCCATAGAATTTTGCCGTGGAAGTTAATGGCGTAGTCATCGCCGAGTTTGTAGTTGGAATCCACCGATGTACTGTACTTGACGATGTCGAGATCAACCCATTTTGGATAACGGAAGATCTTGAGAGTGTTAAAGATGTCGTCGAAAAATTTTGGCATCGAGCGGGCCCAGAAAATTCCGTAACCGAGTTTTGGAACTTTGTAGTCGCCATAAGACAGGTTTTCATAAGAAATGAGAGCTCCCCAGCTTTCGTCTCTTTCCCAGAGGCCTGGAGTAAAACGGTACTTGAGGTCGACGATGGTGGATTGGATTTTTACGTCTTCGACAGTGCCGTCGTCAGCCGTGGCGGGGATGGTTGACAGCAAACTCACGTACTTCGCACTGAGGCCCCAGCGCTGGCGTGACAGGTAATAATTGTCCCAGCCTGCAATCGAGTTGAACCAATATCCCAAATGTACTTCGGCCATGCCCGCTGTTTTTCCGCCACTCGCAGCGAGGCCTGTCAGACGTAAGCTCGCTTCGCCGGCGTAACCGCGATAGATATCCAAATAGGACTTGTATTCGTATTTTTCATCCTTTGTCGCAAGATAACTGCGGTTCCATTTTTCTTTTTGTGGATTGAGTGTCGTCCACGTCTCCGGCTCTTTTTTGCCGTTGCGAGTGATCTTGAGGTTGTCTTCGCTAGAGTAGGTGACATTCAGGTTTCGTTCGTCGGCATAAGGGCGGAGGTTTTCCGCTGGCAGGTGCTCAATGGCAATATCGTACTGGAAAAATCCACCGGCCACTCCCGGCAAGAAAATGCTTTTGTCGACGGATTTGCTTGAAGCTTTCCAAAGCTTGTTTTTCGGATCAAGTGGATCTTTGCTTTGAAGGGCTTCGGATTTAATAAAGACAGGAGCCGGATTTTCGCCGACGATCTGCTCGGTACTCATGTCGTAGACTTTCAAAGCCGGAACCGTGCTTGTGAATTCTACGAGGGCGCCAGATTTCAGCTGTGCAAAGAAGCTGACGGGCTTTTCAGCCTCCACAGCGATGCGGCCTGCGAGAGCTTGTTCTTTGTTTTCAAATTTTACTGTGGGACTAACACCTTTGGCTTTATGTTCAATTTGCATTTCAATTTGCGTTCCCACGGTTTTCATCGTGTAGAAGGGCGTGCAGATTCTGACCGAAGCTTCCGGAGAAAGAGCATTTTGCAAACAAAATTTATAAGCTTCGTTGATCTTAAGCTCAGGACCGGGTTCGCTCTTTGAGCGGAAGAAGGCATAGGTCTTTTTCAAAAGATTGTTGTTTTCAATGTCGGTATCGCTCTTGCCTTGCTTGTGAAGCTGCTCTTTGACTTGCACGATCTTCTCATGCCAGCCTTGAATTTCCGCCTCGCCGAGCTGTTTGCTCCAGACCGAGTTTCCGTTCGCGTCGGTGACGTCGAGTTTACCATAGGGCAGGATTTCACTCGGCCAATCGAAGAAGAGCACCATGTCCTCTTGATTGTAGAACGCCATCTTCGAGCCTTCGGCATCGAGTTTCTGACGGGAGGTCAGGTTAATAGAAAAGAAGTCCTCTTTGAGATTCAGTGGGCCCCATTTCAAAGTATCTTTTGAGCTAAGGTCGTACTGAATGACAGGATCACGGAGTTTGACCCCGTTGTTGACAACATCAAACCAGAGAGGTTTTTTGAAGTGGCCCTCCTGAGCAAATGCGGTAGAGGCGGTCAGTAAAAATCCGGCTATATACGCTAAGGCTTTGTGCTCCATAGTGTTTTTATCGGAGCTTCCGTGGCCAGCTAAAGCGAATACGAATATAAGTTGCAAATGGCCCAAACAAACTAAGGACTAGTGAGCTTTTTGGACACACCAATTTACAACACTCTGACTCGAATGCAGATAGGGTGAAAGTTCTTTTTGCAAAGCCTGAGGAAAAACGGCGCGGCTCAAAATGAGAAGAGAAAGCGTTGCTGCGCATGTTTCGGAATCAAGCACTTCCGTCACTGCTGGATGTCCACCGACTGATTTATTTTTAAAAACCAGCGCCTCGCGATTGTTGTGATGATAGGGACCAACAAGGACCGGAAGGCCTGCGGCGAGGGGCTCCATCACGCTGTGCACTTGCTTACGGAACGATCCGCCGACAAAAGCGACACTGCCCCACGTATAGACCTCGGCAAGGATGCCCACCTGGTCAACAATCAGGACGTCTTCACTCTTCCATTGGCTGGCTGTTGAGTACTTGCAGTAGGTAAGGCTCAGATCTTTCAGCTGGCGTTCTAAATCCTGCATATGACTTTCATGAATCTCATGCGGGGCGAGAATCATTTTGCAGTTTTTCTTAATCGTCGCAAAAGCCGGCAGAACAACTTTTTCATCTTCAGGCCAAGTAGAGCCTGCAACAAAAACCGGGCTGCCCACCGTCGGGCGAAGCTCGTTCTTGATCGCTTTTGGGTGTTGCAGACGATAGAAAACCTGATCAAAGCGGGTGTCGCCATGAACATGAACGGGCACTTGCAGTTTAAGTTTCTCGAGCTGTTGGACGTCGTCGAGGGACACGCAGTGAACTTCAGACAACTGATTCAGAGCCCATTCGGTGATTTTTGCCGAAGCCCCACGAAGACGGGAGCTATTTTCCGCAAAGGTCGCGGCAAAAAGAAGGCTTGGAATATTTTTTTCCCGACAGACTGTCGCCATCACGGGCCACACATCTGTGCGGGCGATGAGCCATGCGCGCGGTTGCCACTTTTCAACAAATTCTGCGCAGTCACCGTGGAAATCCCAAGGCAGGCTTCCCCAGGCATCAACATCGGCGAGGCTCTTGATGATCTTTTTCGCAGACGGGGAAGAGAAGGTCACAATCACCGGGATATTTGGAAACTTATTTTTAAGTTCACGGATCACCGGGCGAGCATACTCAATTTCACCGCTCGCGGCGTGGATCCAAAACGGGCGGTGCGCAGCGATCCACTCCGCCGTTTTATTTTTCACTTCGAAAAAATGATTGTTTTTGTCGATCACCATCTGCTTGGCTTTTTTTCCTAAGAGTGGGCGGAGGATCTGTAAAATCCCAAAGGCGAGGGGGTAAAGAAAAAAGCGATATAACGCCGGCATCATCAGAGGCTCACTCCCAGCTTGCTGCGAACTTCGGTCGCAACCTGAGCTGGAGTAATATCGACGAGGCATTGATGATAGATTTGATTTACACAGGGTCCCTGGCCATGTTTGCTGCACGGGCGGCAAGGCAGATTTAGTTCCATGATCTTTGTGCTCGGGCGCGAAGGAAAGCCAAACGGAGCCGGGCCCATCAACGCGATGGACGGCTTACCGAGCTGCTCGCCCACATGTAAGAGTCCTGTATCGTTCGCAACCAGTACCTGAGATTTTTTAACCAGGGCCGCACTCACAGTCAGTGGCGCTTTGCCGGCTGTATTCAGCGTACGCTCTGGAGCGACGTTAAGAAGTTCTTCGATAAAGCGGTCTTCAGGGCCGCCGAGAAGGACAAAATTCAAATCTGGCATCAGCTGAATCAGCTGCTTAAAGTGCGAAACCGGCCAACGCTTTAGGAAGTAAGCCGCTGACGGGGCGAGGGCGACATACTTTTTATCTTTCCACTCACCCAAAAGGGCATCGGCTTTTTCAAGATCTGTCGGATCGATAAAAATCTGCGGAGCCGGCGGCAAGGATTTTTCAATCCCCCACGGAGCCAGTGGCTCGAGCAGATCACGCTGTCCAGAAAACGGCATCTCGTAAGTATTTTTATGCAGCTTAAACAGCAAGAATCTTTTCCAGCGCTTTTGTGAACGGCGGATAAACTTTGTTGAGCGGAGCAAGCCCAGACGCCAGTAAACCATGCGCGAACGCAGGTTGTTGTGGGCATCGTAAATATGGCTGAAGTGCAGAGTGCTCATGGTTTTTAACAAAGCAAACAGTCCCTTGAGACCTGTCTTGCGATCGTACTCCCAGATTTGATCGATGGCCGGATGATGGCGCAAGAGCGGCGCCATATCCTTGCGCGTGATCCAATGAACTTCAGCCTCCGGATAGGCTTTTTTTATAGCCGACGGAATGCTGAGACTCTGAGTCACATCACCAAATGCGGAGAAGCGAATGATTAAAAAACGGGCTTTTTCTGCCATGTTGGGACTCTAGCAAAGATCCTTGGCGGTGGCAAAAGCCTTGCGCCAAAAAACGTCGCCTGTCCAATATTTGACACCTCAAAAAGGGAGGGTTGGCCCTCGCCCCCAGTTTTCCGGGCATAGGATTTGATGAATAAGGCCCTGGCAGGAGAATTCATGCTGAATTGGAACGTATTATCGAAAGCCATTACCTTTATCCTGGGACTGACCCTTTTCAGTGGTCAGGCTATGGCGCAATTGCGTTCTGATTTCCGCCTGTTCTCGGACTCTTTTATTAGTCCGTCTTTTGAAGCCAATCAAAAATCTAATTATCAATTCGTGGGCTTAGGCTTAAAAAGTTCGCCGTTTACCGATGATATGGTGAAGATGGATATCGAGGGCGCGGTGGCTTTCGGTGCACCGTTATTAAATTATTTAAATATTACAGAAATTTATTTCCAAACAAAACCGTCTGAGAACGAAAAGCTCGTTATCGGCCGCAAGCTGATGAACTGGAATGAGCTCGATCGCCGTTGGAACTTCGGTTTGTGGCAGCCGCTTTTTCAATGGAACCCTCTGAGTCCGCAACAACAAGGTCTTTCAGGTCTCTTCTGGCAGGCCGACCGCGAGTTTTACTCTGTGACGATGTTTGCGTCGCCGCTCTTCATTCCTAATCAAGGGCCGACGTTTGAGATTTCTAACGGTACTTTCGTGCGCGGCAATCCGTGGTTCCGTCGTCCGCCGGAGTCTGTGCGTATTTTCCAAGAAGTCACGGATGTCGATTACAACTTCGAGCGCCCGGATGAAACCCAAGTCGTTTTCCAGACAAGCTATGGTGCGAAGCTGACTTTCGGGAATCCTGATGAGGCGCTGGCGCAGATGTCTTATATGTATAAGCCCTCCAATGAGTTGGCGCTTGGCTACAGCGGTTTGCTGGACACAAGCAAGCTCCGCGGTGTTGTGGATTTGAAGCCGCAGGTTTTCTTCCATTCGTTGAGTGGTCTGGATCTGTCTCATAAAATAGGCTACTTCCGCTATGGAATCAGCGGTGTTTATGATCGTCCACAAAAAGATCTCGAGTTTGATGAAAAGTGGACTCATCCTGAGTTTCAAGATGCGACCCTCGTGAGCCCTTTTGTCGAGCTGATTTTTAAATCAACGACGATCTCGTTACAAAGTATCAATATCTATGGTGGCGAAGTGCGCGAGGTCGGAGATATGGCCAGTGCCGACCGTGCGCCATTAACAATGCGCTATCCTTTCCAGCAGGCGGTGAAGATCTCTATGGATAACCGCTTCTTGCTCAAGAGCAACCGCCGCCTCACATCGCACGCAAGCTATACCATGAGCACGCAGAATGACTTTGAATATATTCAGTGGATGCTGAACTATCGCTTTAGTTCTCTGTGGAGTGGCTTCAGCGAGCTTGAGCTCGTTCGTGCGGGCGAGTTGACAGCGCAAAATCAGAATGAAATCGCCCAGTATAGAAACCTAGACCGGTTCATGGTGGGAGCTGCTTATGTTTTCTAAAAACACGCTCCTATCTTTCAGTCTGCTTTTGGCCGTCACCCTGACTGGAGCGGTGTCATGCACTAATTTCCTCGATGAAAAACGCGAAACTCCGCAGACGATTGAAATGTCCAATGCGCGTTTTGCCTGTTTGCAGGCTCTGCCTGAAGAAATCAATAAGTTCCTTCAAGGAACGGTGAGTGACAGCGATATTCATAGTGGTTTTGATTGTGCCAAAGATGCCTTGGTATATTTTAAAAGTAAAACCAAGGGAACTTATCCAGACGCCTATACAATGGAAGACCTGCGTAATTTCTTTGGTAAGTACTTCCTTAAAAAGAATAACGTGAGCTCCGAGTTTGGCGGTGAGCTGTTTAAATTAAAACAAGTCCTGCTCGGTGGGTCCGATAAATACATTACAAAGACCGAAATCCAGCGCTTGGTTGAGCTTTTAGATGTGGTTCGCGATCAGGCTAAAAAAGTGGCGCCGTATATGCCGACTCTTTTGGCTGCGAATAAACAGCCAACGTGGATTCAGGTGGATAATGCGACTGATTTGTTCGCCGATGGCATCTGGCAGATCTTTAAGCAAGTCGATGTCGTGAACTCAAACTATGCCTTTGATGATCTTAAGAAGTTCATGGATGGCCTTGAAAAGTTCATCAATGCGGCGGAGCCCTTCTATTTGACTGAGAAACTCAGCAGCAACTTTGCTCTGGTCGAAGCGGCGAAGAACGTTTTGATCGGGGACCGCAATAATCTCAGTGACATTCACGACTGGCACGTGGCTTTAAACACGGTCATGGGTGTTTACCGCGAAGCTCTTCGTTACGTCTATTTTATTAAGACCGACGATCCGACAAAACAGCTCCCGCTTGATCTCATCAAGCAGAAGCAAGTTAGCTCGCTTGAGAGAGAAAAAGCCATGGTGCTTGTCTTAAAAGACGCGCTGGATCTGCTTGAAAAGAGTTTGCCAGTTCAGCGTGACGGCGCAATTTCTTTTGCAAGCATCGACAGTCTTTTAGATATTATGGGAAGCCGCGGTTTTATTCCGATGGGTCTCAGTTCTGCTGCGATTAAAGAAACTTATAAAAAAATTATTTTAAGAATGCTGGATCCTCAGCGCCGAGGGGACTCGCGCGGTCTCTTGGGGCTTGAACGCAACCACATCGTGGCCCTCCGACACGAAGTTAAGATTTTTCAGCTCCATCAGGAATTTATTGATGGCCTGAAGTTCGATGCTCAAAACACCATCAGTTTTGCTGAAATCGATGCTGCTTTAAAAGATTTTAACGCGGACAAAACTATTGCTGATAATTATTCCGTTGAAAGCTTGGAACAAGAAGCTCTTCGCGAGGCTTGGAGTGAAGGCACGGGACTTCTCATTCGTAAATTCCCGGTGTTCTTCAATCAAGACGGCCGCCAAGTTGTTATGGGAAGCCCGAGTCTGTATCGTCAGACATGGGGTTCGCTCACTCGTTGGAACGTGATGCGTGCTTTGAGCCGCGCCATGCTTTTGGGATACGGCAATACTCACAATCCGGTTCTTTCGCAGGAAACCATCATCGAGTCTGGGCTTGAACAGTGGTACACGGACTTCAATCAGCTCGGTGTTGAACTAAAAGCGTTCGACCCGCGCAGTAAGAACTCCGGAGCCCGCAGCTTTAAAGAAGCCAACTTCTTTACATCGGGCGGTAACGGTAACAACGTGATGGATGCGAACGAGACTTTTGATTTTGTCAGTCTTTTGATCTCCGGAGGAATGTCTTCGGCCGAGTCTATTCGTCAGGATCTGCTAAAAACATGCGCGCTCAAAGAGCTGGACATCTTTGGCTATCCTTGGATGGACGAGGCGTGCTTTAGCCGTGTTCTGCGCCAAAACTTCCCAAGGTATTTTAACAACCTTCCGGGGATGGTTCTTGAAGTCATGCATATGAAAGACGATCAGTGGAAAGCCTTCTATGGCAACTTGATGGCGTCAGCTCGGGTATCCGCAGCCAATGGTGGCAAAGTCGAGACCGCCGATCTCCGTACGGCGGTTATGATCTTGCATTACACTGAAAGTCTCATGAGCGTTTATGATGAAAACCATGATGGTAAGTTGAATAAGGAAGAACTCAAAAAAGCCGCTCCGCGCTTCTTGGAATTTATGAAAAACGAGTCGCCGATCAAGGCCGACTTTATGGTGACGGACTTCTTCTTATTCCTCGTCTATAAAGGCAAGAAGCCGACAATCGGTGAATACACTTTATTCCAAGCGCAGAAGGCTTTTGGTAGCCTTGATGATGTTGGCCGTGATAAGATTCTCCAAGTTTTCAATGTTTTGAAGAATCAGGCGGCCACGAAGTGATTTGGGGATACATCATTTTAGCGTACTTAAGTCTCTTTGCTTTAGGGATTAGCGATAATATTCGTGGTCCTTTATTTCCCGAGATTATTCAGGCCTTTCACGTTAGCGATACAAAGGGTGCAGTCTACTACGCGATCAGTTCTTTCTGCGGTTTCCTCGGGAGCCTCTTTGTGCGTGTATTGTTCCTACGTTGGAGTCGCGTTCGCACTTTGCAGTTTTCACTCTTGTTAATGGCAGTGGGCCTTGTCGGTATGGGCTCTGTTCAAGATTTTGGCTGGATGCTTTTTTTCGCCGCAATCTTTGGAGCCAGCCTCGGGATCGTCGGCGTCGTTCAGAATGTGCTTGTCAGTGTGGGATCGTTGCCGAATAAGCGTCAGCAGATGCTCGCAGGACTGCATTCGAATTATGGTCTAGCGTCGGTTTTAGCTCCTCTCGTGGTGGCAGTTTTTAGCTCCTGGCTCGGCTCATGGCGCTATGTTTTCTATGTCGTGGCTATTGTGCCTGTGGCATTGCTCGCGGGCTCTTTTTTGTGGCGTGATCGTGGGACGGCGGACCGCAAATCCTCGGTCTCTGCGCTGACTCCGCCGGTGCCACAAACCCGCAAAGATCACTTTGGGCAGATTTATCTGGCGGTGACTTTGGCGTTTTATGTTTTAGCAGAAATCATGGTGTCGTCGCGTTTGCCGCTCTTTGTGCGCCGTGAGCTGGGAATGGATCTTCAGCAGTCGAGCTATTACTTAACTGGTTTTTTCTTTTTCCTGCTGGCGGGCCGGTTGTTGTTTACGTTTGTGCATTTTAAATGGCCGCTTCGCCAGATGCTCGGCTTCTTTTTGTTGAGCTCAATGCTTTCTTGTGCGGTAGGCCTGCAGGGCTTTCCATTCTTCCTGGCACTTTCCGGGCTGTTTATGGCTCCCTTCTATCCGCTCGCAGTCTTGTACACGGCTGGCCACTACGAAAAGAACATGGACTCGGCGGTTTCATACAGCATGGCGATACAGTCATTTTTTACTGTGTGCATGCACGGTCTTGTGGGATATTTGACGGATCGCTACGGAATTAGTATGGCTTTATGGGTGGGGCCAATGGCTCTGGCGATTTCTTTTGCGATGCTTATTAGCTTTGAGAAGGTTTTTAAAAAGACGGCATGAAGTACATTGTGTGTTTAATCCTGAGTTTTTTTTCGTTGCAGGCCTTGGCTTTAGATAAAAGCCTGGCTTTCGACAACGATTGGGCGCGGGGTTATGTACAGTCTATTGATACAGCAACGACCCTCACGGTGCTAACGGCTTATTCAGAATTCAAAGTCGGCGAGATCCTCGTCGTGCAAAGCCGTGACACCTCTCAAGGCATTATTGGTTTTGTGCAGGTCGAAAGTGTGATGACGGAAGGGGACGGGCAGTTTCATCTGCGCACGCGCCTTATTCGACATTCAAAGTTTGCGATGATCCAGCTCGGCGATGTTCTCTATCGCATGGACTTTAATACCTTCCATCAAGAATACCGAGGCACGACGGAGTTGATTATGAAGAATGAGGATCCCGCGTCCTCATCGAGCTACAAAGCGCTCGTATTCATGGGTTTGAGTGTCGGTGAAACAGCGCAGACACTTCGTGCGGGAGAGTATCTCATTAATATCGTCGGCTACTTCGACTATGGCGTGACTTCAAAATTCACCGTCGGCAGCGTTTTGCCGGGGAACTTTCTTGAGGCGCCGAACATACAAGGGAAATACAAATTCATCGACTCGGATTCCAATGTCGTTTCTCTCGGGATGAATGCCTATCAGTCGCCGGATACCAAAGAGGGCGCCGTCAATGCGACGATTTATTGGGACTCTGTTTCTTCTGAAAACGTGATTTCGCACACCAATTTAACTTTGGCACTGGCGACCTACGATAGCGCTAAAAATCAAACGGCTTTAAAAATCGCGGGTACAAGTTCCTTACAGTCCGGTTATGAGTTTATCATGAGCGACTGGAATCGCGTCTTGCTCGGTCCTTCGTATCACTTCCAAAATAAAACCGTCGGTGGTTACGTATCGTACATGTGGATCTGGGATCACATGCATTTGCTCACCGGCGTAAGCACGACAGACATTTCGAATCTGATCTATAATGTGAAAGACGGTTATTACTTCAATGCCGACCTCTACTGGAGGTTTTAGTGGCTGCTGAAACTGTTTCGTCATTCTATATTTCGTGCGCACTCGGCTTTGAAGAAACCGTTGCTGCTGAGATCCGTCGTGCGTGGCCTCTGATGATTGAAATCAACGGGCAGCCGAACCAGTCACCGTTGCCGGAGATGACTCTCGGAACCGGGGGAGTGCTGGTGCAGGCACCAATGGCTTTGGGACTTCAGCTGAATTTCTTTCTGAAAACCGCTCATCGAGTGCTGTGGCGCCTGGCTGAATTTAAGGTCCGTGATTTTCCAAAGCTCTTTGAGAAAATTCAGAAAATCCCCTGGGGCAATTTCTTAAACGGTCCCGGGATCGATTGGCAGATTGCTGCCAGTAAATCGCGCTTGAACAACGAAAAACGTATCGAAGAAGTTTGCACTGAAGCCTTTGCGAAGGTCGCAAGCAAAATCCAGGGGGCGGCGAAGACGAAGCAAACGGTCTACGTGCGTATTCACGACGATCTTTGTAGTGTAAGCCTCGATAGCAGTGGAGAGCACCTCCATAAGCGTGGCTGGGGCCTATTAAAGGGCGAAGCTCCTTTGCGTGAGACGCTGGCGGCATACATGATCATGGAGATGATGGAAGGCGCACCGGCGACGAAGACCCAGCAGGTGACTTTCGTGGACCCAATGTGCGGCTCTGGAACCTTGGTGCTGGAGGCTGCAAGCCTGTGGCAACCGGTTTTTGATCGTGCGTATGCATTTCTCGAGTGGAAAAACGCGCCGAAGATTTTCAAAAGTCCGTTGCTAAAGAAAAACTACAAGCTGATTCCGGAGACGGCTCCGTTTAAAACCTATTGGGGCTTTGATATCGATGGTGCAGTTGTGAAAGCAGCTCGCGAGAATCTGGCCACATTCGAATCAAAGCTCGAGGTCAAAAACCTCAAAGTGCGTTTTGAAAACGAAAATCTTTTCGACGGAGAAAAGAAAACTCTAGGCCCCGTATGGTGTTTAGCGAACCCACCGTACGGAGAGCGTTTGCACGTCGAGGGCCAAGAGGAATTCTCGTATCAAGCTTTGATCCAAAAAATGGCTGATAAATTTTCAGCAGAAAAAATCGGCGTTTTGCTGCCGAACAAAAATATCGTAAAAAACCTCAAAGCCCCAGAAGGTTACAAAAAACAAAAAGACCTCGCCTTCAGTAACGGCGGCTTAGAGGTCCTTTTCCTCCTCTTCATCCGCAAATAACTTTCCGCCGTGTTAGACTGTCTCTTGGAAATTCAATCTAAAAACTCGTGGTATATGAGCTAAACGATATGGAAGCCCCTGCGAAAGTGACGGAATAAGTAAGTTTATATGTTCTTAGTGCCTCCCTCTGAATAGGGTCAACTTATAGGTTGACCTTATTCAGAGGGGGCCGTTACCTCACGTTAAGACTTACCGCTCGCAGGCTCACTTGGGCGGAGCCAGTACAAAACGAAGGCTCCGCAGCCACTCCCGTTACATACGAAGCTCAGCGAATTTGCGCCAAGCCGGGCGGCTAGAAATCTCTGCCATCCAGGACTTGATATTCGGGTACTGCGTGAAATCGATTCCTAAGCCCAAAGCCAGGTTCGTCGCTGAAGCCACCATCACGTCTGCCACCGTGTAGGTGTCGCCGGTGAGGTATTTGGTGTTCTTTAAACTGTTCTCCAGAACTGCAAAAAGATTCGGAAGCTTTTTCTCGCAACGCTCGATCAATGCGTGATCGCGCTTATCTGCGGGCATGAAAACCTTCTGAATCAGCATATCCACGAGGGGAGGCTGGGCCTCTGTCATCGTCCAGAAAGACCATTGCTGAACAATCGCTTTGTCCTTCACCGAAGTGCCCAGCATTTCAGGCTTATATTTCTGAGCCAAGTATTGAACAATGGCCGCCGACTCCCACAACACAAAGCCGTCGTCGATAATGCACGGGACTTTGCCGTTGGGGTTGAGCTTTAAAAAGCTCTCAGCCTTGTGTTCTTTGTTCCCCATATCCAGGGGCATGACTTGATAGCTTAAACCACATTCCTCTAACATCAAAAAGCAGCGACCAGCGCTGCTTTTTGGAGATCCGTAAATTTGAATCATTAAATCCTCACGCGATGCTTGTTACTGTGGAGCTCCTTGGTCCACCCAAGCACTGATCACATCACGCTGAGCCTGCTGGAGCAAGCCGCCCGTAGGCATAGGATTGTTCGGGTTATTAACGCGGGACTTGATGTTTTGTGCCGCATTCTTCGCATTCGCGTAGACCGATAGATCCAAGCTACCGCTCGCATTGGCGCCTCTATGACAGTTCAGGCAATATGTCGCGAACAGACCGCCATTGGCAACAAGCTGCGTATAAGTCACCGCACCCACAGGAGTCGGTGTTGGAGTCGGAGTCGGCGTCGCCGTACCACCGCCACCAGGGTTCGGAGCCCCTGTCGTAGAACCGAGTTTTTGCCACTCGATCGCAATCATATCGGTCGTTGCCGGAGTCATCACCGCCAAGGCATTGGCCGTACCCGCAGACAAGTTCACATCCGTTGTCGTCGAGATCACCTGATCGATATTTGCATAAGTCGTGACCTCTGATTGCAACGTGCCGTTGATGTAAACGGCGAGGGCGCGAGCCTGATAGTTGCCAGAAGTCGTATTTTTCAAACGCAGAGTCGGATTACGGAACTCATAACCTTGAGTCACACCCGCCAAAACCGCGCGGCGAATATCGATACCTGCAATCAAAGGAACTTTCCCGTTACTTTGAGTTTCAAGGTCCCACTCCATACGAGTGAAGGTCGTCGCAAGGTTTGCTGCGACTTGTTTATCTGTTGATTTCACCACGAAGCTGCCGGTGGCTCCGCCTGCTGCAGAAGTGCAAGACGCATAAGCCGTCTGAGCCGCTGCCCAGTAGGACTTCAGCTCGTTAATGCGAGCCGTGTTTTGTGAGCCTGTATAAGGCGGTTTGTGGGCGTCATTCACAGCTTGGCTGCTGATTTTATCAGCGCCGATAGAGGCGAAAGAATTGTAAGACGTGGCCACGTCGGGGCTTGCGAAAACACCGAGACCAGGACCGTTGATATGGCAGCTATTGCATGTCTGGCTGAGGAAAGGGTGATAAGTGCTGGCATAAACCTTCACTAACGCGTCTTCGCAACTTTCCCCTGGAGCTCTCGAGAACAGCACAGAGCCGCCCGAAATACTTCCGAGATTTGCCGCCACGAATCCTTCGCCGCAGTTATTGAAAGCCACGAGGAGCACAATGGCTCCTGCTGCCCAAAGCATATGGTTAAGCTTAAATATAGATTTCACTCTCATCCCCCAAAAACAAAAACGTACAAGAAAATGCGATGCTATCTATCAAAGACTACGCGATCTTAATAACTTGTGCCAGCTGGTTGGCGTCCAGAATACGGCCCGCCACTCTATCAAACAAGTCGTTACGCTTGTTCGCTTGGCACCAGTTCGCAAACACAGCCGCCGCTGCAAGCTCTGGGTTTGCACCCGTCACAAACGTAGGGTCCGCTGCTTGGTTGTTATTGAACTGACCGATTTGGAAGTCGCTCGTTGCTGGACGGCCACTTGGGCTATAATACAACAAATAAGCCACACCGTTAGAACCACGGTCACCAGCCCATGGAGCGTTTCTCGCTGTAGAGTCAGACGAAGAAACAGAACCATCGGAAACAATGTAGATCATAACAGGTTTTTGCATGACAGCCGCGCTTTGTAAGATACGGCCGACAACAACGCCGGCGTCTTGGTCTTTGGCATCGCCACTTGTGCGAGTGTTGTCATGGTAGTCGTAACCACCGAGCTCGAGATTTGAAACACCGGCTTGACCATTCAAAGTATTGTAGATCATCGCGCCGAAGATCAATTCGCGAGTACCAACGTTTGTATTGGCATTAACGCCCCAAACACCGGCAAAGGCGGTATTCTGACGTGGATCGACGATCGCAGAACCCTTTTGAACTACGTCGACGTTTTTAATGCCGGCGCAATCCAAAACTTTCTTCACACCATCGCCACCTTGAATCGCAGCCAATTTGCGAGTTTGGCTGTCACTCAAGTTACTCATCAATTTTGCTAATGAGTTTTTTTGATTTTGATTTAAAGCGGTTCCCAAGGAAGCGCTATAGCCAATCGAAGTCAGCAATGAGTTGTAATTGTTCACCACCAGAGGGGCAGGCGGAGCCATTACAGCGGCTGCTTGATTGATACCGGTGCGCGTATTCACGCGGCCCATGTTTGGCAAGTTGGATCCCACCAAGCCGGCTTTGGTAATCGCCCCGGAGATATCGAACTTATTCGTGTTCGTATCGTTCTGGGAGTCACAAGGAATCCCGATGAAAGTCGTATTTGCAATTGTCGTCGCCGCTGCTTGAGCGCGCACGCCGACAAGGAATTTACTCACTTGGTTTGCGGCAAAAGTCGCATTCCCGAATTCTCTCTCGAGAGGCACCTGATTGTCGCCGAGGCCTAGTTTACTATAGCTAGAAATAGGTTGTCGACCGGCATCCATCGGTACGAAGTTACTCGCCATCGCCGCACCACCTGAGAGGTTCACGGTCACAAATGGAATGAGTGTCGCAGGAGCAGGGCAGTCCGCAGCCGACGTTTGAGCGAAGGCATTGTTCCCCATCAAAAGGGACATCCAGTTTGGTACAAACATGTTCGCTGCAAACGGAATCAGACCGGCAGAGAGAAAGTCACGACGGGTGACCGGTTTCGCATGACCGGTTTTAGCCCACATAGGAATATCTTTTTTATTTTTACTCATCTTCTCCCCCCAGAGAAAATAACAACAATCTTAGAACCTTAAAAACTTAGTAAGAAATCGCATCCACCGCTGACAGCATTGCTGCACAAGTCGCCAGCATCAAGTTGCTTGAAGAAGCCGCTTGAGTGCGCGCATTGGCCGCCAAAGCATCGTTGAACTCAGTCTTATACTGTTTCAACATTGTCAGCTCATCCATGTTTTCGTTGCGGCCCCAGAACTGGCGAGCCATCCCGCGAACAGCTGCTTCGAAGTTCGCATCAGAAACGCTGGAGATACCGGCGCTAAAGTTGATGCTTCCGAAGAAGTTTCTTTGAGTCACATCCGTGATCGCCTTTTCTTGAGTGAGAACGCTGTTGCAAACCTCACCGGCAAGACTTGTAGAGCCCAACATCAATGGGCCATTCACCATGCTGAGGTCATTTCCCGCAGCAAGGGAGCCATAACGGCTGTTATATTCGTTGATAATCGCTGTGCTGGCCGTTGTGACGTTACCAAGCTTCAGCATCGACGAAAGAGTTTGCTCTGCAGAGAGCAGGGCATAAGGAAGACCCAGCTTCTCAGAGTTGACTTCTTCGTCGGCGGCTCCGCTGCTTCCCAAAGAAGCGCTGTCTGTAGAGCCTGAATCCTGAAGGGCGCCATAGCGTCCGCAGTTATTGAAACCGAAGAGTGCTACTGCCATTGAAGGAACTAGAATCAGCATGATTTTTAAATATTTGTTAGTCATGGTCCCCTCCTTAGTTTAAGCACTCAGTTTTTGAAGCCATGTTTTCAAAGAGCTTCTTCAGTTTGTAACCAGAAGCTTCGAATTCATCGCCCCATTGTTTTAGTTTGTCTTTGTTAGCAACAACATCGAGTTCTTTGCGGCAAACAGCTTTATATACGCGTTTTGCCATACACTGGCTGAAACGACGTGAGTTCGCCACCAAGTTACCGAAAGACTTCACGCCAGAGCCGCCGAGAGTTTCAGCTGACGTAGCGCCACGCCATTCGAAGAACGAGGCATTTGCCGGGCGAATCGCATTGTTCACCCACGTATTGTTCGTCATCACGTAACCAGACGGGAAGATCGTGTTGTTGCGGTTCATTTTAGTAACAACGTTGTTGTTATCTGCCGCAATCACGAAGTCTGCCGCGTTACCCTTTGTATTTACTGTGGCATTCTTCAAGCCCAAGCCGTCGAAGTCCCAGTTCGCAAAGGCACCGCGGAAGCCGTCCATCACTGTGTGGCAACCTTTACAAGAAGTTAAGAACTTCATGTGGTCACCGGCAGGGAAGCGGTCAATATCGCGGCCGATACGCAAGTCAGATGCCCCGGTATCCGCCCATTCGTTCAGTGGTACGCAGGCAAATTCACGGAAAGTATATTCCACCAAGCGGCGGTTCGTACCCATCAAGGCATGTGCGCCCATGAAAGCACGAGACGTCAAAACGCCGGCAGGATCTGGATTGGCGACGTTGGCAGTTGTGCTGGTCGCTATCTTTTGCCCTGAAACACGAACGAGGTTTGTCGCCAAGTTCTGACGAGTCGACTCTAAATCCGCGTAGTGATTATTAGACAGGAGGATGTCTGCATTCAAATCCGAGCGAACACCAGTTCCGCTACCTACATAGTAGAAGTCACCCGTCAAAAGCTCACGGGCATCTGTCTGGTCACGAGTGACCCCGATGATCCCAGCCACCATGTCATTGAGTGGAGTTTTGATCGTCTCATCGCGCGTAGACATTTCTAGCGCCATGAGCTTCACAGTAATGTTTAAGAAATTTGGATCTGCCGTAGCGATTTGAGCTGCTCCCGCAAGATCACCTTTATTCAGCAATGCCACCATTTGAGCGACGACAGGGCTGTCAGCTGGTAATTTCGTACCAGTAAGGCGTTCATAGATCTTACGAGCCTTTAGATCCATTGCAGTCGGATCTGCAGCTGTAATATCTGGCTTCACTTGCGCGTTTGCCATTTCTGTCAACGCACCAGCAATCCCCAAAGTAATGAGTGATAAGACGATGAACTTCATTCCCCCTCCATCCATCTAGACCTACAATCATTGTGCCCCTGTGTTACCCAGATGAGAATAGCCAATTTTTCCCATTCTCAACACGGGACTAGCGACAATGCGTGTGTCGAGCGAACACTGATCAGTCGTCAAATTTCTGATCAATGGACTCTTATTTTTCGGCATTTGGGAGCAAAGCGTGTAGAGCCAAATGAAAATAAATTGCTGTTGGTGTTGTTCACGGAACGTCTCATCGCACTTCAAAATGAGACGGATCTTCAATGTCCGGGAGCGGGTTAGAAGAAATCCGGAAGAAATTCTCACAATGAGGCGTACTTGTTCGCAGGAGGGAGCGCTTTTTTATGCAATAAGAGCGATTTGAGGACCAGCATCATTGGCGAAACACCTCGACAAAGGGAGGTCTGGTCGGTACAAGTGCGCCTCTATGAAAGAAGGAGTATCTATGAAATTGAATCTTTTTGTTGCTGCGGCGGCTGCTTTGTTGCTGGCGTCTTGCGCGCCAAAGAATCAAGCGAATGAAATCGCTTCTGGTGGTGCGGATACAGCTATTTTCGGTGGCGATGATGTGAACGTGAACGACGTTGTTGCAACAACGACGGTCGGTCTTTACAACACAAAAGCCGGCTATCTCTGCACGGGCTCATTGTATGGCAAAAACATGGTGATCACAGCGGCTCACTGCCTTGAAGGCGATGCAAAGAATCTTCAAGTTCGATTCGGCGTTGATATGCGTAAGCCAGCGTTGGTTCGCCAAGTGATCGCGGGTCAAAGAAACACTCGTTACACTGGTAAAATCCAAGCTAATATGGGCGACGTTTCCGTTTTGAAGTACGAAGGCACAATTCCACCGGGCTACACGACAGCTCCTATCCTGACGGACTACTCTGTTTTGTCTAAAGGTTCTAAGATCGTTGCTGCTGGATATGGCATCAGCGCTCCAAGCCGTGGCAAAGGTGAGGGCATTCTTCGCAAAATCACTTTGAAAGTAAAAGATCCAACTTACTCAGCAACTGAAATCGCTGTCGATCAAAGCATGATCAACGGTGTTTGCAGTGGCGATTCTGGTGGTCCTGCTTTTGTTAAAGGCAACGACGGCCGTCTTTACCTCTGGGGTGTGACAAGCAACGGTGCGGGTCTTCCGGTACTTCGTCCCTGCATGTTCTTCGCAGTATTTACTCGCGTCGATACATACTTGCCATGGATCAACGAGACTGCAGGCAAACTGTAGTTCTTGTTATTACAATCTAAAAATAAAAAAAGGCTCTGGGATCACCAGAGCCTTTTTTGTTTTTATCGAAAGCTTACGAACTATTTCGTGGCCGCTGGTGCCGCTGCCGGAGGCGCGACAGGTTCAGGCGCTTTAGCCGGCTCTCGCAAAACGATTCTTGCATAGAGCGGGAAGTGGTCAGAAACGCCTTCTTTTTTCTCAGGCTTAAAGCGTTTTGGATATTGACCCCAAACATGAATCGGATCTTTATTCACGACCGCGATCGTCTCAGGCTCTAACTTATAACTAGCGTTGCCCTGATCGCCCATATTTTTAGAGAACATCAAGACATCTAAGAACGACCATTCTCTGCGGTAGTTATGAGTGCCGTCGCATTTTTTGCAACCGACAAGGTGAGAAACCATCGCTACCTTCGAAAAATCATCATGGAAGAAGCGCGCATCGACTTCTTCGTTGTGTGTGATATTGAGGTCACCGCTCGCAATCACCATGCCTTTTGCTGATTTTTCAGCAATCAGCTTTGATAAGTACTCAACGGCCTGTTCGCGCCAGTAACGTGGATTGGCTTGAGAAGGGAAGTGCGCACCAAGAACGGTTAAAGTTTCGCCGTTAGGAAGTTTCAACTTCACTTCAAGGATACCGCGGGACCTTGCCATCCACTCTTTGTCATGATCGTTCTTAGGAACATAAGGAATTTTGTGAAGTTCCGGAGTGCCTACGGTCGGAAAGCGCGACAACAAAGCAATATCAATACCGCGCTCATCCGGCCCCTCGATCAACACTTGCGTCTGATAGCCGGCCTTTGTGAGATACTCTTTATTAAGCCGGCCCAAAATACGATCGTTTTCGACTTCTTCCATCACCAGGATGTCAGGGCCTTGGCCATCAACACCGAGAATAATTTGGGAAACGTTTTTCAGTTTTGTATTCACAACCTCATCACTCCAGTCGAGGTTCATGCACTCTTCACGGTAGTTGATTTGGTTCATCTTCGCACACAGAGCTTTGTGTTCTGGTGTCTGCTTTTTTGCGAGAGGAAGATAGGTTTGATCTTCACGGTTCTCGTCATGAATATTATCGAAGAGGTTCTCGACGTTGAAGTTCATCACGCTGATTTCATTTGCAGCCTTGGCTTTGCCGCCAAGATCCACCGCGGTGGGAGCCGTGGATTTCGGTGCAGAAGTCGTGCACGCCAGAATGAAAAGAGTGGCTGTTGATGCTATAAAAACGGGCATTTTTGAGAGTAAATTTTTCATAGGCGCCCAGCATGGTGGAGTTTTTAGAGGGGGGCAAGCAGTAGTTCCGTCAGGAATTGGTTATTATGGAAAGTGTTGCATTGTGTCGACTGCCAAAATATGGCATAAGGCCTGAAGATTTTGTACGACGACCGTACAACTCAAGCAGCGGGGGATTCATGGTTTTGTGGCGTTCTCTTCTAGTAACAGCGGCTTTAACTTTGGGTGCCTTTGCCGCCCAAGCCCAAGAGGGTACATCGGGTATCCGTATGGTGGAAGCCGGCCCAGCGCCCGTTTCTCCTTGGGGTGTCAGCTTCTTCAGTTTGGCAACAGCTCCACAAAATCAAATCGGCCAAGGTGCTTCTGTTTTTGCTTACAACTACCTCGCGTTGAACTACAAATTCACTAAAACACAACGCCTGTCGATCCGCCCCGTATTCCAGTACACGTCTCAAGGAACTGACAACCGCGGCAACCAAGTGACTAACGACGGCACGGTTTTGGGTGATGCACACATCGTTTACGCGGATTACGAAATCGCCACTCTCGGTCCTGCGAACGTGTCTACAAGCTTCAAATTCTATGCGCCTACAAGTGACTCTTCTCAGGCGACTGGCATGATCATGAAGTTCCGTCCAGAGACTTTCATTTCAATGAACATCGGCCGCTTCGATTCTTTGACTTACGCAATGAAGCCTGACTTTTACGTTCAATCCCGCTTCTCTAACTTCAATGCTCGCGGCCAAGAAAACACCACAAAGGTTTTCGAGATCGAGCACTACGTGGAATACGGTTTGAGCTTCAATAAGACGTTCACTTTGAAGCCGTCTGTTGGCTTCATCGATACATTCTACAATAAATCACAAAATCCACGCGTTAACTCTCGCGCAACAAATGCCAAGCTGGCTTTGGGCCTGGATATCTATGCAATGAAGGGTTTGAGCTTCACCGTCAGTGCTGAGAACAAGTTCTCAGTGGCGGACCGCCGCGATGACGTTGCTGTCGGCCGTCCAGAAGAGAACAACGTTCTCTTGATCACGAACGCCTCGTTGTAAAACTAAAATCTAAGAATTCAAGAATTTCGGCCTCGAGATCAATCTTCTCGAGGTCGTATTTTTTTGGGGCTCCGTACATCACGTCTCCACAGATCGGAGCGCCCAAAGCCGACAACTGCGCACGGATCTGATGCGTGCGTCCCGTGAGCAACTCAATTGTCACTTCTTGCTCATTCTCTTCTGCAAAGTCAGTCACCGTTAAAATCCGTAACTGGCATTCTTGCCAGGTGGGCTGCGCTTCAGTGCTCACAGTCTTTGGCGCGCGTGGGGAAGGCTCCATGTAGTGCGTGACAAGGCCAGCTTGAAGTTTGCGGCCGTGGACTCGGGCGCGATAGAATTTTTTAACTCCGCGGCTGGCGAGCAGGTGATTAAACAATGATAAGAACTCGCGGTTCCGCGCCAGCACAAGAAGACCGCTGGTGGGCACATCGAGGCGATGGGTGACGAAGACTTCTTGTTGCAAATGTGTTGATAAGTAGACTTGCAAGTTTTCAAGGCAGTTATCAACACTCGGATGCACGGGGAGAGCTGCCGGCTTATTGACGACGACAAAATTTTCGTCGCTAAAAATAATTCGTTCATCCCAGTTGTAGTCATTCGCAGGAAAACGTCGAGGTTTGGTGTGAACGCGAATATAAGCGCCCTCAAGGATTTCCTGATTTTCGCGCGTGCGTTCACCTTCAAGATAAATACTTCCTAATTTTAGAAGCTCTTCAATTTCAGAAAATGAAATTTCAAGGCTGCTTATTAAAATATCATTTAATAAGCCAGACCTTGGACTGAGGATGTGTTTAACACCATACTCAAATCCGTTATTATATTGATTCACAAGTTTGTTATCGCTCTGCATGACCTTTTGTTGTGATAGCACACCGTGACGATTATGTTCAAGTGGTGCAATAAAGGCCATAGTAGAAATCATAGGAGCCCGAAGTTTTGAGCATTTTCCAAGAGCCTATATTCCAGTGGTTATCTCAGTACGCGTATCAGCCAGAACTCGTTTACGCAGCTCTTATTGGCATGATGCTGATGTCGGCGATCGGTCTTCCGCTTCCGGAAGAAGTGACGCTTGTAAGTATTGGCGTACTTGCATTCATGGGTAGCAATCCTCAGCACTTCCCACCGCCCTATGAAGGCGCGCCGGTCGTGAACATGCATACAGCCGCCATTGTTGCGGTGATTGCGGTCTTTGGGGCGGACTTCCTCATCTACATGATAGGCAGGATCTGGGGGCGGAAGGTGCTGCAAAAGCCTTTCATGCAAAAGATTATTTCTCCAGAAATGATGGGCAAGGTTGAAACCTGGACAAAGAAATACGGTTCATGGGCCTGCGGGATTTTCCGTTTTACTCCGGGCATCCGTTTCCCGGGGCACTTAGCTTGCGGTATGATGCATTTCCCGATCTGGAAGTTTGCGCTGATTGACGGTATTGCGGTTCTGATCAGCGTCCCAACGCAAATTTATTTGCTCGCAATCTACGGCGAACCCATCATCAAGCGCCTGCACCAATTCAAGATGGTTCTCGCAGGCATCATCGGAATCCTGCTGATCGCCTTCCTCGCAAAGAAAATCAAAAACTACTTCATCAAAGAAGAACAACAAGAGAGCCACTAAAAGGTACCAGGTCGCTTTTCGGAATTGACTTTGGGAATGAAGACTTAGCTGCAAGTACTGAACAAGTAAGAATGTCTTCGTTACGGGAACCTGACGGCCTGGACGGCCGGCAGGAAGCGGAGCTCGAGGCGGACCCGAAGGGAGGCGAAGCCCACCCTCGATTCTCAGGATGTAGAAAGAAGTGCGGAGCCAGCAAAGCTCACTTAAGCAGCCGAAGTGCCACCGAAGATATCAGAATCATCCACTTCGCAGCAGATGCTCAAATTGCCAGCCTTGAAAGTCGGGCGCTTTTCAAGGTCGTGCCAGAAGATCTTCTCATAGCCATATTCCAAGCCAAAGAGTTCTTCGCGGATCTTAAAGAGGACACCAGCTTCTGAGCCGAGCAACCAGTCAGTTTGTACCATATACAGAGCATCTTCGAGCTCGGAGTGATTTAAAGACGTCAAGAAGCTCTTAGGCAGTTGCTCAACGAGGAAGTAAGCATTGTGAGTGTATTGCTCAAACGCTTTCTGCATTGGTGCAACCAAGAGCTTATCAATGCGGGTGTCGTTCTTCTGCGCCGCAAACGGCTGGCTTAAACGTTTAAAGTTCAAATACAACAAAGCATCGTGAACAACATAGTCAGGCTTGTGAAGATAATCTGAAATCGCATCCACTTTCACGGCTTCAAACGTCGCATCGTGAGTGTGAGCGTTGTAGTCCAAAGCAATCAGTGAGCGCAAATGGAACAAGCAAGAGAAAATCTGCAAAAGCTTTTCGTTCAAGCCTTTAGAGAAGTGCAGACCGAAGTTATAGATCAAATGCGTGCCGGATTTGTTTTCAAAATGAGCAATCGCATCGTTCATTGCAAAAAGCTCTTTCAAATCCAAGCCCCATGGCTTTTGCGCATTCGTGATAATTTCTGTCAAAGAATTTTCCAAAGCAGCCACGAGTTTCGGGTCGGCTTTCGGAGCTTGATCTTTCAGAGAATTCACACGAGCCGTCGTGCGCTGGAAAAGTTCATAATGAGGATCGAGAGCACGCCAAGCTTCGGCACAGAAGTTGTAATTCAACTCTGGGCACATGAGCGGGCTTTTTAGAAAGTCATTCATTTTAAAGAGAGAAAGTCCCACAAGCGCATCCGCCATGTATTTAAACGGTGCTGTCTGTGTCCACTTTTCGTGGCTTGTTGGATTCTTCCAGAACTCGAGTTTTGTCGGCTTCGCGATAGGGCCTTTTTCAACAACGATTTCGTAACCAAGCTGGATTTTGTCTTTTTTCATTTTCTCTCCGTGAAAACAAATACAAAGCTTTCTATTGGAATCTTATCGGTAGCATCAAAGATTGTATGAGTCGGGAATTGTGGTAATTTTTTGAACATGACTAACAACCAGTGGATCGATGCCCATTGCCATTTAGCGGACCCGCGCCTAGAAAACTCGCTGGACGAAGTGATTCGCGAAGCCGAAAGTCTAGGGATTAAATTCTTCATGCAAGGCGGAGTCGGCCCCGAGGACTGGCAACGCCAGCGTGACCTCGCTAAGAAATATCCGAATAAGCTCGGCCTGTGCTTTGGCCTTCACCCTTACTGGGTGGCCGCCCACGATGAAGAGCTTTGCGAGATCGCCCTGGATCAGCTCGCGCCGATCCTACCCGAGGCTCTGGGGATCGGAGAGCTCGGCCTGGATTTTCGCCCGCATATTATGAAGGACTCTAAAGTCCGCCAAATCAGCGTGTTTGAGCAGCAATTAGAACTCGCCGAGGCCACACAAAAACCGATGGTTTTGCACCTGGTGCAGGCCCACGAGGAGAGCCTTAAAATCATGGATGTGTGGGGCATTCCGGCGTCCAAAGGCCTCGTTCATTCGTTTAATGGCAGCTGGGGCAAGGCTCAGGATTTCCTGAAAAGGGGCTTGTGTTTATCTATTGGCGGGCCGGTGGTTTGGGCCCAGAATGAAAAACTTCACGAGGTGATCAAGCAGATGCCCCTGGAATTTTTACTGCTTGAGAGCGACTCTCCCGATCAGCCACCGCCACGGTTCAAACAAAGCTTGAACCAACCGGCCTCTTTGTGGGATGTTGCTGGCAAAATCGCTGAGATTCGTGAAATGCCCAGCACCGAAGTGCTGGAAATCGCTACACAAAACTTTAAGAGAGTGTTCCGCCTACCGGCGGACGAACGTGGAAACTGAATATGATGGAAACGAACACACAAACTGAGACCCTGAACCCTGTTCAACCGGAAGAAACCAAATACGTATTGCACCGTCGTTTCGACCGCATGGGGCGCCTTGTGGGCGACGATGCAATGCTGAAGCTCTTTAAGTCCCACGTGATGATCATCGGTATCGGCGGCGTGGGTTCATGGGCTGCGGAAGCGTTGGCTCGGTCTGGCGTGGGTAAAATCACGCTCGTAGATTTCGATGAAGTTTGCATCACGAACGCCAATCGTCAGTTGCATGCCATCCAAGGCATGGTCGGCAAAAAGAAAGCCGAAGTCATGGGCGAGCGTCTTCGCAAGATCAATCCGCAGATGACTGTGGACGTGATGCCGATGTTCTACAATGCGGAAAACTCTGAAGCGATTCTTTCACGTCAGCCGGACATCATCGTGGATGCGATTGATAACCTGACGGCGAAAGCTCATTTGCTCAATACTTGCCGTACACAGAATTTGAAAGTGATCACGAGTGCGGGAGCTGCGGCACGCCTTGATCCAATGCAGATCAAACGCGCGGACCTTGCAGACACTTACGGCGATCCCATGGCGCAACAGTTGCGTAAGATTCTCCGTCAAAAATACGACTGGCCTTCAAAAGGTGGCTTCGGCATTCCGTGCGTGTTCTCTGACGAAGAGCCCATCCAGCCCGTTGAGCTTAAGTACGACAATGGCGAAGGTTTCAAATGCGTTTGCCCGCAAAATCAAAACAACTTGCACAGCTGTGAACATCGCAATGTGATCTGGGGAACGGCGAGCTTCGTAACGGGAGCTTTCGGTCTTAATATCGCGTCGTGGATTGTTCAAGAAGTGGTGAAGGCATGAGTCTCATCATCTTCTTCGGCGGCGTCAGTATCGTGATCATGGTGGGAATTGGTGTTGTGATTCATGGCTATCGCCATCACTACCTTGAGGCCCAAAAGAAAAAGGCCGAACAAGTCGGCCCTTAATTCAAAAATCTAAAGTCTGTTTCCAGATTTAGTTTCCTTTACAGATATCGTCTGCTGAACGGCCGACGATATTGTTGTGCTGATTTTCGATCGTGATCGGCGCCGTCGGAGCGTCCGTCAAGCTTGCGACACTGGCAGCTTCAAAAGTCACAGTGCCTTTATCCATGTTCGCATCAAACTGAGCAGTTCCCAGTTTACGGATCATCACACTCCAAGTTGTTGTCACGTTCCAAGCGCCATCTGTTGTCGTTGGGTTGCTGGTGTCCCAGTGACCTGGTTGATCAGAAAGGGCCGCAAACCAAAGAGCTTTGTAAGAGTGATCGGCATTCAGATAAATATTCACCAAGTACGCAGGTTTTGCTTGGGTTGCAGGCACGACAACTGTGACCCCGTTAAATGCCAAGTTATTCGTTTCACAAGAGCCAACTTGTTTGTAGATAAGCTTGTTGTTCAGAGCCACTTCAGGACGACGATCCCAGGCGCCGCTGGCCTTTTCAGCCGCAACACGTTCTTTGACTTCGTCACTGGCTTTGCGGATGCCACAAGCTGAAGTTAAAACAACTAAAGATAACAATAGAAGGTTTTTCATAGTTCCACCCCACGGTTGGCTGTTACGGACCAATATAGCAAAGGCCCTTTCTGTTTCAAGCGCTAAATCTCTTCTTCCAAAATCGTATAATCATAGATGTCGACGGTCTTCGTTCTGGCATAGGTGTAGATTTTAAGTTGGCCAGATTTGATATGAGCCCGTGAATCGCCGGTTTTCAAAACGCCACTGCCGAATTTACCATAGTTTAATTTACAAGCGACACCATTGAAATCGCACATGGTTTTTAAAATTCGCAGAGATTCATTAATGCGGGCAACAGAGCTACGCTCACTCAAATAAGAGACATAGTTGTAGCAGCTGGTTCTGCGAACAGCGGCAGATTCTGTTTTGGATTCACATTTGGAGCGAGAAACTTCTGGATTCTCCGTTGGCTTTTTTACAAGCTCCTCGGGCGGTGTTTCGAGTGCGGTTTTCCAGCAGTTTTCACCGGTGCACTCAATCTTCCAGCAAGGGCCGGTGTTGTTATCGCAATACTGCGCGCGCACCTTCATGCCGTCGTCGCGAGCCTCGGCGAGCTCCGTATTCACGGCAAAGAAGGACTGCGTTTCCTCGGGACTCATTTTTACAGAATTAGTCGTGCAGGCCGCAAGCCCGAGCAAAGATAGTAGGACAAAAAAATTCATTTTCATTGGATTCTCCCCAAAGTGTGATTGTTCGGGGAGCCATTACAGCAAAGACATTGCCAGCCTCAAATCGCAGGAGTTGCATCTGAGCGCTGAAAGGCGCGGATTTTTCTTAAAATTAAGAGAATCTGTCTTAAAACGTGGACAAGTTCTTACTGAAAGCCGTTGGCGCGGAGGGAGCTGCCGGGCTGGTTATTTTTACTGCGAAGCTCGCTGGCGAAGCTTTCTTTGAGCTCATTGCGAAGGGCGGCTTTTTCGGTCACTCGTGGCGCAGAAGGAGTCGTTCTTTCATCCAAGAAGCCAACGGGAGCCTGAGTGCGAGAGTAGTTGCTGCCGGTGGCGGCTGTGCCTTCCGAAGTCATGCGTGCTTCCGCCATTTGAGCGCGGCGGTTGGCCGCTTCAGTTTCTTTCATTTTATCGATCATTTTTTTCGTTTCAATACGGGTGGCGAGATCGGCTTCGCTGGCTTCAATTTGCGAAGACAGGCGCGAGTTGGCTTCATAGAGTTCATCGCTTGAAAGCGATTTCACGGAGCGGCAGCCACTCGCGGTTTTCACGAAGCCTGCAACACATTCCGGAGCCGCCATCGGTCCCGTGCTCTGGCAGGCCACCAAAACGAAGAAAGAAATAAAGCTAAAGAGTGAAAGCTTTCGCATAAACATCAGCTTCTTGAAGTGCAGAGCCCGTGCCTGTATCTCTGCGGATTTAAATAGGAATGGGGAATGCTCAAGCGAGGATTGTCATCCGCGTGCTGGAATTTTAGACGTCTCAAACCGAGACGGGGCCTTTTGCCTAAAACTAGGGCTTGTCTTTAGCTTTGGTTCTGGTATGACTTAGGGCTTCAAAAAAAGAGGGCTAAGCTATGAATACCAATGGAGTTATTACCAAGTTTATTGATCACCACTATCGCCACTTCAACGCTGCGGCTTTGAAAGACGCTGCTGTTGGTTACAAAAAGCATATCGACAATAAAGGTCAGATGCTTGTGACTTTGGCGGGCGCGATGTCGACTGCTGAGTTGGGTTTAAGCCTTGCTGAAATGATCCGCCAAGGTAAAGTTCACGCGATCTCTTGCACAGGTGCAAACCTTGAAGAAGACGTATTCAACTTGGTGGCTCACGATCACTACGTTCGCATCCCGAACTACCGTGATTTGACTCCACAAGATGAGCAAAAACTTTTGGAAAAGCATTTGAACCGTGTAACGGACACTTGCATTCCTGAAGAAGAAGCTATCCGCCGTATCGAGAACGTTGTTTTGGAATACTGGCAAGAGGCTGATAAAAAAGGGGAGTCTTACTTCCCGCACGAGTTCATGTACAAAATTCTTCTCTCTGGCAAATTGAACCAGTACTACCAAATCGATCCAAAAAATTCTTGGTTGTTGGCGGCTGCTGAAAAAAATCTTCCAATGGTTGTTCCGGGCTGGGAAGACTCTACTTTGGGCAATATCTTTGCCGGTCACTGCATTAAAGGCGACATCAAAAAATCAACCACTGTTAAAGGTGGTATCGAGTACATGAAGACTTGGGCTGAGTGGTACATGGGCGCTTCTAAAAAGAACCCAGTGGGCTTCTTCCAAATCGGTGGTGGTATCGCGGGTGACTTCCCAATCTGCGTAGTGCCGATGCTTGAGCAAGATTTGGGTCATGAAGATGTTCCATTGTGGAGCTACTTCGCTCAGATCTCTGACTCGACAACTTCTTACGGCTCCTACTCAGGTGCGATTCCAAATGAGAAAATCACTTGGGGTAAACTCGCTCCAACAACTCCAAGCTACATCGTAGAATCAGATGCGACGATCGTTGCTCCTCTGATTTTCGGTTACGTTTTGGGCTGGTAGTGCCCTACAGGCAGGAGGTGGAGGCCCGGCGGGCCGACCCGAAGGGCAGCGAAGCTCAACTGGACTATGCCCAGCTCTCACTTCCAAAATAAAAAAACTAAAAAGGCTTCGTAAATTCTTACGAAGCCTTTTTTATTTCTTAGTTGCCGTCCCAAAGATGCATGTTTTTACATGTGATGCCACACTCACTGAACCAGTGACCGTCCCAACACATTTTTGTCGTAGGCTCATAACCCATAGGGCAGGTACGACCGTCACCGCACATACCGTTTGCAGGTACTGGGGCATTCCCCGGACATGGATCAACGTACTCTTGGCCTGCACCTACGCGCAGGGGTACCAATACATAAGCAGTCTCTGCTGCTAGAGCCGAAGTGGCGAACATTACCATCAATGCAGACGCTAAAAACTTTTTCATTCCAATCCTCCTTATGGATTTGTTGTCGTGAAATAAGTTTTAATGTTTGGCAGTGATTGAACTCACGTGACACTTCGGTAATGCGTGTTTTGACAAATCTTTTCTGTTGCCGAAGACAACGAACCACTTAAAGTGATCCGTCAGTGTCCACCGCTGCCGCGATAAATCGATTCACACACAGTTCCGCAGCGATAGAATTTTCCTTTCGTGCGGCTCCAGCAGTAGCTGGCTTGTCCATCCCAGCCCGGAGGACATTCCTTTGTATCACTCCAGCAAGTCTCTGGATGGCGCAGATACTTCGAATTGCAACTACGATACATGGGTTGCAGTTCTTGATCGTAGTATTCATTGGCCTCAGCGATATAGCCAAGGCCCAGCATCACCAACAGGGCGGTAATAAGCAGCTTCATAAATCCTCCTATGGAATGAGAAAATGCTAGGGGAAGGCTGTCGAGGGCCTGCGAGGGAGTGGTGTCGATTTAGTCAAACCCCGCTAATTTGTTGCCTATGTGAAGCGGAACGAAAAGGACTGGAATAAATTACAACGCGGTGACAAACAAGGTCCCTTTTGACGAAACTTGGGCTTAAATCCCACCGCTTTGTCATAGGGGAAATGCCAGTGAAATCGATCCAGCGGATTCTATTGTCGAGCTTGCTTGTTTGCGTGGCTTGTGCGCCAGAATCTTCTTTCAAAAATGAAGTAACATCCGTTCAGGAGTCCGCAATTCTTGATGGGACAATGATTTCAACGCGCACAACGCCGGCATCTCGCAGTGTTGTGTATCTTGAGTTCCTCAAAAAAAATGGCATGCGCCAGTCTTACTGCACAGCCACACTCATTGCTAAAAACATCGTACTCACAGCTGCTCACTGTTTTGATTCAGACCTTATTCCTGATGTAAAGAGCTTCAACGTCGTATTTAGCACCCAGGTCGTTGATTTCGGCACGCGCATTTCTCGTCCAGGAGTTGCGACAAAAAGCCATCCTGACTACAACACGCTTCAGAGAAAACCGCGTCTTTACGATCATGACATCGCGATTGCAATGTTCAGTGGAGACCTGCCGCAAGGTTTTGCACCGGTCAGTATCGATTCCGACGTCGCGGCTGATTATTCAAACGCGGATGTCTACGTCTATGGCTATGGCCGCTTGTACGACTACACCGGCACGCCAGGTGATTACGGCTCAGGCGGTGGAGGCTATCTTCGTCGTGGCGTGATGCGTGTGAATGCGACTTACAATCAAACTCCAGACAGATATTTTATTGCACCAACTTCTAAAAACTTTGTTTGCCAGGGCGATTCCGGTGGGCCTGAGTTTTACAACAAGGGAAGTGTGCTGAAGGTGATCGGCGTGAACTCGGCGGCGATCGGAGACCTTCTTCCGAATGGCAGACAGCTTTGCCGTGGAGTTTCTCAAGCAACGAAGGTCGCTCCGTTTGCTTCTTGGATTATCAATGAACAAAAGAAAATGTTGAATCGGTATCAGTAGGTAGGTTTATGAAGACGACATGGTGGATTTTCTTTGCACTTTTAGTAGTTTCTGTTGCGAATGCAGATGATGGTAGCGGCGTTTATGGTTATGGCTATTGGATGCCAAGGCTGATCAGCGATTATTTGAAAGTCGTTGATAACAACTCGCCAAAAGAAGGCGCGGCGAAATGTGAAAGCGTCTACGCAAATGCGATGAACAAGGGTGTGATCGACATTCGTTATGCTCTTGGCTATTTCGACGATTCAACGGGTGAAGAGAGAACCTGGAACGGGATCAACTATGGTCTTTCTCCAAGTCTCGATATCGAAACATTCAATGCTCTTCGTAAAGAGCTGACGACTCGTTGCTGGAACCGCAGCTTGCGAGCGTGCGGTTTTGATGAAAGCGGCGACCCAAAACAGGGTAAAGTGGTTTTGCAAAAGTACGTGGATCTTCACGGTAAGAAAACTCTGGTGCGTTTGACCCTGACTCAGGCGTCAGCAACGCCGTCATTTGTTGATAACAAAGGTTCTCAAGCAGCTCGTCAGAACTTCTTGACGTTGCAGTCTGAGGACAACTTCTTTAACGGTTTGAAAGTGGCGGACGTGGTATTGTACAACGGCCACTCTCGTAACGGGGGCGGTCCAGATTTTAATCCGCCGATCCTAATGGCTAACAAGCATGTGAATTACAAAGGTTACTACGAGGTAAAGCGCCCGGGCATTATCAGAACTATGGCGTCTTTGAAAGAGAACCCTAATAAAGGTATCATCGTCGGCCTCTTCTCTTGTTATTCAAAGAAACACTTCTACAACACGTTTATGCAGGCAAATCCTAGCCAGCGCGTGATCTTGAGTGCTGATACGATCGATTACTTCGATTCTCTGAAGGCTTCTGTGGGCTACCTCGAGGGCATCTTGCGCGGCAGTTGCAGTCAGGAACTCGCGGATCTCGCAAAGCAAGAGGATAAGCTAAAAACCGGCTTCCAAGGTTACAATATCAACTAAGGTTGAAGTAACAATAGCGCGAAAATAAAAAAGGCTCCTTACCGGAGCCTTTTTTATTTTGATGAGAATCATCAAAAAATCAGAGTCTTTTGACTAGTGCGAATCGAGGCTTTTGCCAATCCACGTATTGAAGTAGCGATTACTATTGCTTGGGAAGACGCCGTAACCGAACTCTGCATTCAGGAGTTCAACTTTGGTTGAAGTTGAAACCAAGTTTCTTTTTACAAGGGCCTTCAATGCCGGTTTTAAACCTGTGTCGTTGGCAATGAGTGGACTAAAGCGATAAGGCTTTTGGTCTTTAACGTGCAAGCCTGAATCTAAAATATCAAATAAGAAAGTCGTGCAGTTGCTAGACCACGTGTCGTAAGCAACGCCGTACTGAATGCGATGGCTCACCATCATGGCTTCACGCAAAATCGAGCCGGCTTGGTCCGGCGTTACATTGAGGTCCACCTCATAGACGTTGAATTTATTTTCAGTAAAGCGCTTTTTGACTTCATCTTGGGTAGAGAAGATTTGCAAAACAGAGGCGTAAAGATCTTCATTGAAGCCTTTTACCGGATCATAAGGAACGCCCTTGGGTGCCATGTAGTTCATTGAAACCATCACGTCAGTTTCAGTTTCAATCGGGGCGCCGCCATCGTGTTCGTCATTGGGATAAAGCTTGATCACAGAACCTGGCTTCAGTTTAAAGCGCATTTCCGTGTGCGAGATGTTGATCAGACTTAAGAAGTTCACGGGTTTTGCGTTGAGGTCGACAACTTCGTAGCTGAGGCTACCGATCTCATTTAAAGGAAGGATCGCTTTATAGAAAACACCAGCTTTGCGAAAGTTTAAAACCGTGATGCTGTCAGCGGACTGGCTGACGATCTTTACCGCGCGCTTTCCGGAAGTGTCGATGCATTGGCCTTTGTATTTTCCGGCCTTCATCAGTGGGCAAGGCTCGGTATCCATTGCCAAAGCGGTGAGGGAACAAAGGCTTAATGCCAAGCCGACAAAAGCTAAGGCGAATTTATTATTTAATTTCATCTGCATGGACTTCCTCACTTTTTAAGGGACTTCTTCCATCGTGATCACGTTTTTATTTTTACTGAGAACTTTAAAGCGCGTGCCGGACTTAAACAAGACTTCTTCCTCCATCGGAGCGGAGGAAAGCGGCGCAATGTAAACGCCGGTCTTTGAGTGAATCACGAATTGCAGGGGTGCTTTGCTGTAGGAACTGTTCCGAGTTGTGCTTGTGAACGCTTTTTCCTCCACCACGCAGCCTTTGCAGTATTGTTTCATCACAGCAGGCGGGAGCAGGGCGATTCCGCGACGAACAACGCCTTCATAGGGCTGAAGCTTTTCGAGGCCGGCGTTGATGGCGTCGATCAAAAATTGATACTTCGCGAGTTCTTCAGGAGGACCTTTGCGAAGAGTGTCGTTTAAAACTTTGTACTGAGATCCTGAGTAAATCGAAATCGCAAAGACATCGAGATCGCTGATGTTACAGCCGATTTTTTGCAAGTAGGGACGAAGGTAGCTAATGCGTAGTTGGATTTGATTTTCAGTATAAAGGCGGTGCTGGGTTTTAAGATCCAAAGCACTGAAGGCGGTGGTTTGTTCTTCAGCCGTTTGCAACTGGGTTTGCAAAGCTTCGACTTGGTCCGGAGATTTAGTTTGGGCCTCGGTGATTTTGCCTTTGAGGTAATTAACGCGATTCACGTTGCCGCCGGCCTCTGGAAAGCCAAACGCGTTCACGTATCCTTCATAAAAAGATTCACCGAGCGGAGCCGCAGCTTCCGCGGGAAGGGGTTTACAAGATAAGCCGTGGTCTTGAGCTGAAGCCCAAGACAGCGGTGCCAGGACTGCGAAAAAGAGCCAAAGAGCCGTTTTCACTGGGATAACCTCACTTCCATGGGAGGCCAGAAATGCAAGCCGGGGGCCATCGCCAAAATCAATAAATCCCATCTGGGAGCGCCTTTGCCCATTGGCTAGACGCTTTTTCGCCTACAGCGGCACTGGATCGCCTCGCTGGCAGGAGCAAGAGCCTGCAATATTGCTATGTTGCCTATTGTTGCGAAACTCTTTTTGATTCCACACTTTCTGTGGCTTCGCTTTTTATCGCCGGCAGGAGTACAAGAGACGGAAACCAAGGAGGATTTAGTGAAACTCTTTAAAACTTTCGCAGTGATCATGGCTCTTTCATCGGCAACCGCCCTCGCAGACACCCAAGCTCAATGTCCGGATATTCAGGGGACCTTTGTGAATCAAAACAAAACGGAAACCTATGAAGTCTCCCACGTCAAAAAAGATGCCGGACTCACTTACACATTGAAAATCACACAGTCGGTAAATGATGCTTTCACCGTGGACTATGTTGTCGACTCTAAAATTGATCAAAACGGTGGCGCTTTAGGCCCGGTGACGACGCAGATTTCATGCGAAAACCAGGCCCTCGTGGTGGCGCTGCAGACCCTGATGGGTACGGACACTCATAAGTTTACGTTGAATCAAGACGGCAACCTTGTGACCGAAGAAATTCTGAGCCTTCGTAATGGCGAGAGCCGCTCACAAGGCACGACGATTTATACTCGCCAGTAATTAGCTTTTCATTTTCTTTTTACTGAGTCTTTCAAAACGCAAAGTCAGGAAGATCGCAGTGAAAACCAGTCCGAAGAAAAGGCCCCACCAGACTCCGGGGCCTTTTAAATCAGCCACGAACGCCAAATAGTAACTCGCAGGCAAACCGATGATCCAGTAAGCGATAAATGCCAGGATCGAAGGCCATTTCGTATCTTGCAGTCCACGCAGAATTCCCACAGCCACGGCTTGGATACCATCGAAGAATTGGAAAGCCGCCGCCACCGCGAGGAAGCTTGAGGCATAGGCGATCACTTCAAGTTCATTTGTGTAAATCGCTGCCAGCAAGTCGCGCGCAAAGAACACAAACAACGCGCTGACAAGCATATAGCCCGCGCCCAAGATCAAGGCCACGCGGCCAGCAAAGCGAGCCGCCGTGAAGTTTTTAGAACCGGACTCAAAGCCGACACGGATCGTGCCCGCGGCACCAATGCCGACGGTGACAAGAAAACTGATTGATGCCAAATTCAACGAAATCTGATGAGCCGCGAGTTGAGCGGCACCCAGCCAGCCCATCATCACAGATGAGAATGTAAAGGCGCCGACTTCAAAAATATAAGTGAGCCCATTCGGGATTCCGAGGCGGAAAAGCTCTTTCATGCGCACATTGTGCAAAGCCCGGCGCCAACGTTGCGCGAAGTATTTTTTAAACTCCGGATGACGGTGAACATAGGCTACCATCATAAGTGCCATCAGCGTGCGGCAGAGTAAAGTCGCTAGGCCCGAGCCGTTGAGTCCCATGGCCGGAAAACCAAAGTGGCCGTTGATGAAGATGTAATTGCCGAAAATATTTAATACCACGCAAATGATCATTACATACATGCCGACCGTGGCCTTGCCGATGCCGTCAGTAAATTGCTTGTAAGCCTGATACACCAAGCTCGGGAACATTGAAAAAATCAGGTACGTGGCGAAGCTCTCAGACAGGCGCACGACTTCAGCCGTCTGACCCATATGCTCCATGAGTGGCTTCATGAACCACAACGCTGTCATCAGCACGGCAGAAATGAGAGCCGCTGTGGCAACACTGTGACGGAGCCATTCGCCACCGTCTTCGTTGTCGTTGCGACTGTGACTTTGTGCAAACAAGGCGGCGGTCGGCGCCAAAATGCCGATGCCGAAAATCAAAAAGACAAAGAAAAGCCCGCCGGTGAACCCTGCGGCACCGAGAGAGTCTGCACCCAATCTTCCCACCATGATGTTGTCGGTGAGAGTAATGAGAGTTTGGCCGACATTGCCAATAATAATGGGAACTGCCAGCCGCATGGTTTTGCGGCTTTCAGCCATGAATTTAGATTGCGACAACTTCTTTAATCTCTGGGAAAGCTTCCTTCATGCGGACTTCGATGCCCTCTTTGAGGGTCGCCGTCGAACTTGGGCAACCCGCACAAGCTCCACGCATATGGATGTACAAAATATTATCTTCGTATTTGTTGAACACGATATCGCCGCCATCTAAAGCCACCACCGGGCGGATCTCAGCGTTTAAGAGGCCTTTGATTTGCTTAACAATCGGGCTATCGTTCGCGGAATCATCAGCCGCCAGTGCTTCGAGTTTGAGCACAACAGGTTCACCTTTATCGAGGTGCTCTTGAATCAAGCCTGCCAAAGGCTCTGCCAGCATGCTCCAGTCAACCCAGTCTTGTTTCGTCACGGTGATAAAATCAGTACCGACGAAAACAGAGCTCGTCCAAGGAAAGCCAAAAAGCTTTGCCGCTAAAGGAGAGCGTTCGGCCTCTTGAGCTGTTGGGCAGTCGAAACCCGCATCTGTAACCTGGCGCTGGAGATGGAATTTGAAGGTGGCTGGGTTTGGAGTGCTCTCAAAAGTAACTTTTGTAGGATTAGACATAAGAAGCTCCTTTAGCGGCTGCCAATGTACAGCAAATTCCACTTTCTGCCAAGCGTGTTAATTTCCTCAAATTCTTGATTAAAAACAGCGGAATGAATACCTTCTTTGGGATCTTTTATTAATACCCCAGAGGCTACCGAAGGAGCTAAATAATGACACCAAGAGTAAGAGAGATTTTGAGCTGGTATGGCGCTGACAACCCAGGGACTTTGACGAACCTTGCGCGTATGATGAATCACGGGAAGTTGGCAGGCACAGGTAAGCTCGTCATTTTGCCGGTGGATCAGGGTTTTGAGCACGGTCCGGCGCGCACGTTTGCGATGAATCCAGATGCTTACGATCCAAGTTACCACTACCAACTCGCGATCGAGTCCGGTTGTAATGCTTACGCAGCTCCCCTCGGCGCTTTGGAAGCCGGTGCCCGTGAGTTCGCTGGTGAAATTCCTTTGATCTTAAAGATCAACAACTCCGACACTCTTTACACGAATAAAGCTCCGATCTCTGCATTGACGTCTCATATCGACGACGCTCTTCGTTTGGGTTGCGCGGGAATTGGTTTCACGATCTATCCGGGCAGCGCTGAAAGAAAGCATATGTACGAAGAAATCGCGGTGGCGGCTTCTGAGGCGAAAAAAGCGGGCTTGGCCGTCATCATCTGGTCTTATGCTCGTGGTGAGCAGATCTCTAAAGAGGGCGAAACGGCTATTGACGTGATCGCGTACTCAGCTCATATCGCAGCTCAATTGGGCGCCCACATCATCAAAGTAAAACCACCTTCTGCCCACATCGAGCAAGAAGCGGCGAAAAAAGTTTACCAAGCTCAAGGCATCAAGGTTGCGACAATGGCGGATCGTATCCGTCACGTGGTTCAATCATCTTTCAACGGTAAACGCATCGTGATCTTCTCTGGTGGCGAAGCGAAAACAACCGACGATCTCATGAAGGAAATCAAAGAAATCGCTCAGGGCGGTGGCTTCGGTTCGATCATGGGCCGTAATGCTTTCCAAAGACCAAAACAAGAATCCATCCAGTTGCTACACAGTGTGATGGAAACGTTCGCAGGCAAATCACTTTAGGAGCCAGTTCATGTCGACTCACGAGAATCCGCTGAGAGCGGAGAAACGCCGTAAACTCCATGCCCTTCGAGAAAAGGGCATCAATCCTTACCCTTACACTTACGATCGCACGGGGAAGGTGGCGGAGCTTGTTGCGAAATACGCAGCAGGTTTGCAGCCAGGTGAAAAGAAGCCTGAGTCTGTATATCGCATTGCCGGCCGTCTGATGACTTTGCGTTCAATGGGGAAGGCTTCCTTCTTCAACGTTCAAGATCAAACAGGCACTTTGCAAGTTTACGTAAAAGTTGAAGAGCTCTCTGAACAAGAGCGTGCGGCGTTTGAGCTTCTCGACCTCGGTGATATCGTGGGTGTGGAAGGTTATGTGTTTAAATCTCAGAAGGGCGAGTTCTCGCTTTACTGCAAACACATTCAGATCCTGACTAAGACTTTGGAGCCATTGCCAGAAAAATTCCACGGCGTTCAAGACGTGGAAATCAAGTACCGTCATCGTCACTTGGATTTGATGACGGATCCGGATTCTCGCAAAGTTTTCGAAACTCGTTCTAAGATCATTAAAGAAATCCGCAGATTCCTAGATGACCGCGGATTCATGGAAGTTGAGACTCCGACGTTGCAACCAATCTACGGAGGAGCTGCGGCGACACCGTTTACGACTCATCACAAAGCTTTGGACATGAAACTCTACATGAGAATTTCGCCTGAGCTCTACTTGAAGCGCCTGATTGTTGGCGGCTACGAGAAAGTGTATGAAATTAGTAAAAACTTCCGTAACGAAGGCATCGACCGTACTCACAATCCTGAGTTCTCGCTCCTTGAGTTCTATGAAGCTTATACAGATTACAACTATCAAATGAATCAATTCGAAGAGTTGATTTCAACCCTCGCGCAAAAAATCACCGGCAGCATGAAAGTGAATTACCAGGGCAAAGAAATCGATTTCACTCCGCCTTGGCGTCGTTTGACTGTTTATGATGGCGTGAAAGAGTACGCGAAGCTTGATCCTGAAAAGGCGAGCGACGATGAAATCTTCGAAGCTCTCAAAAAAGCAGGTACGCGCGAGAAAGAAAAGTACAACCGTGGCGAAATGATCATGGAACTTTTCGAACTCACAGCCGAAGAGCACTTGTGGCAGCCGACCTTTGTGATGGATCACCCCGTTGAAATTTCTCCACTGACAAAAATTCACCGCAAAGACAAGCGCTTGGTCGAGCGTTTTGAGCCGTTCGCCGCTTGCATGGAAATCGGTAATGCTTATTCTGAGTTGAACGATCCAGAAGATCAGTTGGCGCGTTTGAAAGAACAAGAAGCCAATCGTGGTAAAGATGAAGAAGCGCATCCAATGGATGAAGACTTCTTGATGGCGATTGATTCTGGCATGCCGCCAACAGGTGGCGTGGGCATCGGGATTGAACGTATCGTGATGATCCTAACCGATCGTCCAAGTATCCGTGACATCATCTTCTTCCCAACGATGAAATTCGGAGGCAAATAATGAGATACCTTCTTGCATTTCTTTTTCTAGTTTCCTGTGCGCCGAAGCCGACGAAAGTCACTTCGGAGACACCGGTGGTTTCTCGTAAAGAAGTGCAAAAGGCCAAGGTCACGGCAAATACCGTGATTTTGGATGTCCGTGCTCCGATGGACTTTAATCTTTCGCATATTCCGGGCTCCGTGAATGTGGCGTGGGAGGACTTTTCCCGACGTGCTCCGGACTATCGCGGTCTTATTGAAAAAGATCTCCATCCCATCGCGCGCCGTTTGGCTTTAATTGGTATAGACCCTCAGACGCCGGTTTTAATTGTCGGCAAAGGTCAGCTCGGTAAAGGCGAAGAGGGGCGTGTCGCTTGGACTTTGGAAAGTCTTGGCATCACAAATATCCAGCTTGCAAATGTTGAAGATTTCCGTGAGCGCCGGGAGGGCGGGGCTGAGATCAAAAACAAGAACTTCTGGACGCCCCAACTGAATCAAGACCTTGCGATCGGCTGGGATGAGCTGAAATCTAAAATCGAAGGCACGAGCTACTTTCCGACACGTGCTCGCACAAAAGCACTGAGCGGAGCTCCACTGCCAATCAAGGATCTTAACTTCGTTGTGATTGATGTGCGTTCGCCGGAGGAATACTCTATCGACAACCTTAATAAGCGCACGCCTCGCCAGTTTAGATTCTATAATATTGATTGGCGTGAGTTCTTTACGGAAAACATGGATCCAAATCCTGCTGTCATGAAAATGCTGAATGAAAAAGGCATTACAGAAATGACCGAGATTGATCTGATCAGTAATCACGGTGTTCGTTCGGGCTCTGTGACCTGGGCTTTACAAAGACTCGGTTACAAAAAAGCCCGCAACTTTTCGGGCGGTTATGAGGCGGTTCGCTTCAGCACTGATAAAAAAGCCGATAAAAAGAAAAAATAGACCTTACAGATCCTTCTTTACGATCTCATACATCGACTGCGGTAGTGTCGCGAGTTCCTGTGACAGGATGAGTCCCGTCATGCGACGAACTGCGCGTGAACTCATCAGGTCTTTTCTGCGCTCCAGAGCTTCGGAATAGACAATCTCATGAATAATCATTGCCGCCTGTTGTTCGGACGGAAGTCTTAGCCAGAGTTTGCGGTCAATCACATAGCGTGTGCCATTATAGATCGGATTTCTTTGAACGATCAGCTGACGAAGCTCACAGGTTGCCGGGATCTGAGTGATATCTTCATCCGGAGTGGGGGCGAGTTCACGATCCGTCAAAAAGAAGCTCTCTTGGCGGAAACGTTGTAAGAGCTCGCTATATTTTTCCCAAAGATCCGCATCGCGCTTTTTTAGACGAAGCAAGAATTTGTTCGCCGTCTTCAGGCTTAAGTCAAAATTGTCGTGGATACTCAATTTTGAAAAGTTATCCACTTGAGTGAGCGACTGCGGATGGGGATGCAAGTAATACACGACTTGAGCTTCGTAAACATCCAGCGCTTGCACAGTAGAATCACAAAGAAGGATCTTGCCACCGTTACCGACTTCTTTCCATTCAAGGCTAACGCCGGCAAAGCTGAGGCTTGCAAAAGCCAATGTCAGCACCAGCAAAGTATTACGGATTAAACTCATTGGGACGCTCCTTTTCTTGCGGACGTCTTTGTGACAGGGACGAGTTGAATATTTAGGCGATAGACTTCGGTTTTATCTCCGGCCTCCAGAAGGCCTGCAACCTTACGGCGGAAGTCCCGGATCAGCACCCGGATATCATTGATTTTGCGCGGGTCTGCGGGCATTTCAATGCTCGTGATATCACGGACGTCAATGCTGTCTTCATTCAAGGACTCCATCGCATGCTCGATACCCTGGCGGTGATACTTACGAATGGCATCTGAAGAAACGTTGTGGGAAGTCGTGATGTCTTTCTGAAGACTTTTATAAATGCCGTCTTCCAGTTGTACCAACTGAAGGCGCATCAGACGTTCTAGAATTTTCTCAACCGCCGGTTTTGTGGTGCGAAGGCGCTTTGCCATCCACGCCACATCCGACTGAAAGCCGTCGGTTTCCATCAAACACAATAAAGAAAAATTCTTGCGGTCGGCAATCAGCGAAAACTCATCGGCTGCGAGCTGGCGCGCGCCTTTGATTTCTTGATGCAGATTTTTTTGATCGCGAATAACGTCCATTACCCATTGAGAGTCTTGAAAATTCAGCTTCAATCCCTGGACGATTCTACGCGTGATTTCTGTGCCTGGAATATTTTGGCCTGACATGATTTCAGAAAGACGGCCCGGAGAAATTCCCAGATCACGGGCAAAAGCCCGCGAAGAGTAGGATCTGTTTTTGGATTTTCGCCCTTCAAATATCGTCTTCAAAATTTCGGCGATAGTTTTACGTTCGGCCATAAGCTTCCTGTTCATATTCAGAGCTTCTTAAAAGAGCAAGATTCCAGGCGAGAGTTGGAACGGTTAAAGGTCTGAGTCCTCTATTAAAAAGCGGCGACCTACCGTAAGCCTGAATGCATGAGAAGTATTTTATTTTTTAATTTTTTCTTTGTAGGCGTTTACTTTTTATATGCTCAGACGATTCCTGTCTGGTTTTGGAAAAATCCAAAACTTTGTCCTCCGGGATATGCTCAAGTGCCGGCACTTCCAGGCTATGCCAGCACGGATTTCTGTGTTGGTGCTTATGAAGCAAAGAATGTCGGAGGCGTCGCTGTTTCGCAGCCGACAGGAACGCCTTGGGGGTCTGTCACTCGCGCCGAAGCCATCGCCGGCTGTCAGGCCAATGGTAGCCGCTATGATTTAATTTCAAATGATCAGTGGCAGGCGATTGCGAGAAACATCGAAAACGTCGCTACCAACTGGTCGTCGGGAGTTGTCGGCTCCGGGGCAATCAATCGCGGCAACAGCGCTTCATCATCGAGTGTCACAGCCTGTGCCGGGACTGACGGACTCTATGGCAGCAACGGCGGCAGTGGCTGCACGTCGACGGTGAACTTTGCGCTGAAGCGTACGCACACACTTTCTAACGGTCAGGTGATCTGGGATTTTGCCGGGAACGTGAATGAGTGGGTCAAAGATGCCAACGTGAATTACAGCCTTACGCAATTTATTTCACAGGTAACAAACACAACCGCGAAGGCGATGTTTGGTCCCGGAGGAACATACACCTCGTTAAATTCCGGTGAGTACGGTGGCTTAGGAAAGCTCAACTCATTTTCTGCCGGCGGTGCGACGTTTCGTGGCGGCAATTGGGGGGAAGGAACCACGTCAGGAATTTTTCGCGCAGAGACGGCGTTTAACAACACGGACAGATTTGATGATATCGGATTTCGCTGTGTCTATCAGATTCCCTAGTTATCAAGCGACAGATCCAAAAAAATAAGTCTAAAATTTCTATGTTCGAGTTGAAAGCAGCTTCCATGAACCACAATCTGAGAAGAGATTTGCTATCTTCGTTGACATGAGGTCATGAGCCAATGGATACGGGCAGTGATGATGCTCATTCTTATTTATCACCTCCTGTTAGCTCCAGCCCACGCGGTTCCCAAAACGCTCACCTTTTGTGCGGAACAGTACCAGCCATATGCGATTAAAAATTCGCAGGGAATTATCGACAGTGGTGTGACCTACGACATCATGAAGAAAGCTTTGGAAGAGCTCGGTTATAAGCTTGCAGTGGAAGAGGTCAACTATGCTTATCGCTGCTTTGTTCTCAGTCGCAGTGGCGAAATCAGCGGCGCGTTCTTTACCACGGAAGCGGGTAAAAATAAAAAAATGTACTATTTAGATAAGCCGCTTGAGTACTGGACTCTCAATGTGATGGTGCCGCAGGATTCGCCTTTTAAAGAATACACGTCGCTGACGCAATTTGATGGTAAGCACATTGGCTTCACGAAAGATTATGGTTATCCGGAGAAGATCAAGCAGAACAAGAAGTGGCTCGTTGAAGAAGAAAATGAAGTTATTTTAAATCTGCGAAAACTGTCGGCGAAAAGAATTGATCTTTACATTGATGACCCATATCAGGCCGCGGCAATGATCAAACGTGAAAATCTTAAGGTGCGGATTTTGTATCCCTCGGTGGATTTAGTTCCGACGTTTGTAGAAATTAAAGATCGCTTGCTCCATAGAAAACTCAATAAAAAGATCAATGAGCTTTTTGTGCGAGGCTATGTCGATCAGGTCTATCAAAAATATACCGGTAAAACCTTTAAGGACTTCTTAAAGGGTCCTAATCCATAGGCTGCTTTAGTAGTCCTGCAGGCCGAGAATGTCTTTGCAAATCTCCATCTGCCGCTCAATCTCTGCAACGGCTTTGGTAAGCTGAAGCAGTTCGCGTTCATCGACCTCGGCCTCCATCGCGGCCTGGACGATCGGGTGCTTCTTAAGCCACGCTCCTTGGCGTGAGGCATAGGTCTCGGGCACCCCTGAGCGGAGTGCTGCCATACGGGCATTGCCGTCCTTAAGGAATTCTACGATGAATTTAAGCGTCTCCAAGGTGAGGAGCTTGCGATGAGCTTTGAGGCGTGAGGAAAAACCGACTTGACGAATTCTCATGCCCTCTAGGATGGCATGAAGGTATAAAAAAAGCCGCAACTTTTGTTACGGCCTTTAAAGCTGTCATTTTTGAATAGGGAAGGGCGATTAAACAGCCTTCTCCGCGCTGAGCATGCCAAGGCCTGCTTTCTTTTCAGCATCAAGAACCTTCTTTAATTTCTTGCGGAAATTGCGGATGGCCTTTTTCACTTCGAGAACGATCTCTTGATCCATGTCTGCAAAGTTTTGAGACTCCGGAGTGTTTTGGAAGTCCAAGTTGAGTTTCAATTTAGAATCCAAATTTTGAGCGATAGACATAAGTGCGATCTCTTCTTCGGAAAGAGAGCGAGAATTGCTGCCAGCAGCTTCGAGGAATTGACTTTGTTGCGATACAAGGTGGATGAGCTTTTGTGATTCGTCTTCGGTGAGTGCAAGTGCAATTGAAATTCTTCGTGCGAGCTTGTGAGAAAGTGGTCTCTTTCCTGAGAGAATTTCTGAAAGCTGTCCTGATGATACGCCGAGCGATCGTGCGAAAGCTCGTAGAGAATAACGTGGGTTCTTCTCTTTTCGTTCATTGAAAATAGTTATTAAGTAGTCCGCTGCAGTCTTCGCATCTTGGCCGGTTGATCCGGTAGTCTGTCCTTCTGTCATTTTCACCCTCATCATTTCCGAACATTGCGAGAGTGCAATGTTTCGGTTTGTCCGCAATTCTGATTGGAGCAAATAAATTAGTGATTGTCAAAAAATCTTAACATCATCTTAACATAAAATGCAAATTAAACGCTTGATTGTACTAAAAAGGTACGTGTTTACAGTAACATAAGACTCTTGTTACGTTTTTAACGAGTCGCTTAATTTTTGTTGGTTTGGGGTGTAAACACGATCGTGTAGAGGCGGAAACATTACTGTTCGGTAATGAAGCGAGTGTTCGATGAACTAAACAACTCGCATTTTTGTAGGAAAATTTGTGGCGATTTCTGGTTGTCTATTTCTTGATTTCGAGCGCTTGGAAGCCCGGTGCCGGCGCGTTGCTTGCGGGTGTGCGACCCGAATTAAACAAGCAGCTCTCCATATTGGAAAGCTCGCCACTATCAGCGCATTTCTTTATTTGGGCGCGAGAGTAGTCTTTGTTTTTAATCTTTTTAATGCAGCTAATACGGGACTCATCAGAGATGTCGGTCGACTTCGCACAGAGCTCTAGCGCCTCAGGGTTAAACGTCGCCCCCTTGATCTCATCAAGGCAGCTCATAAAGTTCTTGTCCTCTTGTTGAAGGGCACACGCAGACGAAGCGTACCAATCCAGAGGGTCTTTCGTGGTTTTCAGCATGCACTGAGCTTTGTCTTTATCGCCGAGGAAGCGATCGCAGAGTCCACTCGGGTTTGTTGGTTCAAGCGCCAAAGTCAAAAGGGGAATCAGTAAAAATGCGAGATGAGTTTTCAAGATGAGCTGAAACATAGGAACCCCGAACAAAAAGCAGTCTACATTTAGGCCGCTTTGCTAAGTTTAAACAACACGGAATACATTGCCTTTAAGAACTCAGGATCATAACGGCCGGCGAGCTTTTCTTTCATCATGGTGACGGCATCGAAAGGCTTTAGAGGCACGTTGTAGGAACGCTGAGTTGTCATGGCATCATAGGTATCCGTGATGGCGACAATGCGTGCGAAAGGGTGAATTTCTTGTCCAGAAATCCCTTGTGGATATCCATTTCCGGCGAAGCTTTCGTGATGCTCAAAGCAGGCCGCCTTAATGGCATCGCTGATGTTGGGGTTTTGATTGAGAATCATCAGGCCGTATTGAGGGTGACGCTTCATTTGCTCCCATTCTGCGTCGTCCAAACCGCCTTTTTTGCACAAAATATCGAGGCTGACATTGCGCTTGCCGATGTCATGAAACAACGAGCCCACGCCAAGTTCTTCGAGATCGGTTTTGTTGAAGGTCAGCGCTGTGCCGAGTCCCAGAGAGTAAATACTCACGTCCAAAGAGTGATTGTAAGTGTAGAAGTCATGGCCCGAAAGGCTGATCATGTAGCCCATCGCCTCGGGCGCGCTCTCCATGAAGTCGATGAAGTTTTTGATGATGGGACGAGATTCGTCCAAGGCTGTATTCACGTCAGGATTTTCAAACAGATCTTCCATCAGAGCCACCGACGACTCGCGCAGGATTTTTGACTTTTCAAACGGATTTAGATCGTCTGAATTCATTTCCTCTTTCACCCAGTCACGATAAGCTTCTTTTTGCGCAGTAGGAACGAAGAAAGAGTTGCCTGTGTCTTTGTTGTGCAGAGATTCAATTTTAAGTTCTGAGAGTTTATCTCCGGCCTTCAAATAGTGAACCATTTGGCCGTTGATATGAATGAAGATATCGAAAGACGTCGCTTTCGATGGACGGATCGTACTGAGACGTATTCTAAAATAAGCTTCCTGCTGCATGTCTCTATTATTCCATGGAATTATTGACTCGAAAATCAAAAGATGGAAATTTGATCAACATGGCCCTTCGTCTAGACACCTCATTACAGTACCTCAAGGGAGTCGGTCCCAAACTGGCTTCACTCTTTTCGAGACACGGTATCCGTACTGTGGGCGAACTTTTGGAATTTTATCCACGCGCGTATGAAGATCAGCGTGCGGCTCGTAATATTGCCAGCCTCAAAGTCGGGGACATTGTGAGCGTGAAGGCTCAAGTCGTTTCTGTTTCCAGTATCAACATGGGAAAGTCCCACAGAAAAATGTATGATGTGGTGGTTCGTGATTCTTCAGGGCAAATCAAGTGCAAGTTTTTCCGCGTTCCTTACAAAGGGTATTTTGAGCGCTTCACGCCCTTCAAAGAAGTCCGAGTCGTTGGCAAAGTTACTGATTACCGCGGCCGCGCAGAATTCCATCATCCGGACATTCGTGATGTAGATCCCGAAGAAGAAACCGGGGATGCGCTGATTCCGCTCTATACCGAGATCGAAGGCTTCGGGACTTCGAAAATTCATCGTTTTATTAAGGCCTCGCTTCAGCAAATTCCTGATGAAAACTGGCCGGCGGAATTGTTGCCGCCGTGGATTGTGCAAAAGTATGGACTGATCTCGCGCCGAAAAGCATTGAACCTCATCCACAATCCGGACCCGAGTTTAGGTACGGCTTATGCAGAACTCAAAACGCCGGCGCATCGGCGGATTATTTTCGAGGAGTTTTTCTGGTTGGAGCTATTCCTCGCATCGAAAAAAACCGGCTTTAAAAAAGAGCAAGGAGTGGCATTGCACAGTGATGGGGCAAAAATCACGGCGTTGCAAAAATCTCTGCCGTTTGAGCTGACAAATGCCCAGAAAAAAGCCTTTCAGGAAATCAAAGCCGATCTCGAAAAACCAACACCAATGCACCGAATGGTTCAAGGGGACGTGGGCTCGGGAAAAACTTTGGTGAGTTTCATGGCGGCGATTTTTGCTGCAGAAAGCGGCATGCAAAGCTGTTTGATGGCGCCCACGGAGATTCTCGCTGAACAGCATTTTAAAAATGCACAAAAACTGCTGACTCCACTGGGGTTGAAGCTGGGGATGCTCACCGGAAAAACTAAAACCTCTGAACGTAAAGAGTTGCTGCAAAACTTGGCAGATGGTGAGATTGACTTCCTTATCGGGACCCATGCTTTGATTGAAGACGAAGTGGTTTTCAAATCCCTGGCACTTGTGATCATCGATGAACAGCATCGCTTTGGTGTTGAACAAAGAGGCATTTTGAAAAACAAAGGCCGCTCACCGCATTTCTTGGTGATGACCGCGACCCCGATCCCGCGAACTTTGGCGATGACGGTTTATGGGGATTTGGATGTCTCTATTATAGATGAGATGCCGCCGGGTCGCAGTCCGATTCAAACCCGCGTGGTTTTTGATAATAAAAAATCAGCAGCCCTGCAGTTCATGGTCGAACAAATTGAAAAAGGTCGTCAGGCCTATATCGTTTATCCACTCGTGGCAGAGAGCGAGAAAATCGACCTCAAGGATGCCATCAGCGAATTTGAAAAGCTTCAACAGATGTTCCCGAAGCTTCGCTTAGGTCTTTTGCATGGTAAAATGAAGCCGCAGGAAAAAGACGACGTCATGGATCGTTTCCGCGCTGGCGAGTTGCAGGTTTTAGTTTCAACCACAGTGATCGAAGTCGGTGTCGATGTTCCAAATGCCAACATTATGATCATTGAACATGCCGAACGCTTTGGTCTGTCGCAGCTCCATCAGTTGCGCGGCCGTGTCGGGCGGGGGGCACACAAAAGTTATTGCATCCTTATTATGGGCTACGCAGTGTCTGAAGAAGCAAAGCAGCGCACCGAGTTCATGGAGCGCACGACGGATGGATTTAAAATTGCCGAATTCGATTTAGAAATGCGCGGACCTGGTGAATTTATGGGCACTCGTCAGTCGGGATTGCCTGGGTTTAAAATGGCGAACCTGGTTCGCGATATCTCGATCTTGCAAGAAGCCCGTGAAGCCGCATTTGAAGTGCTTCGTAAAGATGCGCAGTTAAAGTTTGCCGAGAACCAAGCTTTGCGTGAAGAACTGACAAAAACCCATGGCCCCGCTGCTCTTGCTGGCATCGCATAGCGTAACCTTCCATCTTTTTAATATACACTTGTTCGACTGCGTGATCTGATTTTCCCAAACATCCAAGGGGGAGGGGAAAGTGAACACACTTTCAAAGTACATCCTAGTAGCAGCGTCTTTGTCAGCAATGACAGCGCAAGCGGGCACGATGCTGCGCTTGAACGCAGGAACTTTCGAAACGAAACGCGCGGAGAGCCTTTTGAGTGCTCAAATGAACACTCCAGCGTCACAAGATTTGATCGTTCAGTTTAAAAACGCCATCACAGAAAAAGACAAAGCGGAGTTGAAAGCCATCGGTGCTGAAATCTTCGGTTATCTTCCTGATGATGCTTTGATGGTTCGTGCTTCCAGCGCGAAAATTCAACAATGGCGTAGCCACGCAAATGTTGAAGCTGTTTTGCCATTCAAACCTGAATACAAAATCAGCACTAACTTCGATCCAGCTTCGATCTTTAATAAAGAAGAACAAACAGCCGTTTTGGTAAAAACATTCAAAGCGACTGAAACAAAAGACATCGCTTTGGCGATCAGAAACTTGCCGCAATCAACAGTTCATGTTGCTGACGGTAAATCCATCGTCGCAGTTGTGCCGCGTGCGATGGTTCGTAATGTTGCAGCCATCACAGGTGTTGAACACGTTCAACCTTACGTCGACATGAAACCAATGCACATGACTTTTGACGATCAAAGTGGCGTGACAGCTCCTCAAGGTGCTGGCGACTACTCTGATATCAATGGTTATGAAACTGGCACGAAAGTGATGAACTTCGACGCTGCTTGGGCGATGGGTTACACAGGTCGCAATCAAATCGTTTCAATGGCTGATACAGGTCTTGATAACGGTGAAGGCAACTTATCTCCGGATTTCCAAGGTGCCGTTGTTAAAGGTTACATCTTCGGTCTTTTCTCTAAAGGTTGGGATGATCCAATGGGACACGGAACTCACGTAGCGGGTTCTATCCTTGGTCGCGGAACGGCTTCTGGTGGTAAAATTCATGGGGGCGCTTACGCAGCGACTTTCATTCCTGAGGGGATGTGGTCTCCGATGATGAAGAACCTCACGGTTCCATCTAAGATCCAAGACTTGTTCTCTAAAGCGTATGCAGACGGTGCGCGCGTTCACTCTAACTCTTGGGGTGCGGCTCGTAACTTCGGTGCTTACGACAACTACGCTTCCAGCGTCGACGATTTCATGTTCAACAATCCTGATATGTTGATCGTATTCGCAGCGGGTAACAGCGGTGTTGATAAAAACAAAGACGGCCGTATCGATTCGGGTTCGATCTCTTCTCCAGGCACAGCGAAGAACGCTTTGACTGTAGGTGCTTCTGAAAATCTGCTCAGCACGGGTGGTATCCAAGTTCCTATCAGCAAATTGCGCGCGGCTGCTGACGAGTGGAGCGCAGAGCCGATCTACAGCTCGTACATTTCTGACAATATCAACGGTGTGGCGATGTTCTCTTCTCGTGGTCCTACGTTGGATGGCCGTACGAAGCCTGAAATCGTGGCTCCAGGTACAAACATTTTGAGCAACCGTTCTCACGTTGCCGGTGCTAGTGATCTTTGGGGTGCTTACAATGCGGACTACGCATACTCTGGCGGTACTTCCATGGCGACGCCTTTGGTGGCTGGTGCTGCAGCAGTGACTCGCCAAGTGCTTCAAGAAAAATTCCAAATCGCAAGTCCATCAGCGGCGTTGTTGAAAGCAACTTTGCTTCACACAGCAGTTGATATGTACCCTGGCCAATACGGCGAAGTCGGTGCAGCTCGCGGTCAAGAATTGATCACACGTCGTCCAAATTCTGATGAAGGTTACGGCCGCACGGATGTTTCAAACGTTGCAAACCTCACGAACAAAACTCAGTTCGTTGATAATAGAACGGGCGTGGGTCAAGGGGAGCAAGTCAGTGTGACTGTAACGCTCTCGGCTCCGGGCTCTATCTTGGCAAACTTGGTTTATACAGATGCTCCCGCTTCTCCGGATGCAGCGGTGGCTTTGGTGAACGACCTTGATTTGACTTTGACTGGGAACGGTCAAAACGTGAACAAGAACGATCACGTGAACAACAATGAAGTCATCGAGCTTTCGAACCTGCCAGCAGGTACTTACACGTTGACAGTGTCTGGTGCGAAAGTGCCTCAAGGTAAAAACGGGAAACAGCCCTACGCTCTGGTTTATACAGCGCGTGAGATGTAAGCTGTAAGTTATTGAAATTACTTATGGAAGGCCTCGTCAAAAGCGAGGCCTTTTTGTATTTTTTCCAGCCGAACCGGCTTTCATTTGATAACTCGTGTCAAATTTGTTAAAAACTCCAAGGCTCTCAGTTCGTCTTGTGGTTGGCATTTCTATGGGTGGGGAATCTGTAGGATCGCTAGCAACTAATGTGGTTTTGAGCCCAAAGAGGGAGGTCTTCCGATGGTGACTTTTAAAGTTGGTGACAATGCGGTTTATCCAGGCCACGGCGTGGGTAGAGTCACGGCGATTGAAACAAAAGAGATCCTCGGTAACAAACAGACTTTTTATTCTATCCAGATTCTTGATACAGGCATGAAGATCATGATCCCGCGTGACAACGTGGAGTCTGTGGGTCTTCGCCCGATCATCTCTAAAGAAGAAGCTGGCCGTGTCGTTAGCATTCTACGCGAAACAGACGTTAAAATCGACAACCAAACTTGGAATCGTCGTTATCGCGAATACATGGAAAAGATTAAAACAGGTTCTGTTTTTGAGATCGCGGAAGTTTTGCGCGACTTGTTCTTGCTGAAAGTTGATAAAGAGTTGAGTTTCGGTGAGCGTAAGATGCTCGATACAGCGCGTACTTTGCTTCTGAAGGAGCTGACTTTGGCGACAAGCCAAGAAGAGCTTTTCAAAGAAGAAGAAGTGAAAGCGATCTTCGGCGTAGCTCCGTAGGCCGTAGGGCGTTGATTTTTCTAGTAAAATTAGACATTATTGAGAGCTCGGGATAAAACCCGGGCTCTTTTCGTTTCAGGGGTTCATCATGTCTAAAGTTCGTGTTCGCTTTGCTCCTTCTCCGACAGGTTATCTTCACGTTGGCGGTGCTCGTACAGCACTTTACAACTATCTCTTCGCCAAGAAAAATGGCGGTGATTTTATTTTGCGTATCGAAGATACCGACGAGGCCCGCTCCACGTCTGAATCTCTTCGCGGCGTGGTTGATGATATGGTTTGGTTGAACCTGCTTTGGAAAGAGGGCGTTGATCCTGTCACACTCAAAGACATGGGACCTCTCGGGCCTTACAAGCAAAGTGAACGTCAGCATATCTACAAAGAAATTGCCGATAAACTTTTGAAGGCCGGCAAAGCCTACTACTGCTTCATGACCGATGCAGAGATTGAAGAACAGCGTGAAGCCGCGATCAAAGCGGGACGTGCGCCGCAAATCAACTCTCCTTATCAGGATTGGACGCTTGAGCAAGCTCAGAAGAAAATCGCTGAAGGTGGTAAGGCCGTTGTTCGTTTTAAAACCCGTGACCTTAAGAAAGACTATATTTTTAACGACCTCGTTCGTGGCGAAGTGAAATTCCCATCCGATATGGTTGGGGATTTCGTGCTTCTTCGTTCGGGCGGGATGCCGGTTTATAACTTCTGCTGTGTGATCGATGATCATCTGATGGAGATGAGTCATGTCTTCCGTGCGGAAGAACATCTGCCAAATACTTTGCGACAGTTAATGATTTATGAAGCGATGGGGTGGATGCCGCCGCAGTTTGGTCACATTTCATTGATCCTCGATGACGACCGACAAAAACTTTCTAAACGTAAAGGTGCGGTGGCTTGCGGGCAATTGAAACAAGAGGGTTATTTGCCTTCGGCTGTTTTAAACTTCATTGCTCTTTTGGGTTGGTCGCATCCTGAAGGTAAAGAGATCTTCGATGTCGATGACATGATTCGTACTTTTGATATTTCTCGCCTGCAGGCGGCCGGTGCTGTGTTCAACCGTGTGAAGTTCAGATGGGTGAACGCGATGCACTTGCGCGCGCTTTCGGATGCGGCTCTCTGGAAAGAGATTCAACCGTTCCTGGCTCGCGAGCACATGGAGTTCCCGAATGATCCCGCTTGGCAGGAAAGGTCTGTAGCGGCGTTTAAGCCGAAAATGGAAACTCTTGTCGATGCGATCGAGCTTTATAGACCGCTCAGTGACAAATCCTTTGCGATATTGCCGGAAGCAGATGAAGCTTTGGCATGGGAGCCGACAAAAGCTGTTTTGACTGCATGGCGTGATTTGGTTCAGGCCTCAGGCAAAGACTATCTCACGGGGGACGAGTTCTTGAAACTCCAAGACGAAGTGAAGGTAAAAGCCAACGCGAAAGGTAAGAACTTGTTCCAGCCGATTCGTGTTGCTGTGATCGGTCAGCCGCATGGAACTGAATTGAAAGATCTCGTGCCGCTGATTAAGACCTCTTCGTTGGTGGATCGCGCAAATAAAGTCTTGGCAAAGATTGGGTAACTAGATGCTTCGTATACACAACACCGAGTCCAGAAAGTTAGAAAACTTTGAGCCGCTTGAACCGGGCAAAGTGAAAATCTACGTCTGCGGACCGACGGTTTATAACTTCCTGCATGTCGGAAATTTCCGTGGGGTTGTGTTCTTTAATCTGGTTCGCAACTGGCTCGAGGCCCTCGGTTATAAAGTCGAGTACGCTCTGAATTTTACGGACGTTGATGACAAGATTATCGAAGCGGCGAACGCTCAAGGTGTGGATCCTCAGGCGCTTGCTGAAAAATACATCGTTGAATACAAGAAGGACTTTGCCTCTTTAGGTTTGCGTCCGCATGATCACAACCCAAAAGTGACCGAGAGCATGGATGAAATCCGCTCGATCGTGACTAGATTGATTGAAAATAAGAAAGCCTACGTTGCTGATGGTGATGTGCTTTACTCGATCGAAGCGTTTCCGTCCTACGGAAAGCTCAGTGGTCGTAATGTTGAGGATTTGCAAGCCGGTGCACGTGTTGAGATCGATCCAAAGAAGAAAAGCCCGATGGATTTCGCTCTATGGAAGGGGGCAAAGCCAGGGGAGCCTTCTTGGTCGTCATCTTGGGGGCCGGGGCGTCCCGGCTGGCACATTGAGTGCTCGGCGATGGTTGAAAAAGTTTTTGGTGATCAGATCGATATTCATGGCGGCGGGACTGATTTGATCTTCCCGCATCACGAAAATGAAATCGCTCAAAGTGAAGGTTGCACAGGCAAACATTACGTGAAGTACTGGATGCACTGGCACATGTTGAATTTCGGCAATCAAAAAATGTCGAAGTCCCTCGGAAACTTCATCACTATGCGTGAGTTCTTAGAGCGTTATAACTCTGAGATCTATAAATGGATGATTTTGTCAGTACACTATCGTTCAACAAGCGATTTTAGTGACGATGCTGTCGATCGCGCGGTTTCAAACTTGGCGCGCATTTACTCTGCAATGGCGGTGGCGGAAAGTCTGCTTGCCGGGCAGAAGGCGACGCCGGATGCGGGCTTTGAAAAGATCACGCAAGAGGCTTGGACTAAAGTAACTGAAGCCTTGAATGATGACTTTGGCACTCCGAATGCGGTTGCGGCGTTGTTTGAAGTGGTTCGCCAGTTCAACAACCAAGTAAAGCGTGGGATTAAAGCAAACGCAGCGGTGTTGGGTAAGGCCCAGAGCTTTATTGATTTCGTTCACAAAGTCGGCAAGCTCATGGCGATGTTCCAGGAACCTGCGGATAGTTTCTTGTTGAAGCTGGACAATATGCTGCTGGAAAAAATGAGTATCCAGCGCGCGGATGTCGATGCCGTGGTGGCAGAACGATCTCAGGCTCGGGCGAATAAAGACTTCGCCAAATCCGATGAGCTTCGCAAGAAACTGACTGACATGGGAATTTCCGTTAGCGATACGCCTGAGGGAAGTTTCTGGGAAGTGACGAAGTAATGATTCCAGTCCGACGTGGTTCCCCCTTACTCGATGAACAAGTGGCCGCAGGTCTTCGCGGCGACTTCCAACGGGGATGGGAAATCGCCGAGGAGCTCGCGCGAACGACTCCAGACTGTCATCGCGCCGCTTTTAATCGCGCTTGGTATGAGATGATGCGCGGAAATCTGCTGCAAGGGCTGAAGCTTCTTGATTCGGGCCGCTGGGAACGTGCTTTCGGTGATCCGCCGCTACCGACGAATAAACCTATCTATCGCAATGAAAATCTTGAAGGCCGTCATGTACTTTTGTGCAGTGAAGGCGGTTATGGTGATGAAATCATCAACGTGCGTTTTGCGAAAGATTTTGCTGATCGGGGCGCAAAGGTCACGGTGACTTGCGACAATGCTTTAAAATCTGTTTTCTCACGGGTGCCGGGTGTGGCCGCGGTGGTTGGTCATAAGGCGGCTCCCGAGGTTTATCATGACTTCTGGGTTCCTGCGATGAGTGCTGCTCGCGTCCTTGAAAAAGAATATGCGACTCTTTCCGGGGCTCCGTATTTAAGTGTGGCTCCGGAATATCGCGCGAAGTGGAAAGAGCTCTTTGCGCGGAATTTTTCTGAATCACAACGTCCGCGGATTGGCCTGAGGTTTTATGGCAATCCTCAATTTGAACATGAACAGCATCGTAAGTTTCCGAAAGAGGGGCTTTTGCAGGCGATAGGGGCGCGTTCCTGGGTGAGTCTGCAAAAAGAAGAAACGCCACTGCCGCTGGAGACTTGGGAAGATACTTTGGCCGTCATCGATCAGTTGGATCTGGTGATTACCTCTTGCACGAGCGTCGCCCATGCGGCGGCTGGCCTTGGAAAAGAGACCTGGGTGATCGTGCCGATTCTGCCTTACTATGTCTGGGCATATCCTGGGACCAAGTCACCTTGGTATGACTCTGTTCGCTTATTCCGTCAGAAGAAATTCGGTGAGTGGGATGTGGTTTTTGCTGAGGTTGCCGAGGCATTGAAAGCGCGAGGACTTTAGTGGATCTTAATAAAACTCTGCGTAGCCAGTTTAATACTCAAATCGAAAACGCCTATATCATCAGAATTTCGGGGAATCGTGAGTCTGTCAGACTTTCAGAGCGGTGCGCGGCTTCGTGTGAAAAGTCCGGAATGCCGTATCAATTTTTTGAAGGTATCGATGGCACCAGCGGCCAGTTGGTTGTTCCACCGTCGTTGCAGTCTTGCACTGCACTTACGTGGTTGAAGGCTGTGGATCATGAGCTTTCGGTGACTGAGATCGCGTGTGTTCTTTCGCATTTTGCCTTGTGGGTAAAGTGTCTTGAGCTCGATCAGCCGATTGTGATTCTTGAGCATGATGCGATCATGGTAAAGGCTTTCCGCGATTTTCAGGCATTTAATCAGATCATTTATCTTGGCGGTTCTGAGCAGGTCACAAAAGGCTGGCCAGTTTTGCCGATCCCGCCCCATGCAACGCTCAATCATAATTATCATTTTATTTGCCGCGCTCATGCGTATGCGATTGATCCCGCCATGGCGAAAAATCTGGTTTCACATGTGGTTAAATTCGGCGTTCATGAAGCTTTGGATATCATGATGCGAGCGGATCTCTTTTCGATTGTTCAGATGGGGCTTTATGCCTATGACGAAGGCGGCGAAACCACCATTGTCGACCGTAAGAAAACTCCAGCCGGAATTGAGCGCTAAACCGCATGTATTCACTATTGTTACATTCTGCGAGTGCGTTCTATATGACGGGTGTGATCTGGTTTGCACAGGTCATTCAATATCCGTTGCTTCGGCTTGTCGATAAGGATCGATACAAAGAATATTACGACATTCATTTAAGTCGTATCGTTCGAATTGTATTACCGGTGATCGTTCTGCAACTGGCCACGGCAGCTTATCTTTTCTTTGATGCGCATTATCCGCTGTGGTTCAGTGGCGCTCTGTTGACGTATTCTATTTTTAATTTCTGCTATACAGCCTATATTTCAGTGTCCATTTACCGTGAAATGGCTTTTGCATACAGCGATGAACTCATTGAGCGTTTGCTGGGGCATAATTGGGTGCGCACCATCGTTTGGACTATGCATAGCCTGACGATTTTGATCGGTGGCTTTTACTTAAGGCATTATTTTTTATAAATTGTAATGATGAATTAAAGAATCTGTCGCTTGATCGACATCGATCACGGTCATGAAGTCATAACAATTCAGGTCAATATCGTAGCTGGGCTGGGCACAAACGAGGGCGCCTGCCATTAAGTAGGCTCTGAGAAGTCCCGGGAGCAGCCTTCGCCATGAAGCGCTGGAAGTGCTCAGGCCTGTATCGGCATCCAACGGAAGAATTTTTCTCACATGACTTCGGCGCGGAAGAACCGGGAATGGTAGCTCCTTGCCTTGAAGAGCATCTTGAATGCGTGCAATGTCTTCGGGTTCACCTTTAATGCTGGTGGTGCCGAAGATGTATTTTGCTGAGCGAATTTTTATGACCTCGGTGATTCCTCGCCAAAGCAGGCTCACGATCGTTCCGTTACGGTACTCTGGATGGATGCAGGCCCAGGCAAGCTCGAGCTTCGCTTCATTTTTTTCTAAGAAAGCGGGGATCTCGAAGTCTTCTTCGCATTCGAAATGGGTGCTAAAGTCGGAATGGGTCAGACGGTAAGTGCCACAGAGAATTTTCTTTTCAATGTCCTCGACAATCAAGTGGTCGGCGGCGAGGTCGAACTGCATTTTGTCGATGTCGGCGTTAAAGCATAGCTTGCGAAGCTCAAGGACCGCGTTTAATTCATCAGAGTTTTGGATCGTTCTCAGCCGATAAGGTGCAATGGTGAGTTCGAAGGGAATTTTACAGCTAAACTCCATAGTGAATGTGTGGGCCCTCCAAAATGAGCTGAACCTTAAGGATACCAAGAGATCTATTGAAAGCATCAAAAAACTTCGCTAGCCTTAGCTTATGGAGTGAGTCATGGATATTGAGCTTCGTGGCATTGAAGTCGCATCTTTGTTTAAATTCAGCCATCTTTCTATTCCGGCAAATGAGAAGGTCCTTATCTATGGCCCCAGTGGCAGCGGTAAAACGAGCCTATTGCATCTGATCGGCGGCCTCTGGAAACCGACTCGCGGAGAAGTTTTTTGTGATGGACAAAATCTCTGTACTCTGAGTGACCTTGAACTCAGTGAGTTTCGTAAAAACAAAATCGGCTTTGTTTTTCAGAAAATGAATCTGCTTGAACACATGACGTGTGCCGAGAATCTCGAGCTTGTGACGAATAAGCTAGGCGAAAATGCCGAGAGTGTTCTTAAAAAAGTGGGGCTCAGTGACAAGCTTCATGTCAGAGCGGGGAATCTGAGTCTCGGAGAACAACAGCGTTTAGCGGTGGTTCGCGTTCTTTTACAGAACCCGGCGGTGATTTTAGCCGATGAGCCAACTTCGAGTCTTGATGAAGCCAATGCAAAAAAAGTCATGGAGCTGTTGCTCGAGACTTCGCAGAAGAAAACACTCATTGTTGTGAGTCATGACAGCCGTTTGCAGAAGTATTTCGGTCGCAATCTGAATTTCGCGGAGTTAGTTCAATGAATCCGGCAAAGATTGCGTATTTGCACCTCATTCGAAAAAAGTTTTCTAGTTTGATCGTTCTATTGGGGATTGTGCTGGCGGTGGCGACCAGTGGGATTTTGCTGCGTTTATATTCTTTGAGCAACGAGCGCTTTGCGAGCCTTATTAACACAGGCGATGCGATCATTGGGGCTAAATCGGGCGCTTTGGACTTGCTTTTGGGAATGCTGAACTTTGAAGGTGACTATCCAGAGTCTATTCCGATGAATCTCTATACGACTCTCAAGAACCAAGAGAGCCTGCATTTTGAAGACAAGGCCACCGTCAATGCGAACTTCATCCGCGGAGTATTTCCTTTCGCGCTGGTGGCAAAGACGGATGAATTCCGCGTTTACACGACTACGAGTGATTTTTTTGCTTTTAAAGAAAAAGATTTGCCGGAGCTTGAAACCGGAAATGCCCCGTCGCTTGCGGGGCAAGTCGTGGTGGGTTCTCAGGTGGCCTCGCGCTTAAAATTAAAAGTCGGTGATTCTCTTCCGGCCCGCGTTTGGGTTGGAGGCGAGCCCGCTCCTGAAAATTCGCAAACGTTGCAGGTCGTAGGGATTTTTAAAGCAACGGATAAAGCCTGGGATCGCATTGTTCTTGGCAGTTGGGAAACTGCGGATAAGATTTTTAACGACAACTCATTGTTGTTCCGCACTCCTTGGGGCACGAAGGTGATGAATTTCATGCTTGTCTATCTTAAGGAGGGGGGATTTCCGCATTTAGAAAGTTTGATTAATCGCCGAACCGTTGCGCAGATGGTTTCTGTCGGCGAAGGTTATCGCAAACTCAACGAGCTGACGGGAACAGGCCGTGAGCTCGGGCTTTTGGTGGCGGCGATTATTATTCTTTTGGGATTTAGCTCGGTGGCTTCGATGATGATGGGGCGTTTTGAGAGCATGAATGTTCAGCTCGCGGTTTTGCGTGCCCTCGGATACTCGAAGAGTGATTTGTTTAAAGTTTTGCTTTATGAAGCGCTGTATTTGGCAGTTTTAGCTTGTTTATTGGGGGCCTTGATCGATGCTTCGGTCTTCCCGTGGTTGCGCTCATTGTTAGGTGCCAATCTACCGGGAGAGGACATTGTCTCTATGCCAATATGGACGAGCTGGCCGGTGTGGCTCGCAGTCATTGCAGGAAACATCATTTCGGTGCTCTATCCCATTTGGCGGATTTCGAAACAAAACATTCACACAAGCCTGAGAAGCATTTAAACTAGTCTATTATTTTGCCAGCTAAAATTAGGATAGACTTCATGGCGTATAAAAAGAGCTTCCAGTTGAAATCTGAATTCAAGCCTTCGGGGGACCAACCGAAGGCCATCGCTGATTTGGTTCAAAACTTTAAGTTGGGGTTGAACCATCAAACTCTCTTGGGGGTGACCGGTTCCGGTAAGACCTTCACGATGGCACACACGATTGCCCAGTTGAATGAACCGGCATTGGTGCTTGCCCCCAACAAGACTTTGGCGGCTCAGTTGTATGCCGAGTTTAAAGAGCTTTTTCCAAATAATGCGGTTGAGTACTTCGTCAGCTACTACGACTACTACCAGCCCGAGGCTTACATTCCTTCAACGGATACTTACATCGAGAAAGATTCGGCGATTAATGAGCAAATCGATCGTATGCGCCACTCGGCGACGCGTTCGCTTTTTGACCGTCGTGATGTGATCATCGTGAGTTCCGTGTCGTGCATTTATGGTTTGGGTTCGCCCGAGGCTTACGAAGGCATGATGGTTCAAGTGGTCGCAAATTCGGAATTGAAACGCGATCATTTCTTGCGGGAGCTGATTCGTATTCAATACACGCGTAACAATGTCGACTTCGCCCGTGGTAATATTCGTGTGCGTGGTGATATCGTCGAGGTCTTTCCGGCCTACGAAGAGCAGCGTGCATTGCGTATTGAGTTCTTCGGTGACTACGTCGAGAAAATTTCGTGGATCGATCCATTAACGGGCCAAGTTCTTGAAGAGCTTGATCAGATCGGGATCTATCCCGGAAGTCACCACGTTACTGGTGAAGAGAACATGAAACGCGCGATTAAGACAATTCAAGAGGAATTGCGCGAAAGGATTGTTGATCTCAATAAAAATTTGAAGATGCTCGAGGCTCAGCGACTTGAGCAAAGAACTTATTACGATATCGAGATGATCGAGCAAATGGGCTTCTGTCAGGGGATCGAGAACTATTCTCGTCATATGACAGGCCGTGGACCGGGGGAGCCGCCTCCGACACTGCTTGAATACTTTCCGAAAAACTTCGTCACCTTTATCGATGAGTCGCACGTGACTGTACCGCAAATCGGCGGGATGTACCGTGGGGACCGCGCCCGTAAAATGAATCTGGTGGAGCACGGCTTTCGGTTGCCGAGCGCACTTGATAATCGTCCACTCAATTTTCAAGAATTTGAGCGCATGATGGACAAAGTCGTCTATGTGTCGGCAACCCCGGCGAATTACGAATTCCAAAAATCTGAAGGCGTGATCGTTGAGCAGATCATTCGTCCGACGGGTTTAATTGATCCTGTGGTTGAAGTGCGTCCGGTCCGTCATCAAGTTGATGATTTGCTGTCGGAGAGCCGCACACGCATTGCAAAAGGCGAGCGTGTTTTGATTACAACGCTCACGAAACGAAGCGCTGAAGATTTGACCGAGTACTATGAATCTTTGGGCGTAAAAGTAAAATACCTGCATAGTGATATCGACACGGTTGAGCGGACTGAGATCCTGCGCGATTTGCGCTTAGGTGTGTTTGATGTGCTTGTGGGGATCAACTTGCTTCGTGAGGGCTTGGATATCCCTGAGGTGAGCCTTGTGGGGATCACCGATGCTGACAAAGAGGGCTTCCTTCGCTCGGAGCGTTCATTGATCCAAACGATCGGCCGTGCCGCTCGTAACTTGAACGGCAAAGTAATCCTTTACGGGGATCGCATTACCGATTCGATGAGAAAAGCCATGGATGAGACGGATCGTCGTCGGCGCATTCAGCAGGAGTACAATGAAAAACATGGCATCACTCCGCAGTCGGTGAAAAAGCGTATCAAAGAGGGCTTGGGCGATACTTTTGACGGCTCCGTGGGCGCACACCTTGTCGGCGGACCTGAGCAGAAGATCCTGGGCATTGCCCAGCGATTCGGGAATGAGCCTGATAAGATTGCTAAAGAAATCGAAAAACTTCGTAAGAAGATGAAAGAATACTCTGCTAATTTGGAGTTCGAAGAGGCCGCAAAAATCCGCGACGAGATCAAACGTTTGCAGATTGTGGATTTGAATGTGCGTAGCGGTGAAGTGGAAAAAGAATCCGCTGATGTGCAGGAAGGTAAAAAAGACTAAAACATGTCGCAGAAGTTCGACGAGCTCAAAGAGCTGGTAAAAGAATATCCTACCCAGAGCGGAGTTTATCTGATGAAAAACTCCGTGGATAAGATTATTTACGTCGGCAAGGCAAAGAATCTGCGCAATCGTGTTCGTAGTTATTTTACCGACAGCAAGGACCACACGCCGAAAACCCGCCTGCTGGTTCAGAACATCAATCACATTGAATACATTCTGACAAAGACTGAGGTCGAAGCCTTTTTGCTGGAAGCTTCGCTCATCAAAAAACATCGCCCGAAGTACAATATCCGTCTGCGTGATGACAAATCGTATCCTTATATCCGTATGACTTGGAATGAGGACTTTCCGCGTTTGTACCTGAGTCGCAAGGTCAAGAAGGACGGAAGTCTTTATTTCGGTCCCTACACGAGTGGTGGGGCCGTGTTTGGTACGATTCGTTTTTTGAATCGGACTTTTAAAATTCGTGATTGTACGGATGCGATGTTTAAGTCTCGTAAACGTCCGTGCATGACTCATCAGATTGGTCGTTGCACCGCGCCCTGTGTGCAGTACATTGCAAGCGAAGATTATCGCTCGGAAGTTGAAGGCGCGTTGTTGTTCCTGAAAGGGAAAAACAAGAGCGTCGTGAAAACGATGAAGGCCAAGATGATGCAGGCAGCGGAGGAAGAGAAGTTCGAAGTCGCGGCGAGGCTGCGTGACTCGATTGAGTCGATTAAATCTATTCTACAAAAACAAGCGGTCATTAACGATACTTCTGAGAAAGATCAGGATGCGATCGGATACTTTGGTGATGATCGCGGTTGCTTGATTGAAACTCTGCACGTGCGCCAAGGCCGGGTGCTCGGTACGCGTTCGCATTTTATTCCACTTTTGGACGTGGCTGATGTTTCGAGTGATCCGCGGGAATGGCTCGTGTCTTTCATGAATCAATATTACGAAGACAATATCATCCCTGATGAGGTTTTGCTGCCTACGGAAATCGGCTCGGATTTGACGAAGCTGATGGAAGCTGTTTTGCAGGAGCGTTCGGGCGCCAAACACAATGTCGTGCGTTTTGCGACGGACGAAAAGGGGCGTGCGCTCGTTGATATGGCAAATGAAAACGCCAAAGCACATTTTGAAAAATACGTTTCTAAATCAGAAGAAAAAATCCGCGGTCTTGATGAGATCAAGGAGAAGTTCAATCTTCCGGTGCGCCCAACCCGCATTGAGTGTTACGATATTTCGAACTTCCAAGGAGCTGAGACTGTGGCTTCGCAGGTGGTTTTCGAAGACGGTGTTCCGAGCAAAGAAAACTATCGTCGTTACAAAATTAAAACTGTGGAAGGTTCGAATGACTTTGCCTCGATGTACGAGGTCCTTAGCCGTCGCTTTAAACATACCGAGTACGATGATCCGCACTTGCTGGTGGTTGACGGTGGTAAGGGGCAGTTGTCTCAGGCCATGCGTATTCTTGAGGAGATTGGCCGTAAGGACATTCCGGTTGTGGGGCTTGCCAAGGCGCGGACCGAGTCCGATTTTCAGGCGGCAGAGGTTTCAAGCACGGAAGAGCGTTTCTTCCTCCCAGGGCGTTCGAATCCGGTGATCTTCCGTAATAACTCGGAGGCGTTGCATATTCTGGTGGGGATTCGTGACGAAGCTCATCGCTTTGCGATCACGTACCATCGTAAGCTCCGCGAGAACACAAGTCTTGAAAGCGAACTTGATTTCGTTGTGGGCCTTGGTGAAAAGCGCAAGAAGGCTCTTTTGACTCACTTTAAAGGGGTGCAAGAGCTTAAAGAGGCCGACCCAGAGGAAATTGCCCAATTGAAAGGCTTTAATAGAGTGCTTGCCGAGCGCGTTCTTTTGCAGTTGAATGAATCTGACGAAGAACACGAAGACAAGACCGAGGAATAATGAAAAAGCACGCCTTCTTGGTGGGACTGGGGATCTTTTTTAGCCGTATCGCAGGGCTCGTGCGCGAGCGCGTGTTTGCCCATTACTTCGGAAACTCGGATGCCGGCGATGCCTTCAAAGCCGCTCTAAAAATTCCTAACTTTTTGCAAAACCTCTTTGGTGAGGGCGTTCTTTCCGCAAGTTTCATTCCTGTCTACGCCCAACTCTTAGCGCGGAAACACGATGAAGACGCTGCAAAGGTGGCCTCTGTCATCGGCAGTCTTTTGTTTGTGATGACTTCGGTGCTGGTTCTGATTGGCGTGTTTGCAACACCATTTTTAATCGATGTCATCGCTCCGGGCTTTCACGGTGAAAAGCGTGAATTGACGATCAAGATTGTGCAAATTCTTTTCCCGGGCACGGGCTTCTTGGTGATGTCGGCGTGGTGCTTGGGGATTTTGAATTCACACAAGAAATTCTTTCTTTCATACGTTGCGCCGGTTATTTGGAATATAGCGATCATCGTTTCGATCATTGGCTGGAGCCAGCAAGATCAGTTCAACTTGGCGATCACGGCCTCTTACGGTTTGGTTGCAGGCAGCTTCTTGCAATTCTTTGTGCAGTTTCCGTTTGCACTGAAATTGGGGCGTAAGATCCGGCCAAGTCTGAGTTTGCAATTGCAGAGCGTGCGCACGGTTGTAAAGAACTTCATTCCTGTGGTTTTCTCGCGCGGGGTTGTACAGGTCAGTGCTTATATCGACAATATGTTAGCCAGTCTTTTACCGACGGGCGCGGTGTCGGCTCTTGCCTATGCGCAGACTCTTTATCTTTTGCCGGTCAGTCTTTTTGGCATGAGCATTTCAGTGGCGGAACTTCCGGCGATGTCGCAGGCCACGGGCACTGAGGAAGAAATTCGCAGTTACTTGCAAAAACGCCTGAACGGCGGCTTGAGCCAGATTGCTTTTTTCATAGTGCCTTCGGTTGTGGCATTTTTGGTGCTTGGCGATTTGATTGTCGGCGCGATTTTTCAAACCGGTGTATTTGATCGCGATAGCACGAACTATGTGTGGGCGGTGCTTGCGGGTTCAACGGTTGGTCTTCTTGCCAGCACTTTAGGCAGACTTTACTCCTCAACGTTTTATTCTTTGAAAGACACGCGAACGCCTCTGAAGTTTGCCTTCGTTCGGGTTTTCTTCACAACGATTCTTGGCGTGTTGTGCGCATTCTACTTGCCGGGCTGGCTCGGGGTTGATCCAAAGTGGGGGACAACGGGTTTGACAGCTTCCGCGGGTCTTGCTGGTTGGATTGAATTTTACATGCTTCGTCACACGCTCAATAAAAAAATCGGTGAAACTGGTCTTTCACTTTCGTTCCAGATGAAACTCTGGGGAGTGGCTTTGGCAAGCAGCGCGGTTGCCTTTGGCGTGAAATTCATGTTGAATGATTTTGGCCATGTGATTCTGCGTGCGGTGATCGTTTTAGGCATCTACGGAGTTTTGTATTTTGGCCTGGGCTATGTCTTTAAGATTGATCAAGCAGCGTCCTTAGTTGAAAAGATCAAACGACGACTCTAGAGGAGGATACATCCATGAAATTACTCAGCACTCTTTTCGCGGCCCTGATGTTGACGGCAACGGTGGCTCACGCAGAGAACTACGCTCTGGGCGTGATCTTAGGGGACCCTTCAGGTTTGTCGGGAAAAATGAAGTACGATAATAATCACTCTATCGATGGAGCGTTGGCATATTCCACGGGTAAGCACAGTGGGATGCAGTTTCACTCAGACTATCTTTGGGATCGCGCTCGCAGCTGGGGAACGACTCAAGGGCCCTTAGATATGTATTATGGCTTGGGCGGCCGTTTGATTTCTTATAACGACGATCATGACAATGCAAAAGTTTCCATTGGTCCGCGTGGATCGTTGGGGTTAAATTTCAACATCAATAATCCAAACATCGAGCTCTTTGGTGAGCTTGCTTTGATTTTGGAAGTCGCTCCTTCTATGACGGCGGATTTGGATGCCGGTGTTGGGGCAAGGATTCGTTTCTAGTTCATGAAAGATTCTCTCCAGCGCTTTTTTATAGCTCTTTTGGTTGTTGCAGGTGTTTTTATTATCTACAGCCGAAAGTGGACGAAGCCTCAGGCGCTGGACGAAATTGAACATACTCAAGGTGGTCCGCAGGAAGAAGTTCCCGCGGAAGAACCGCCGGTCTCTGAAGCCGCGGCAGCTCCTGTTGCGGCGATGACAAAATCAGCAAAACCTGTTGTTGCGGAAAAGTCTGTGAAGGCTATTCCGAAGGGATCGACTCGTCCTAAGGACGCTTTGCAATTTCGTATGGAAGATGGTGTTGCGGTTGTGCAGGGTGATTTGGTTGTGGGTGAGCTTGTCGAAGACGATGGAACTGTTGAGGGTGGTTATGTAAAAATGCCGACGCTCAACTTGTGGCCGAGCCATGTGATTCCGTATTTTGTGGACCCGGGGATGCGCGAGCCGGATCGTGTGTTAAAAGCACTCGATCTTTTTTCGGGCACGGTCATCCAATTTGTACCTTTCGATGGGACTCAAGAAGACGTGATGGTCTTTCAAGAGGGCACTGGTATCTGTAAGTCCTACGTGGGGCGAGTGGGCGGCAAGCAGCCTTTGTGGATTGCGCCGGGCTGTCGGCCGGATGATATAGCTCACGAGATTCTGCATGCGCTGGGCTTAGTGCATGAGCAGAACCGCAGCGATCGCGATCAATTCATTACGTTGAATCCTGAGAATATCGAAGAACAATATCAGGATAACTTTTTCCGGTTGCCACCGACATTGATGACGGTGAGTGGTTTGGCACCTTTTGATTTCGAATCCTTGATGATTTATCCAACGGACATGTTCTCAAAGAACCGACAACCAACAATGCAATCCAAAATCAAAGACCAAGAAATCCGCCCAGGAGCGACCCTGAGCCCTCGCGACATCGAACGAGTGAACAAGGCCTACGGCGGCCGCTAGCAGCTGGCTTCTTGCGCCTTCGGCGTGTGGACGTATGGGGGAGTGCTCTTGAAGCACACGAGAGCTCTCGTTAAGAGCTGCAATCACTTGAATATACATAGCCAAGTTTTACACCTTCTGATCTCGTTGAATGCAGATTATCTATCCGGAATACGAATCTTTGAATTTAGTATTGACGTGGTTTTTGTGTGCTTGGCTTCGCTTGTGGGGCGAGATTTTGCGTGGGTCTTTGGATTTTGATTTTAGTAAGAGATCTCTTCGGGGCGAAGGGATTACGCACTCTCGCGAGCGATATGATTCGCCTTAGGGCTGTGCTTGGAAATTCACTCTCAAAACCCGTGTTATAAGTTTCTCACCTTATGAGGTGAGAGATGAGACAAACGAGCTTTCAATTTATCAACAATTACAAGAAAGAATTTGGCGGAAGCCTTTTAACTGGCAAAAGAAAAACCGCTCGTCCTTTATCTTTTAAAAATCCAACTCACTTAATTTTAAAAAGCACAGGCAGTCATTGTTTTGTTCCTGATTCTCGAAAGATTGAAAGGATCATAAACTCTCAAGCAAACAAATACGGCATTAAGCTTTATAAGCTTTCTCTAAATTGGTCTCATATTCATATGGTGATGTTACTTCCATCAAAGAAAGCCTATTTAGCTTTTATTAGAACTCTTACTTCTCTTCTTGTAAGTTTACTTTCAAAGCTTAAAGGAAAATCTTTAAAAGGCCTTTTTAACCTTCGCCCCTTTACCAGGATTCTTTCCTGGGGAAGGGATTTTAGAAACGTCATTAATTACCATGAACTCAATGATATGGAAGCTCGTGGGTTTAAAAGAACAAAGAAGAAATCAAAGAACTCTACGGATAAACCTAAAACCCATGAGGAAGTAACGGAATAACTTACTACCAGCCAACCTTCTTCCTCTGATTATAGTGAACCTATAGGTTGACCATATTCAGAGGGGAGATTGTTTCCGTTCTCACACGCTAAGACTTAGCGTACACGCCCAGTCGAGGATTAAACGTCGGCCATCCATCCATGAGAACGGGGCTGTCCGACCATCGTGGTCGGCCAGGCTAAGCATAAGGGGACGGGTTTAAATATTTTAGGAGAGGGATGAGATAAGTCTCTTCATCTGCCGAAGTGTCGTACTTTGATTCTTATTGGGGCTTTGAAAGAAAACTTGTACTAAATGCCGGAAGGCCGGCCCGGATGGCCGGACTTTACTGGAGCTCGAGGATAGGTCCTCGATTCACATGGATGGAGGAAGAAGGGCGGAGCCAGTACTCTCGGCCGAGGACCTAGCACGAGCCAAAAGCAAAACCCACATCCGTGTGAAGAGATGTGGGTGAGTGCTGAATACAATTTATATAAATGATCAGTGCACGGAGTGCAGAAGATTCGAGGCTTTGCGGCCGCAGTCTTTGCAGTGGGCTACTTCTTCTACTTTGGCATCTTCTAAAGTATCGAAATAGTTGAACTCGAGTTTGCCATGACAAACATTGCAGTGATTGAGAGCATACTTCAGCTTCTCACGGCGTTGGATTTCTTGCTCTGGAATCACGTTAAAGCGAAAGATTTCCATAAAAGCCCTCCTGGCTAGAATTGGAATTTCGGCATCTGTTTCTGCTTCAGAACATCCTGTTCATCCACATCAACTTGCCACTCAGGAAACCTATCGGCTCCTCAGTGTCTTAACTTGAGACTCTCTTGGTCCAGTTTTAGGTTAACTGAGGCCGCAAGCTTGGGATAGCGCAATGCGCGAAGGTTGGGTTTTCATAGTCTTTGGTCCTGGAAAGGAATAAATTCTCCGGCATGGCAGCTGAAGAGAGTGTAACTAATTACTTTTCCTACGTGAAAAATGTGCTCGGGGTCAAAACCCTGCAGTCGGCACGTATTCGCCAAAGCCTGCTAGAGTCTGTCGAAACCGAGATCCCGACGACCACCGCGGACCTCCTCTTCTTGAACCTCAAACAAGCCAGCGATCAAAGCGTTTTTGCGTCTGAAACCTCAGAGCTTCTCGATAAGATGATCCAGGCGATGCGCCTCGGAAATCGTCAACATCTGATCTTGGAAGCAGATCTTATGGGCTCGACGGAAACCGTTAGTCAGATTCTGCAAAAGTACACAGCCAAAGTGACGACTCCTTTTGTGGTGGTCTTCTCATCAAAACCGGTCAAGCCCGGAATGCAAAACATGGGCACCGTGAAGTTCTTAGAAACTTACGGTCCGTCTTACTTGCTTCAAAATGCCAATGCGAAAAAACTCGTGTGGGCGGATCTGCAAAAAGTCATGAAGGAAATTGGTGTCGTATGAAACTCTTCGGGGTCTGCTTCGCAGTCCTGATGGGGGTGATGAGCGCTGCTCACAGTGTGAAGGCCGAGGAAAGTGCCGCGTGCACAGTGGGCGTCACAATCCGTGAAGCCATTGGGGCAGCAACACTCGATTATCTCACTCGGGCTGAAAATTTCGCCGCTGAAAAGAAATGTGGTTCGATCCTTGTTCGTATGAACACGCCGGGCGGGAGTCTGCAAAGCACGCGCCTCATCGTTGAAAGAATTCTGGCCTCAGCGGTTCCGTATCTTTGCCTTATTTCGCCCTCAGGCGGTCATGCAGGCAGTGCTGGTGCAATTATCCTGATGGCTTGCCATGTGAATGGCGGGCTCACAGCCACGAATGTGGGAGCCGCAACACCGATCCTCGGGAACGGCGGCGAGATGCCGAAAGACCTCCGCAATAAGATGGTGAATGACACTGTCAGCTGGCTTGAAGGGATTGTCACACTTCGCGGCCGCAATTTGAAGTTTGCTCAAGAGATCGTAACTGAAGCCAAAGCTGTCAGCGCGGAAGAAGCAAAGAAGTTGAAAGCTCTTGATTTCATCGCAAACAACGAGCAGGAATTCCTGCAGGCGGCGCAAGGTTATAAAACCATCCTCGGTGAAAAGAAGGAAAGCGCCGTTGAAGTCGGCACCGTCATCGAGTTCGCACCGGATCTTCGTTACCAAATTTTAAATTTCACCGCGGACCCTGAAATCGCTTATTTGCTTTTCATGGGGAGCATCGCGCTTCTGTATGCAGAGATCACTCATCCGGGACTGGTCGCGCCGGGTGTGATTGGCGGCATTGGCTTGATCCTCTCGCTGATTTCTTTTCATAAGCTCGAGGTCTTCTGGGGCGGCCTTGCGCTGATTCTCCTAGGCATCGGCTTCTTGGTGGCAGAGCTCTTTATCGCGAGCTTTGGAATCCTAGGAGTGGGCGGAGTGATCTCTTTTGTCGTTGGCAGTGTGCTTCTGTTTGACAGAGATATCACGGGTTATTCACTCCCGTGGACTCTGATTGGTGGCGTGACCCTGGTGGTTGCGGCCGTCCTCTTGGGCCTTGGTGGGTTGGCGCTTCGAACCGTGCGCCGTCGCCGTAAAGATACGGATCATGATTTAAAAACAAAAACAGTCAAAGTCGTCTCTGTGGAATCCGGTGGTCTGAAAGGCCAAGTGGAAATCCTCGGAGAAGTCTGGAGATTCAGCAGCGATCAGGAGATTCAACTCACTGATCAAGTCGAAGTGCTGAGCCGAGAAGGCCTCACGCTTCACATCAGAAAGAAGGAGTAAGCCGTGGAGTTTTTAATTTTTATATTAGTGGTTGCGATTGTGCTTCTTACTGCCACCATCAAAATCCTGCCGGAATGGGAACGTGGCGTAATCTTGCGCTTCGGTCGCTCCGTCGGCGTGCGCGGCCCTGGTTTGATCATTCTGATCCCGGGAGTTGAACGTATTCTGAAAGTGGATACTCGTACAGTCACGATGGATGTGAAGCCTCAGGACATCATCACGAAAGACAACGTTTCGATGCAGGTCAATGCGGTTGTGTACTTCAAAGTTGTAAGCCCAGAAGACGCGATCACAAAAGTTGAAGACTATTACTTCGCCACCGGCCAGCTGGCACAAACGACACTCCGATCGGTGGTCGGTCAGTATCACTTGGATGAAATCCTCGCGCATCGGGATCAAGTGAACCAAACTCTGCAAGGAATTTTGGATAAGCACACCGAAGCTTGGGGGATCAAGGTTGTGATGGTTGAAGTGAAACAGATTGACCTGCCAAAAGAGATGCAAAGAGCCATGGCGCGTGAGGCGGAGTCTGAGCGTGAACGTCGCGCGAAGGTCATTGCAGCGGAAGGGGAGTTGCAGCGTGCGCAAAAGCTTGCTGATGCGTCAAACTTAATGCAGAGCTCACCTTCGGCGATTCAGCTCGCATATCTACAGACTCTGACTGAGATTGCGGGTGACAAATCGAATACAATCGTTTTCCCGTTACCAATGGAAATTGTGAAGCCGCTGATGAAGCTCGGCGAAATGAAGAACTAGACTAGAAAAGACACGCAACCCGTACTTTAATATTAGCGTCTGACCTAGACGAAACTCATGGTGGAGTTTAACTAATGCAAGGGATTGCGTGCTTTCTGCTGGTTATTGCTTTTGGCTTTGCGCCCTCGACATGGGCGCAGCCAGAGTCCGTCCGTGTAAGAATTAAAACCGGCATCTCCCGCGTTTCTCTCTCAGGCCTGAATCTGCGCCTGATCGGTCACACTGCTAAATTTAATAAAGTCGCTATCCCGCAAACCAAGCAATTGCAAATCGCCCGTGTTTCAATCTCTGGCAAAAGCTATTGGCAAATCGCTGAAGGCGGTCCTGCAAGTTCGCAAGACGTGATGAGCGCTGAAGAGGCTTTGATGGTTCAAGGTGAAAACCTCCGTCAAGACGCCACGGAGCTGCCGAATAAAATCGTTCTTCAAGAAAGTACTGACGGGCAGATCGACGTCATCGGCGTCGTGCCGATGGAAGAGTATGTGTTCTCGGTGCTCGCGAGTGAAATGCCGCTGACCTGGCCGATGGAAACTCTGAAGGCCCAAGCGGTGGCGATTCGCTCCTACACTGAAGCGATCTTGCGAGATCGTAAGAATCGTCCGTTTCATGTGGAGTCTTCGGTGCTAGATCAGGTCTATAAGAAAATCAGCCGTCACGAAAATATGGCGTTACTTGAAAAAGCCCGCGAAGCGGTGAGACAGACCGAAGGGGTTTTCCTCGTGAAAGGCCCGCGCGTACTGAAGGCCTTCTATCATTCGGACTGTGGCGGTAAGACGGTATCGGCAGGCTCTGTGTGGGCGCAGGAAAAGGACAATGATGCGGGAGTGGCCGTGGATGAAGGCTGTCCGCTCAACCCGATGGCTCAGTGGCGCTATCGTTTGCCAAAGGAGAAATTTGCGAATCTCGTGAAGGATTTCCTCGGCGATATTCGTAGCAATAGTTTTCGCCAGATTCTTGGTTTCATGAATCTCAGAAGTACAAATTTTGAAATGCGGGATCAAGGAGATGATGTCGAATTTGTGGGGAAAGGCTTCGGGCACGGTGTTGGAATGTGCCAATGGGGAAGTCGAGCGCTGGGTCTTAAGAAGTACACCTACCAAAGGATTTTAAAGCACTATTATCCTTTGGCGAGTTTAAAAATTATTTCGGAAAACAACTAGAAATTTAAAAAAACACGAGCAGCAAATAGAGCAACGGCACCGAAAACGATCATATTGAGAGCTTTGCTTTGCATTTTGTTTCTCCTTGATTTGATAATATGAATTACTCTTCGGTTTCTACCTTTGAGAACTGTAGAGATATTGTTGAAAAAAGTAACGAGATGGTGTTTCTAAACCATTTCAAGTTGGCCCACATTGAGAGTTCCCAATCCGGCTCGTCGCCCGGAAAAGCCTCGTCTCATTCTGAGATGCTCCACGAAAACTGTCTGATTTTTTGACTCCCTGGTGACGTAAAAGGGTTTCATGCGCCCAGGTGCGTTCTCAGGGCCTTTGTCTCAATGTGATCAGACCCTTCAATAGCTCTGAAATTTTAAGGACTTACAAGTTGGCACGGCGGGTGTCCCGGTCGGCACGGCGCTCGCAAAGACCTTGTGTAAGAGGTTCCCAGTGGTTGGGGACCCATTAACACAGAGGCGATTATGAAAAACTCGAAGCTTATCTTAGTTCTGGCGACACTGGCACTCCTTGGAGTTGGCTGTGCGAAAGAAATGAAGGCATCTGATGGCAACACAATCGTTACTCCTGGTGTTGTGAATCCAACGTTCCCTACCAATGCTCCTCCGGGACAAGGTGCGGGTTCCGCAGGTGATAGCTGGGCTTACGGTAATACAGTAGCCTTCACTCCGGATTCTTTAGAGATCTTTAATACGTATGTAGGAACTCACCCATTGAACAATCCTACAAACGTTAAATTGAATGTGAACTTGATCGACGTCGGTAATGGCAAATTCGGTGGCCAAGTGAAATTGGCTTACGATGATGCCGGCCAACACTATGAAGGTTACTTCGTAGCCGGGACGGGTAAAAACGAATCCTTCCCATCGATGGGTACGAATAGAGACGTAGGTCTTTTCCATGCGGAGTATAACTACTGGTTTGCGAATAGCACGAAGTTCTCTGGCTACTTTCAAGATGCTTACGGTGCGGTTGTTTTGGTTATCGATAATGTTGTGAACCAAGGTGATGCTCAAGGTTCTGCCTACGTGTCTGGTTCACTCTGGTTTAAGAACTTTACTAAGACAATGGCTCCGCAAGGAACTGAAAGATACTGCTGGTTCATTTACGACGGCCCGTACAACTGCCGCTCGCAAACGGTGATGGATAAATCAAATGTTTACCCATCAAATAGCTACCGCAGATTGGGCACATTTACTGGATTATCAAAATCGAAAGCATTTAATCAATAATTAAGGATTTTAAGAGGCGAATATGAAAACACAAACAACGACAAAAAAATACTCAATGCTTCTGTTCTCCGCTTTAGCATCTCTTATGTTGATGACAGCGGCTTGTCAGAAGAGCGGCGGCGGAAGCAACAACAACACTCCTGTAGCTCCGATCTACCCAGGTTGCACAGTTCAACCTTGTGTTGGCGGCGCTGGCCAAGTTCCTCTTTACGGTGGAACTGCAAGTTCAATGACTGGAACACAAGTTCAATTCCAAGTGACAGGCGATAGCACTGGCGCGGGAATGGCTTCGATCACTGGTGGCGTTACTTTTAACAATTATGTTTGCAGACTTGGTCAGCCAAACTTAGCGGGACCCTTCACGATCCAAATGACTCAACAGGGTTATGTGCAATCAGATATGTTTTACGGTTCTGTGATGTTGACAGGTCCTCAAGGATCTATCCCAGCAACAATCCAAGTGATTCCGGCAAGACCACAAAACACCGGCTTATTCCGTCTTTATCTGACTCAGTGTATGGACGCTTACGGTTATAGCCCCGTTTTGATGGAAATGAACTTTTAATAGAAATTGAAATTTACTTAAGAGGCACTGGATGTGCCTCTGAAAAGAGGATGATATGAAAACACAAAAACTTTTATTCGCAGCACTGGCTTCTTTGATGTTGTTAACTACGGCTTGCGGTAAATCCGGCGGTGGTGATGAAAACTCTGGCGGCGCTGGCAGTGGTGTCAGTGAAAGCTGCTCTAACTGCACAGGTTTTGTGGCTGGTCCAACAGTCTTTACTGGTAACGTGAGCGGTGCTTCTTACAGCATCCAAGGTCTTACGGTTGTGGCAGATCAAAACAGCATCGCGACTGTGTATTCTGCAAGTCCTCGCATGACAGGTACTTACCAAGGTTTGCCAACAGGCGGAACTTTCGTAGCGAACGGATCGAACTCTTGCATTCCCAACGGTTCTTACAGCATTCAAGGTTTGCAAGTGGGTATGATCTCTCCAGACATCTCAACTCAATCGATCAGCCCGTTGTGGGTGACTTTGACAGGTCCAACAACTTTCAAAGCTCCTATGTATATTAAATTGAAAGATACAAATGGTGACGATGTCGGTGATACTGGAACAACTGTGTATCTTTGGTTCCAGTGCAATGGTGGCTGGTCCTCTGTGGGCATGACGGCTCTCTAAGATTCACAAATAAAAATTCGCTCTTTGAAAAAAGGAACCTTCGGGTTCCTTTTTTTATTATTTGTAAAGTAAAGACTGCGTAAATTGCCCAAAGAAGCGTCATTCTGAGAGAAAACATCAAGCATTTGTTGAAGTCTTCAAAGACGCAGTGCCTAAGTTCTCAGAAACTGACTTGCCTTTGTAACATAAAATCTCTTGTAATGATTTAATGGAATTGGAACTTTGGGTAGAATTTTTCGACGAACTACAGAATGTCCGCGGTCGCTCACAGAATACTGTCATGGCGTATCGCCGAGATCTTGAACTCTTTATCGAATTCAAAAAAACCAACTCCCATGTTCAAGGGTTTTATGAGTTTATGAAAAAACATAAACTCTCGACTCGTTCACAAGCCCGCGTGATCAGCAGCTTGCGCACCTACTTCCGTTTCTGCGAATCCCGCGGCATGAAGTGCCCGGAACTTCGTGAGCTCCGTCCACCAAAAGTCAAAGTGGGTTTGCCAAAAGTTCTGACACCTCAAGAGTTCCAGCAGCTCTATGATGCCGCTGAAACAAGTGACCCGGTCAAAACCGCGCGCAACCAAATGACGTTGTTATTCCTGTATGGCCTCGGCGTGCGCGTGACAGAACTTATTGGTTTGAACGTCACAGACTTTAACCCCACAGACCGTTGGATCAAAGTGTTAGGGAAGGGCAATAAAGAGCGTCTTTCTCCGATCACAGAAAAATTAGCAGAGCATTTAGTGCATTACTTGCAAGAGATCCGTCCGCAGCTAACGAAGGATTCTTCGCCAGCGATTCTGATCAATGATCGTGGTCACAGACCTTCGCGCGTGGACGTGTGGAGATGGCTTGCCTCGTGGTCGGCCAAGGCGGGCTTTCCAGAACCCGTGAACCCACACAGATTCCGCCACGCCTGCGCGACGGCCTTGCTTGAGAGCGGTGCAGACTTGCGCTCCATCCAAATGCTATTGGGCCACGCCAGCATTCAGACGACGCAGATCTATACCAATGTCACGACTCGCACGATGGCCAACACCATTGATGAGCATCATCCGCTGTCGCATCTGCGCGATGTTGAGAAGTAAGCAAGGCTCCTCGGTTTATCGTAAACCTAAAGGTTGACCATAATCAGAGGGAACTCAAAACAGAAAAAGCATTTAAAAAGAGGCCCTGAAAAAGGGCCTTTAGTTTTTTAAGAGAGCGAAGTCACAAGCGCTTGAGTGGCTTCGGCGTCCAGATTCGGATTCTGGGTGAGCTCGCTAGCAAAAACCCGTTGAGCCGTGCGATTCACAAGAAGATGCATCGAAAGACTCACAGCAATCAGCAATAGCAAGCCGATAACGCTGAAGATGCCGAGACCACCAATGAGCATATAACTGCGCATCGCTTTGCGAGTGTCGTCTTTGGCGGTTCGTTCGCCGAGGGGCTGAAACCCATCCGAAGAAAGGCTCCAAAACATCCCCACCTTCGCCAGATTTAAATTCAAAGTCTTAAACTGCGGCGACTTCGCTTTCTGAACTACAGACCGCACATTCCAAAAAGTAATCGGAAGGGAAATCAAAAAACAAGTAGCCCAAACCCCGGCAATAATTTCGATCATGATAAAATCGTAATTTATAGCCCATCAGGTTTCAATAATTTCAGAAATACAAGTCCAGGGACAGACGTTTGAATCTTTAGGACGGCCATCAAGCTCCGCGGATTCTCAATAGGTAGTCAATTATACAGAGTGAAGTGGAAGTTTTGCGAATATAATCCGGATATGGAGCGAGTAAAATTCAAAATATTTTGCGAGCTTAAAAAATTTCAACGCCGCCAAATATTTTTAAAGCCCAATGCAATCTATGCTCCCAAGACATTTTCCGCAGCTTTTGGTTGGTCTATAAATTCACAAATTAAAATATTGAAACCGGCGAAAAAAATCCCGCGGAGTTGGGGTTTGACGAGGTTTAAACTCGGCTGTTAGTGATCTCCGAAACAACAAACGGAGGATCTTTAATGAAATTACCTATCGCTTTAATCGTATCTGCTTTTGCTTTTTCTGCCCACGCTCTTGAGAGCAACTACGGCACTTTGTCGAGACAGGGCGGCCAACAAGTGTGCACGTATACAAACGACGGAGGCACAAAATACATGAAACGCGCCTCTTTCGAACTCGAAGGCGCCCATGGCTCAACATACACATTCGAAACGATCGTAAATAAAGTAGTAGCAAACGGCGAAACAATCACAGCAACATCTTCAGCCCCTGCATTCTACAAAGGCTGGTATTGCAAATTCCTAAGCACAAACGTAGCAGCCCCAGGAGCCCCAGCTCCAAACTAGTATTAAAACCAAAACCAACAAATCCAAAAAGATCGCAGGATAACTCCCAGTTTCCTGCGATTTTTTTTGCGTAGAGCCTCATCGCGAAGTGATGGGCAAGAAGACCGGAGAATGGATAATAGACAATAGACGAAATTTTGCTGCTCGTCTTCGGATGCGTTTCTTCTATTTTCGATTTTCAATTATCTATTTTCTAATTTTGCGGCAGCAAAATTTGGAGGTGGTGACCGGACTTGAACCGATGTACGAGCTTTTGCAGAGCTCTGCCTAACCCCTCGGCCACACCACCATTGGGTCAAAAGAGAACCCAAACTAATGGTTTCTGGGCTCTGAGTCAACTAATCCCAACGTTTCAACTTCTCAAAAGGCTTCCATGTGATGTTCAAAGCCAGGTCAAAATGGCGCCCTTGAACATTTTCCACCCTTTCTAAGTCCGCAAAACTCCTCGCAACACGAAGCGTTGCTTGGTAGCGGCGGTGCGAACCGAGGTCTCGGTTCATCATGTGCTCAAAAAAGAAGCTATCCCACTCGCCCTCAAGCTCCGCAATCGGGCGGCGCGAGTTCGGGGTGTTGTTGCGGCCGCGCTCTCTCATCCAAGCCCGGGCTTCACTGACCTGTGCGAGGATTTCATCGCCGCGAATAAGACCATGAGTGGCCGGATCGCCGGCGCGACGACGTTGCAGTTGCGAGAAGTGCAGGATCTCAAAGCGGTCAATCACAGGTCCCGACAATCTCTGCGAATAAGACTGGCAGCGATGTTTCGAAAACCGGCACGAAGGTTTATTTCCTGGAGTGAAATCACCACAAGGGCAGAGGTTCGTGGTCGCCACCACTTGAGCCATCGCCGGATATTTCACTGCACGTGTGCCGCGGGATAGGCGCAGGGCCCCTTCCTCCATCGGCTCGCGCAGAGTTTCTTGGACTTTTGGATCGAATTCCAAAAGTTCATCTAAAATCAAAAGTCCCCGATGAGCCCGGCTTAACTCGCCGGGCTTCGGGGGAACGCCCCCACCAATCAAGGCTAGAGGGGTGCTTGAATGGTGAGGGTGAATCACAGGCCTCCATAAACTGTCTCCATCATGGAGGTCCTTGTTGATTTTCTTAATCTCGAGGATCTCTTCAGGACGGGGCTCAGACATCAAAGCCGGCAGGGCTTTTGCCATGGTGGTCTTTCCCGAGCCGGAGGGGCCCGCCAACAACAACGAATGGCCTCCGAGGGCTACCACGGATAAAACCTTGGCCTGTTCTTCAGTGTAATAAAAATCCAATCCTTCTTGGGGGCGCTCGACCTTCAGAGTTTTCATCTCGGGAGGATGAAATACGGGCTGTGCCAGGTTTTTTAATTCATGCACCACTCTTCGTGGAAACGGACAGCAGAGCGAGCTCAATGTTCCCGTCAAAACATGACACTCTTCGCTGCCTTCAAAATCGCTTGCCAGGTCTTCGGGCTCAAAGACGTCGCCGCTGAGGCCGAGTTCGCCGTAGATGTAGAATTTTTCCGGCAGAGGCGGCGGCGGAACTTCGCCGGTTTCCCAAAGAATACCGGCTGCGACCGCAAGCTCGAGTCCGCGCGAAGATTTCTTTAAGTGATTGGGACGAATATTCACGAACACTTGCTGTGCGCGTGGAAATTCAAAGCCCTGCTGGCGGATGGCGCTCTTAATCCGGTGAATGCTTTCTTTGATAATCTGATCGGGCAGGCCGAGGAATTGAATCGTCGGCAAACCCGGTAAAAGAGTGATCTCGATTTCAACCGGCACCAGTGAATTGTTCTCACGAACGAGGGATTTTAGTTTCATGCCGATGCTTAGAGCAAAGACAGCGCCAGTTTCAAATCCCCCATAGGGCCCAGCCAAGGACGCCCGGAACGAGGATCCGGACGGCCTTTGTCGGTTTTCGGACTCGCAGCGGGACTCTAGTTAACTTTCCGCACGGGCATGGACTAGCTTTGGTTCACGATGCATCGGTCGGCGATTGGATTGGCGCAGGCTAGGGCGCACACTTTTACGTTTATGATCAAGGCGCACGGGCCGGCCGGTCTCTGCGGATTCGTAGATGGCTTCGATCACGCGAACGTCCAGCAGGCCTTCTTCAGCAGAAGGTTCGGGCTCGCGGTTTTTCAAAATACAATCTGAGAAGTATTTGAGCTCGGGCCCGAACTGATCGTGTTTTTTAAATTGATGGATCTTTTTTTTCTCATTCTTCGTGATTGTCATTTTCATGTCTTCGGCGTAGTCGTAGGCATTTTCTAAGTTTACATGTCCCTTTGAGCCGAAGATGTCAAAAACCGCGCAGGACTCAGCCCCGTAGCTGATAGCAAACGTTGCCAGCCGCTTTTTCGGAAAGCGCAAGCTGACGGTCATCATCTCTTCGACTTCACGGAAACGGGAATCTGAGCCGGAGGCTTTCATTGCAAAGACTTCGATCGGCTCATCTTGAAAGAGATAACGAGAAGCATTTAAGCAGTAAATGCCGATATCCCACATTGGACCGCCACCCATTTGCTTTTTGAGGCGGATGTTGGTGCGGTCTTTAATCTGATTGGTAAAGGAAGAGACAAACAAGCGAGGGTCGCCGATTTTTTTTGATTTAACGATGTTGACCACTTCGAGATTTGCCGGCTCAAAGTGCAAGCGGTAGGCTGTCATGAATTTAATTTTGTGAGTGCGCGCGGCACGGAGTATCTTTACGCATTCTTCTTCTGTTGTGGCCAGGGGCTTTTCAGAAAGAACATGCACTCCGTAGCGTGCAGCAAGAATGGCAAATTCTGTATGCATTACATTCGGGGTTGAAATATAAACTGCATCCACCAGATCTTGCGCAAGCATTTCTTCAAATTGGGCGTAGTGAAATAAGTGAGGTACCTTGTATCGTTTTCCAAGAACGTCGAGTTTCTTTTGATCGCCTGAAACCAAGGCGACAAGTTCTGAGTTGCTGCGGGCATTTTTAAAAGCGGGAATCATCGCCACTTGAGCAATGTGTCCGAGCCCAACGACGGCGTAACGAATTTTTTTATTCATGGTGCGCTCCTTGCGTCTTTTAGTGGAGACTCTTTGAGTCGGTGATGTGGGAGTTATTCATTTCTCCTTGGGTTTTTGTTTTTCCGATGTGGTGACCGAGAAGCTCACCCTCTTGATCCGGAGCATGGTTGAGGCCCTCATGTTCTGATGAGTGCTCAAGGCGGGTTCCTCGGCTTTGACCTTGATAACCGCTTCTTTCACTTTCTTTATCGGCTACCCGAGGCATGAAGAATTCCATGATGGAGGCCATCTTCGAAGGCAGACCGACGTAGATATCGCGCTTTGGCTTTTCGGCGCACTCAAGAATAGCTTTGGCAACGAAGTCCGGATGCAAGGTCGGATCGGGGAGTGAGGGTTCGCCGTTGCGAAGATGATTGACGGCATGGTCGGGAAATGGCGTATTGATCGCTGTCGGACGAATGAGGCTCACGGCAATCGGAACGCCATCATGTTCAAGTTCCATACGAAGTGCGTCTGTATAAGCTTTGATGGCATGTTTGGTGGCGGCGTACATGCCTTGCAATGGAATGGAGCGGTCTGAAACTTCACTGCCAAGATTGATGATGACGCCGCCGCGGTCGCGCATCGATGCCACAGCGACGTGACAGCCGTTACGAATACTCCAGAAATTCATTTCAAAAAGTGCGCGTTCTTCTTGCTCGGGAATCTCCAAGAGCGGTCCATAGATCGAGCCGCCGGCATTATTCACCCACGTGTCGATGGGTCCAAAGGCGGCAACCGCTTGAACCGCAAGACTTTCAAGATCTGCGTATCTCGTGACGTCAGCTCTTACGGGAAGGACGTTGCCTCCACGAGAGTTCAGTTTTTCAGCGATCCGCTCGAGGTCTTCGAAGTTGCGCGAAGAGATAACAACACGAGCCCGTTTTTTTGCCGCCATTTCTGCAGTGGCAAGTCCTATGCCACTCGAAGCGCCGGTGATCACGATGGTTTGCTGATTCAGGGGTTTAAACTTTTCTCCGACTTTGGCCATACGAACTCCTTCCATAGAACGAAATTGGAAAACAAATAGAAACAAATCGAAAAGAAAAGCCCGCAATTTTCATGCGGGCTTTTGGCTGAAGCAAGAACTAGTGTCTTGCGCGGGAACTAGAGCGGCCACCGCGGCGTGGGCCACGACGGGAAGAAGAAGTGTGCTCTTCATCTTCGTCAATGTCTTCATCGTGGGCTCCAGAGCGAAGAGCTTCTTGGTAAGCTTCCGTATCATCGCTTTCGTCCCAGTCACGGCCTTCACGCATGCCGTAACCTCTTCTGGAACCCATACGTGTTTCATCAGAGTTGTAATCTTCATTGTCATCGCGATAGCCGCGGCCTTCGTCTCTGCGGAACTCATCACGATAATCGCCTTCAGCTTGGCCAAAGTTGCGGCCATAGTCTTGACGTTCTTGCCCGTAACCACCGCGAGAGGGACGGTTGAATTGGCTACGGTCTTGTTCAAAGTTTTGACCGCCATATTGTTGTTGGTCTGAACCATAGCGTTGACTTCCGCCATAGCGTCCGCCTCGCTGTGAGTCGCTCTCGTAGTCTTCGCTGTAACCGCGACCTTGTCGAGGGCTCATTTCGCGGTAGTCATCGCCGCGGTATGATTGAGATTGATCCCTGTCAGAACGATCGTTGCGATTCATTCTTGAAGATGAATCTCTGTTTTGCATAGAGCTGCCATAAGAGTCATCAGAACGGGAGCTGCTAGCGCGCCTTGTTCCGGAGTAAGATCCTCCGCGAGATGAAGAAGCAGAGCGCCCTTCTTTGTGTGAACCACGGGACGAGCTGCTTTTTGACTTCGTTGTCATTGTTTCCTCCTTATAGGAATGTTGAGCCTAGAGGATTGGTTGGCGTTATCGTGTTAGTTGGGATGTTGTGTGACGAAGCTCCTACAATCCAATGACAAAATAAAAAAGGCCGGAGTCCCACACGACTCCGGCCCTGACTTCTACGGGATCTTTGCTTATGCAAGTTTTAGTTGGCGCGATGTTGACCACTTCATCACTCTGTCGAGGGAATCTTTGAAAGCCTGTTCCAAGGCCATGAAAGGACTTTTCGCCGCGGTCTCGAGTGCAAAGCGCAACTCTTGCGAAGCCACGGTGATGGCGACGAGATAATTATCTCCCTTTTGGTCCACGGACATTTGAATACTGTTGTCCGAAGGAGCCAGAGCGGCCAGTCGTTCCAGGGCATTAAAGCAAGTTTTCATAAATTTCTCGCTGCCAGGAATATTGGTCACATCTGTTTTAAGTTCGATATTATTCATCATGCAATTTCTCCTTTGCGAATAGTGAGGTTTTTCAAAACCTCTTTCCCCATACGTGGGGTGATGGGCTTTTCTAAATAGTAAGGCCCACCGCCTTGTAGATTGCTCATGGTACTCATAAGGGCGTCGAAGTTTTTTGTCGTGAGACCGCTCACGAAGACAAAGTTATACGCCGCTTCGCCATACCGGTTCCAGAGGTCAATTCCAGTGTCTCTTCCTTCGAGGAAAATATCTGAAATAACCAGATTATACGGGCTGTTATTTTGGTAGGCATGCCGCAGAAGAGCCTCAGCCCCGGCTTCCGTGGTCTCCCAGTCAATCTCCACATCCGAATAAGCAGACTTTAGAATGCTTTCCCAGAGTGGCCATTGAATTCTATCGTCTTCGACTACCAGCACTTTTACCGGTTTTGGCATTTCGTAAAGTAACGATAACGCCATATTGCTGTGATCGTCCGTCAACGTGTTCATGGTCACCTCCTTATACCTAAAGTTAGGATGACCCACGAATATTGTTTTTTATCTAATTTCATTTGAAGATTTCTTAATTCGCTGCTTAAATGCCCGAATTATGGCGAAAATTTTGTGTGTCGAAGATAGTACGGAATTCTACCTTTACTTGACTTCAGTCCTGCGTGATCATGTTTTGATACAAGCGGAGTCTCTGAATGATGCATTCAAGCTTTTGCAAAACGGCAGAGAGAGCTTCGATATGGTTCTCCTCGATATTTCTTTGCCAGATGGCAATGGAATGAAAGCCTTGCCAGGATTGAAAGAGGCCTTCTCTTCGAAAATGGTTCCTATAATTATCCTCAGTTCTGACAACGATGTGATCAGCAAAGTCGCGGCGTTTGGTATTGGTGCTGATGACTACGTTTCAAAACCTTTTGATGCGAGTGAGTTCCGCGCCCGTATCGAGGCGCGCCTGCGTTTTGCTCGCACGTTGCAAGATAATATGAATCAGATCAAAATCGGTGATCTCTATATTGATTCAAATAATATGTCCGTCGAGATCCAGAACGCACAGGTGGGCCGCGAGACGGTTCAATTGACGCCGTATGAATTCAAGATTCTGAAAATCGTTTCTTCACGCCCAGGCCAGGTATTCACTCGGGATCAGCTTTTGGATCAAGTATGGGGCCTCGGTAAGCATGTCACTCAGAGAACTGTGGATGCTCATGTGAGCCATTTGAGAAGAAAGATCTCGAATAGCTCAGTGAGCATCGAAACCGTTTTGAGCGTTGGCTACAAGGCGGAAGTTAGAGGTAACTCTTAAACTGCGGAAAGCTTTCTTTGATATGTGCTAAGAGAGCTTCACCTTCACGCAAATAATGTGTCAGTTCATCCAAGTGCGCCTGAATATCCGGAAGCGCCTTCACGTCGCGATTGAGTTTCCGCGACTTCGCACCAAACTCTTTAAAGCCAATGAGTTCTGCTGAGCCTGTCATTTTATGGCAAGCTTGCCAGATCGAGTCCGAGTTTTCCTGTGTAATGCCATTTTTTATCGCAGTGAGGCTTTCCTGAACGCCGATTTCAAAGCGAGCTAAAATCCGGAGTGCGACTACGGGGCCTGTGTCCTCAATGAGCTGAATAAACGCGGCACTGTCAAAATGAGGAAGCCGTTTCAGGGCTTCAGTCACTTGGATGAGGTCTTTTTCTTCATTCGTCACGTCGTTTTTCCTTCATGTCTCAATAAATAGGGAGCAGATGTGACAAAACAGTAACATCCTGTCTCAATATTCACTTTAAAATGGATTGAAGAAACCTTCAAATGCAATTAACTTCACTCCAAAAGCCCCCAGTAACAATGGGTTATGCGATTTGCCAATATGACTACGAAGAAAATACAGAAAATACTGAAATTTGGTTTAGTCAGGTTCCGCCGTTTGGTTTTATGGATCCCGATGTTGGCTTTGATTTGTGGCACGGCCATTTCGGTTTATGTCTACGATAACCTCCGTGAACGCGAACAACAGATCCTCAAAACCGACTCGATTCAGCGCTATAAAGAGATGATTAATCAGCTCGATTTGCTGTTCTCAAACAGCATTCTGCGGATCCAGTCTTATGAAGACTATTTGGGCTCGCGGCCACGAGCCTACAAGGCCGATGCGATGTTTATGCGCCAGGCTTTGGAGTACACGATCTTCCAACGTTTCACTATTTTTGAATACACTCACCGTAATGAGAAGGGGAGTAACTACCCTGAGATGCGTCTTTTGGTGCGACTTGATACGAAGGACTCGGTTTTAGATCCTTTGCCGTCATCTTATAAGACCATCCGTTCAGAGATTGTGAAAGATGCCGTCAAGCGCATGATGGATGGCAATTCTATGCAAAAAGCCGTTTTGCATAATTACTCCGAAGTGCCGCGCGTTTCTTTTATTATGCGTTCGCGAGGCAATAAAGATATTTTTTATATCTTTACGGCTCCGCTCTCGGGCGTGTTTGCTAAGACCGATCTTCGCCCTGGAGAAAGCCTCGATATTACCGATTCTGAAACCGGCAACACGTGGCGGGTGGAAGCGCAAAGTGGGGGACATAAAGTCGTGAAGCCGGGGACGGCGGCAAGTGCGGCGGGAGTGGGCGAAGGCTATCACCACTATCTTTATGTCGAAGGCTTGCCGCAATCGGGGATGAAGCTGAATTTTGCTTTTAACTTCAAAGAACCAAAGCGTGAGTTGTCTCCGTCGTTGATTGCGGGTTTGATGAGTTTCTTTATCACCTTGCTGATTTCATATTTGTTCTTGGTTCTGGTTCGGCAAACTAGTTTAGTGACGAAACTCGTTATTGAAAAAACGACGGATCTTGAAAAGGCCCATCACGAACTACAAGAGGTCTTACTTGGGAAAACACGCTTTTTAGGAAATATTTCTCACGAGATTCGCACGCCATTGAATTTAATTCTGGGGATGATCGATCTTTGTGAGGAAGAGGACAAAGACAAGAAAATCACTGAATACCTAAGAAGTATGCGTGCTTCGGGGAATCATTTGCTGTCGATGATTGAGGACCTACTGGATCTTGCCAAGGCTGACAGTAATGATCTGCAAATTCATCTTAAGAAGTTCAATCTGATCCAGTTCTTGGACGAAACTGCCAGAATTGCCGGTCAGGATATCATGAAGAAGAATCTGCGTTTTTATACGAACTTTGCAGCGGATTTGCCATCGAGCATTCAGTGTGACCCAAGTCGTTTGCGCCAGATTCTGATGAACCTTTTGCGGAATGCCTGCAAGTACACCAACGAAGGAAATATTACTTTCCGTGTCTCGCGCATGGGGGGAGCCGGCTCGCGCACAACATTGCGCTTTGAAGTTGAAGATACCGGCGTCGGGATTCCGGAAGATAAACTCGGGAAAGTCTTTGATGCCTTTTTTCAAGTGGAAGGATCCTATGTACTTTCTGAAGGTGGTGTTGGGTTAGGCCTTGCGATCGTCAAAGAGCTTGTGCGTAAACTTGGCGGACGTCTGACAGTGCAATCGAAAGCGAAAAAAGGTTCTAACTTTACTGTGGATCTTGATGTTGAAAGTCTTGAATCTGCGGCATGGCTTCCGGTCTTTAAGCCGGCGGACGATCTGCCGGTGGAGCTGATGGTGATTTCTAATAACAGCGCTTGGCGGGAGTCTTTAAATCTTCTTTCTGGCCATCCGCAAATTCATTTAAACTATGTTGCTCCTGAAGAAGCGAAAAATTACATCAAGACTCATCCACAAAAGGAGCCCCGCTGGATTTTAGTGGACGCAACTCTTGAAGGCTTCTCGATGACATTGGTTAAACATGATGCCAAAGTCGGACGCGTGATCATTGCCGGGCACAGAAAAAGTCTCTTAGACGCAGCCGCGGACCCGCAGATTTCCATTATTGATAATTCACCGCTCTTGGTGAGTGACGTTCTTGGTGCTATCGGATTTACAAACCGGCCGAAAAAGCGCGGCGATAAAAAAGAAACCACTGCTTCTGCTGTAGCGCCAGAGGCCGGCGGGATTTCTGCAGCGGCGGTGGCGAAACCGGTGGTGCCTGCGGGATTCATGCAGAAGCCGATTTCTTTGATCGTGGCTGACGATGATATCGGCAATAAAGAACTTTACATGGCGTACTTTGAGAAAACCCCTTGGCATATCGAATTTGCGATGAATGGAAAAGAAGCTTGGGATTTATATCTCAATAAGCCCTCGGATCTTTTAGTGCTGGATTTGCGAATGCCGGTGATGGATGGCTTTGAGGTCGTCGAAAAAGTGCGTGAGTACGAGCAGCAAAATCATCTGCCATCAAAGCCCATTTTGTTAGTGACAGCCGATGCGTTGGATACCACGGCGGAAAAGGCGCTCTCGTTACCGAAAGTGTCTTTTCTGACAAAGCCGATTAAGAAATCGGTTTTGTTTGCCTCGATCGAAAAAGTTCTAACTTAGTTTCTTATAACAAAGGCAAGAAGTGACGTGATCATTCACCATGCCGACTGCTTGCATATGTGCGTAGAGGACCGTAGAACCCAAGAATTTAAAACCACGTTTTTTCATGTCTTTTGCAAGGGCATCTGAGATCTCTGTGGTCGCCGGGATCGTGCCGGGTTTCCTTTTATTCTGGATTGGCTTGTGATCAACAAAGGCCCACATGTATTTTGCAAAACTGCCGAATTCTTTTTGGATTTCTAAAAATCTTTGGGCGTTGTTAATTGCCGCGCGGATTTTGAGATTGTTGCGGATGATGCCTTCGTTCTGTAGCAAGGCCGCAATTTTCTTTTCGTTGAAGCGTGCGACTTTCTTTGGATCAAAGCCGGCGAAGGCTTTGCGATAGTTTTCTCGCTTTCTTAAAATTGTTATCCAGCTAAGACCTGCTTGCGCCGACTCCAGGACCAGGAACTCAAAAAGCTTTTGATCGTCGTGAACGGGCACGCCCCATTCCGTATCGTGATACTTCACGTAGAGAGGATCCGTTCCAGCCCAACTGCAGCGGGGTTGGATCTTTACCTTTGGTTTTTCTTTTGTCGACGTCTTTGCCATTAAAGAACTCCTTCGTGTTTAAAGACTTAATCACAGTTTTTCCACAAAATCACGCGTTGATGCTCCCAAAAATATGATGAGAAAGTCTATGGCGGGATGAAAGAATCCCGATAAAGCTGCTTTTTCTTTGACCACTTCGGTCCTTCGCTTGGTATGACTGGGGGTATGAGAACACACATCAGTCTTCTTGCGATTGTTTTATTTTTATCTCTTCATGCTTTGGCTCTAGACGTGCGCTCGACCGTTTTTGGTGATGTCTCAGGCTCAGCAGGTAAATATCAAACAACGCAGTTTTTGGGTATTCCTTATGCGGCTCCTCCGGTGGGGCCACTGCGCTGGAAAGCTCCGCGCGACCCTCAGCCATGGCCAGGAGTGCTGAATGCTCATCAGTTAAAGCCAGCCTGCATGCAAAAAGGCAACTTCTTTGCCAACGTGCCTTCGAGTCAGTTTGGTCAGCCGGTCGGTGATGAGGATTGTCTTTATCTGAATGTTTGGGCTCCGCAAGATCAGTCTTACAAGCGCCCGGTGGTGTTCTGGATTCATGGCGGATCAAATTTTAAAGGCACTTCTCGCGATCCAATGTATGACGGCGCATTCATGGCGGCTCATGACGATGTGATTTTTGTAAGCCTCAATTATCGCATGGGACTTTTTGGAGCCTTCACACATCCGGCTTTTCAAAAAGTTGGTAGTAAAGGTGATCGCTCCGGCAACTTTACGACGCTGGATCTGATTCAGGGGCTTGAGTGGGTGAAGAAGAATATATCTCAATTCGGTGGCGACCCGAAGAATGTCACCATCATGGGGCACAGTGCGGGTTGCATGAACGTGTGGGGGCTGATGCAGTCGCCTCTGGCGAATAATCTGTTTCATAAAGCGGTTTGTTCTGCGGGTCTTCCGAATGCGTATCCTAAGGTCATTGCCGAGCAGCGCTCAGCGGATTTCATGGCGCAATTAGTGGTGAACGCGGGGCTTGCAGCAGATAAAAGTGCGGCGAGTGATTTTTTAGGCAAACAAACCGACACTTGGATTCGCAAGTTCATGTACGAGCGCACGGCAAGTGAACTGGTTGAAGCGCAGGATTACATGGTTCCTTATCAGCACATCGCTGATGGATATGTTTTGCCAAATGGTCTTGAGGGCGTTGTCTTTGGCGCTTACAACCAGGTGCCGCTGATGATGGGCTCAACTGATGACGAGGGAACATATCTGGTTGGCGGTAAGATGCTAAAACCCGATGAGAAGCAACTCTGGGAGATGATTCAGAACTCACGCAATCTGGATTTGAAAGTCGACGATCTCATCAACACCAGTTACACCGAGTTTAAAGCGGCAACGACAGCGGGCAGCGAAAGCCTGTGGTTGACTCTACATAATGGCTATCTGTGGATGAGCCTGACTCGCAATAATGTCTACTACTACACCTTTAAATGGAAAGAGACTCCGTCCCCATGGCGCGAAGTTTTCGGTGCGGTCCATGGCATGGATGCGATTTTCTATTTAGGTAATTTCGTCACTCAGGAAGAGAGCTTTTCTCGCTTTGCCTGGACGCCGGACAATCTTTCTTCCCGCGAGCGTCTCAGAAAACAAATGTCGACTTACTTTAAGGGCTTTTTCTGGGAAGGCGATCCAAACGCCTATATCGCAAACGGCGATCCACGCTGGGACCATTCGATCGATTTCCAATAGTCCATGAAGAGCCGCCGGCGTCTTTGGCGCCGGCGATGTGCGACTAGTGGTTCTTTTTCATAATCACAACGGAATTAGGTTCGCTCACTAAGATCAGCTCGCGATCCGGACCAAACGTGATCCCCTCGTATTGAGGTGCCACCGTTGGCAGTTTCAAAGATCCGATCTCTTCACCGGTGCGGCTAAATTCCATCACCTTGGATGATTCGTGGCTCAGCAAAAACAAATGATCTGACTCTGTGTCAAAGGTGCAGTCAGAGAGGTCACTCATTTTTAAGAACAAAGCTTTGTCGGCGTTGAAGAGTTCTTTCACGCCAAGAACTTTCGGCGAGGTCACGTCGGCATCACTTGCTGGAAACTCGAAGGTGTAGACCTTCTTTGGGCTTGCTTCTTGGACGGTATAGAAAGTTCCGCGACCGCCATTTTTTGACGGCGCAAGACAGACGCCTTCAAGGCCTTTATTTTTTTTGCTGGGCGGAGGCAGAGTAAAGTCTTGGACGTCTTCGCGGGCAGAGTTGAGATCAAGCACGGTGTCGCCGGGACGAATCGTGAAGATGTGAATGTGATTGTCTTCGGAACTGATCGCGAAACGATCGCGGCCTAAATAAAAAATTCCTTCCGTGTCATCGTCCTTCAGGTTTTTCATTTCAATAACGCGCAATTGCTTTTTTAAACTGCGATCGTATTCAAAAAGTTTCCCGTAATTATTTTGCACCATAAAGTAGGTGCCGGTGTCATAGTTGTACGTAATACCTGAAAGATTCCCACCAATTTCCGGGAGCAGTATCACTTCGTCCACTTTCGAGTAATTTGCAAGTTCACCGATGTTGCGGCTCATCCCGAGCGCGTTCGCACTTATCATTGTGAAACTTAGCAGTGAAAATACAGTCACATTTGAAATAAAATTCTTCATCGTTGCTCCTTGGCTCTCAGATAGAAACTTTCTGATTTCTCTGTGTTGTCGAAGGTGCTTGCAAAACTCCGACCAATTTCCAAAAAAATCTTTGAGTGTTCCGTTTCGGAAGAGTCATTGTGACTCTGAAACACTTGGCCCGCTCATTGCTTTATTGAAGAAGCATAAACACAAAACAAGGAGAAAACACCATGAACGTTTTGAAGAATTTAGTAAAAGTAGTTTCCGTAACTGCAACACTTGCATTTGCTGGGAGCGCTTATGCCCAAGTATGGGGTGGAATCAATGATGGCCGCGGTGGCGGGCAGTGGGGCGGAGCGCAGCCGCAAGCAAGTTGGCAACAAGTTGATGAAGTTCATTTCACGGATGGTGAAACAGCTATAGCTATTAGAAATTGTCAAAATGCGCGCTTGGCAGATCGTCGTTGCAATGACCAAAACTATCAATGCAGTCCGTGCTCTGAAATCAAACACTCGGATCACTCAAGCTACATCGTTTACCAGTTGGTTGGTGGCGGTGGTGGCTGGAACCCAGGTCCAGGTCGTCCGGGCCCGGGTCGTCCTCCAGGAGGCGGTGGCGGTTGGAATCCAGGCCCTGGCCACGGTGGAGCTCCAGTGCGCGACTTTATCCAGACTTATCACTTCTATGATAAGAAGACGGCAGTGGCGAAGCAAAAATGTGACTGGCAACGCAACAGCATGCCTGAGTGCCGCTCAAGCAACTACGAGTGCACGCCTTGCACAATCGAGAGCCACACAGATCACTCTCAATTTGATTTGTACAGAATCAGCTATCAGTAAGAATTTTTCTTAGTTGAAAATAAAAAGCCCGGTGATGAACCGGGCTTTTGAATTACTCACAGCGACGTGAATCAAGTTCTGCAAGTATCTGCTTGCAAGCGCTGGACAATGAGCGTCTTTCTTTGAGGTTGCCAATGAATGCTGGCACGCCGACATAAGTGTTTACCTCAGCAGCAATTTGGTGTTGAGAAACGCCGCCATCTTGTTCAAGAAGCTCATATTGCACGGCTGCTTTAGTAACAGATATTTTTCCAATATCCCCATCCACAGAATATACATCGCGTACTTTTGACTTCACGCAAGTGCCAAACCACTGCACGCAGGGCGGGGCTTTCGCAAAGCTTGAAAGTGTCATCAGACTTACAGATAGAAACATGAATGCTGAATTTTTAATTTGCATAAGATCTCCTTGGTTATCGTCTATGATTGTCCAAAGATTTTTACAGCAATGCCTCTAGTAACGAAAGGGCTTTAGGATCAGAGTGAATCTGTTTCCAGACCCCGCATTTTTTGCTCTAAATAAGAGCACGAGTGAGCACGGCGCAGCCACTATATTTTCTGCATAAAAGGCCGTCATGCCTCCGAGTGTCTTGGAAACAAATCGGTGTCTATGAACTAGACAGCTATCGCGCACTTCCGCGTGCGATACCCAGGCGATCTTCGTAAGCGTTGACAACTTTTACGAAGGCAGGACGTGCTTCGCAGCGCTCGCGGAATTTCTGAATGTTTGGATACTTGCTAAGAACTTCATTCTTGCGAATTTCGCGCAGCACGCCGGTAAAAATAATATCAGCGACCGTGAACTCATTGCCAGTAAGAAATGGCTGATTTTTTAGCATGTCATCAATCGTCGGGAAGAAGCGCGCCAAAATATCAATATGCCAAGGGCGCAATGCTTTCAAATGAGGATTCGAGTCGCCTTGAAGATCGGCGAAAAGAATCGGCAGAGTGAAGGGCTCAATATTATTGAGCGAAGTAATCAGCCAGCGATAGACCTGCGCACGGGCCTGCAGGTCTTTAGGAATCAGTTTGCCGGACTTTTCAGCGAGGTAAAGCAGGATCGCGCCGGATTCAGTCAGTATATACCCATTATCGTCGATTGTCGGAACCTGCTTGAAAGGATTCACCATCCCATAGGCCGTGTCATCTTGAAGACCATTGGGTCCGCAGTCGAGACCGATGGTTTCATACGAAATTCCGCACTCTTCCAGGGTCCACATTACGCGGAGGTCCCGCGTGTAACCCCAAAGGAAGGGCGGCAGTGATTTAAAAACGTAAACTTTCATATCGTAGATCCTTCGACAAAATGAACTTTAGATTAAAGAGTACTGGGACTTCGGATTCTAATGAAGTGATTTTTATCATTGGACCAGGATTTTTATTTGTCACGATCGCGACCCGCGCACCGCCCCTGCGGCGGTAGGAGGACTCGCGTTTTGTATAGGGTTGGGTCTATTTTCTTTGCTCGCGGTCTGTTTCAAAAAGCAAACGTAGGAAAAATATTGATTTTATGTTTGACAGGAAAATGCGGTGATTACGATCGCGATCCTGGCGTTTTATCAGAGGGGATGAGGTCCTTCTCAAAAAGCGTGAGAAGACTTCTAATTGAGGCGCTTATAGCTTTTATATTTTATTCTGTGCGAAGGTCTTTGAGTGAAATCAAGCCGGCAAAATCGCTGAAAAATCGGTTTTAAAACCCGTGGTAGATTCTTTTTGTCTTTGATGAAAGCGAAAGACAGGAGGCTCTCATGACGCCATTGGAACTGCACAATCAACTCACATATTTGGTGAAAACTGAAAGAAAAATCACGCACGAGGTGCTTTTGTGCATTCAGCGGATGGACTCCGACAGGGCTTATGCCGAGCTTGGATTTTCGAGTCTGTTTGATTATTTGGTGCAGGGGCAGAAATATTCCGAGGGCTCAGCGCAGAGAAGAATATCAGCAGCGCGTTTAATTAAAGAAATTCCGGGGACGGCAGAGAAGATTCAAGAGGGAAAGATCAATCTGACCCAATTGGCGAAACTTTCAGTCGCGGTGAAGCAGGAGCAAAAGGTCACGGGCGCGAAAGTTTCAACGGCGGTGAAGAAAGAGCTTCTCTTGCAGATGGAAAGTAAAAACGGTTTTGAAACAGACCGGCTTTTGGGGAAAGAGTTGCATTTTGGGGGACAGCCTCTGGAGAAAGTCATTCCGCGGAATGAAGAAGTATTTTTGAATCTTAAACTCACGCAGGAGCAGTACGAGAAACTCGAAAAGGCCCAGGCTCTTCTCAGCCATGCGCAACATGATGCTGGGTTTGCGAAGGTGATTGAGGTACTATGCGACAAGCTGATTCAGAAGAAAGAAACGCCAAAAATCACCGCCGCTGCGGCGGTAGAAGCTGCCTGCGTGAACGAAGGCAAAAGTTCGGTACGTGTGCATATTCCAGAAAATATAAGAAGGCGTGTGTTTCAAAAGGCTGAACATTGCTGCGAGTACCAGAGTCATCTTACGGGGAGGAAGTGCGGTTCGCGCTATCAGTTACAAATCGATCACGTGAAGCCCCTTGCCAAGGGCGGCACCAACGAATTTAAAAACCTGCGAGTCTTATGTCGAGCCCACAATTTGGCGGAAGCCCGAAGATGGGGATTGATTCAATAAAGGAAATTAAAAAAAGCCTGCGCGTTTCTGGGCAGGCTTTGGGTTGAAAACAAGGTTTAGTTCAAATTAAAGTTTCAAAGTCATCGTCAAGTCTACTAGATATTGCCCGTCGCGAAGTTTGAGTCCATACGGCTCTCGGCCGGTTGCTTGAAACCCCAGTTTTTTATAAAGTGCGATTGCGGATTTATTTTCTTCTGAAACAGTTAAATTAATAACATCAATCTGTGGATGCGATCGAACCCACTCAATAAGAGTTGTAAGAAGAAGGTTGCCCACGCCATTGCCCTGCCATGACGGACTAACGACCATTCCGAATGATCCCTTGTGTTTTGTTTTCATACTCTTGCCAGTTTGAAAATCCAGCATGCCGATTAGTTGATCGCCACACTCAGCAATAAGCCAAAGATCATTTTCGCTATCCTCTAGGCGTTTAATACGCGCGTTTTGTTGTTCTTTTGGAATTGCGGAGAACTCTTCGGAAGTAGCTACTAGGTAGTCAGTGGTACTGAACACACTAACACCGAGAACATGCATTTTTTCCGCATCTGCAATTGTCGCATGCCTTACGATGATGGTGTCGCCGGACTTTGACTTCAGGTTCTTTGAACTAATTTTGGCCATAAAATTAAGATACTTTAAATAGCGAGAAATACCAGTTCTAAAACCAAATATTTTTAGTCATATTTTGATCTAGTTCACACTGACCTGCTGACCACGGCAACATTGCAGACAAGTGACTTTCTACTTCTCTTCGACGTAATCAAGGTCGGCGTGGAAGGTTTCTTTCAGGAAATAGAGTGAGCCAAGGGATGCGACGAAGCAAATCATGGCTACACTCAGGGCTGCGTGGGGCGCGCTCAGGAAGGATTTGAAGTGGTGGAATCCCAGTGTGATGAAGACGGCGGCTCCGCGTACGAAATTTGGCACTGTTGTGCTGACCGTGCCTCGCACGTTCGTGCCAAATTGTTCTGCGGAGGTCGTGATGAGCACCGCCCAGTAGCCCGCGCAAATTCCTAAGCCAAAGCAGAGTACATACAAAGCTTCCGGTGTGAAGTACGCTCCACCCAGGATGTAGACGAGAGTCAGCGCCAGCGCCGTCGAGATAAAGACGGTGAGGGACTTCTTACGGCTCTTCAGAACTTGACTCAACAACCCCGAGAGCAAATCGCCCAGAGTCAGACCGATGGTGCCGTACAAGAGAGTATTCCCTGCAATCACTTCGCCCTGCACGCCGAGAGACTTTGCGATCTCTGGCGAAAACGTAAAGAGGATTCCCGTCATGAAGTAAATCGGCACGCCCACCAGAATGCAGGCGATGTATTTAAAGAACTTGTCGGAAGCAACCAATGTTTTGAAAATGCTTTCGGCCTTTGCACGGCTCTTGTGAAACATTTCGGATTCACGCATCTGAAAGCGCGTTGCAAGCAAGCCCAAGCCCATCACGCCACCCAAGATGTAGGCGTAATTCCATGGCATCTTTTGGCCAATGAGAGCTGCGGTCACAGACCCCAGTAAACCGAGGGTTGCCACCATCGTCGTGCCCCAGCCGCGGTCTTTTTGCGGCAGAGTTTCTACGACCAACGTAATCGCAGCGCCCAGTTCGCCGGCAAGGCCCAAGCCCGTGATAAAGCGACAAAACGCATACGCATCCAGTGTCGTCACAAACGCATTGGCGATATTGCCCAGTGAATAGAGAAGAATCGATCCAAAGAGCACACTCAAGCGGCCCTTTTTGTCTGAAAGGAAACCCCACAGCAGACCGCCGATCATCATGCCGACCATTTGCATATTATAGAGGTAAATGCCGTGATTCAGGATTTCTTCAGAGGTCGTAATGCCGATGGCTTTCAAACTCTCAACGCGGACAACGCCGAAGAGAGTGATATCAAACATATCAACGAAGTAGCCGAGAGCGGCCACCCATACTGTTAAATTGGTCAGGACATTTTTATTGATTTTCATGGGAGCAGCATTGCTGACTCCCGCGGATTTTTCAAATAGAAAGAGTTTACTGTTTCGCTAAAAGGCGGCGCGCTTTTTTCAACGCTTTAGTGCAATCATTCTTGCTGGAGTAAGTCGTGATGATGAACTGGCTGTTGTCCTGTTGTGGGCAAACGTAGCCCATCTTGTATTGAGCGCATTTAGAGCTCATCAGCTGTGTATTCAGCGGACGACAGGTCTCTTTGCGCGCGATGGTGACCATTTCGTTTTTTGCCGGAATCGTCGATGTAAAAACCCAAGGTGCATCGGCTGCCAACGTGTGTATAGAGTAAAGACTCATGAGCAGTGTGAGTGTGAGGATTTTCTTGTTCATAGAGGTTAGTTATACGGGGTCGAGCGGAGAAAACCCACTGTCAGTATTCTAACAGGGAAATACTTCAGAAACCGCACCCAGAGCCAATAGGGTGGAGTAGGGACCAATAAAAAAGGCCCTTTTTAGGGCCTCACTTTATGAACTCTTTGTGGAATTCGTTCTAGAAGCGGAATTGCATCGTGATCATCGGAGAAAGATCAGACTCCGTGTTCTTCGTATAGAGTTCTGTGTCCGTGTAGTCTTCAGAGGAGTTGAGTCTGTTAACTTTAGATTGCTTAGGGTAGGTCATGCTTCTGTAAACAAGGCTTGGGCCGATTTCAAAATGTGCGCCGAGTGCAAAGGTGTAACCGAAGGAGAATTGCATACCTGTACCGCTAGTATTTTTGATCGTGCCATCACCAACAGTTGCACCTGAGGAATCAATGTTCTTTGTGTCTACTTGTTTTGTGCCGGATAAGAAGTAAGTGAAAAGAACGCGCCAGCCGTTGCTTAGATAACCGACGGTCGGCCCGTACTCCGTTTTCGTTGTTTTAATATCAGAGCCATCGTCGCCGCCGCTGATGGCAGAGCGCTTTGAAGAATAGCTATAGTTATTATAAGTGAGTCCCACGAGGAACTCGCCACCCAATGTATAACCTAATGTTGTTCTGAAGTCGAAACCAGAGCCACTCTCTGTCGCGACACCCGGGGCTGTGGTGAATGACGTGGTGTCATTGCTGGTTTTGATCACTGGGACGAAGGTCTCTTCGAGGAAGAAGTTTCCTGCGCCGCTAGCGCCGCCGCCTTTAGCTGCGTTGGCATGAGTTGCGGCAAGAAGGATGAAAGATACTAACAAAATCGGGAGCGTTGTGAAACGTTTCATAAATATCCTCTCACATTGATACGTTCTATTTTAGAGATCGAGAAATCGAATACAAGGCCAGGAAATCGCATCAGTTTAGGAATGTAATGCTCAATCTTATATTTCAAATAACCGATCCTTTCTTCGTGTTAAAATTTTGGGTGTTAGCGAACTCACTCATGTTGGACGTATGACTACAAAGGAACGTATATGTTGGCTATTGGCAACAAGGCACTTACAGCTCTTGGTCTAGTTGGTTTCCTTTTATTTGCGGCTGGTTGTAAAGAAGACCAGGCCTGCGTAAAAACCATCGAGGAAACAGTCGCGCTTCAGCCTGTGAAGGGCTCCAGCCATCTATTAATGTCCGTCGATAAACTCGATTTCCTTGCCGACTCAACGGTCGTTTGGGATGACATTGAGCTTGAGCTCACTCTAGCTGGTAATCACACCGTCAGCGAAAACATCTGGCTGTCTTTCAATGGTTTTAAATTTAACCGCAAAGACGGTGGCCGTTCTTTGGAAGGCATGACCTACACGAAAAAGAAGAACACTTCTGCAGGTACATTCAAGCTTCATAAGATGTACTTAAACGGTGCTGAGCCTTTCCATATGTTCTTGGCCCGTATTAAAAAGAATAAAGGTGTGTTGCAAGTTTATGTCTTCGGCAAAAAATTGGATATTGCTTCTGCAAAGATCACATTTAAAGGGAAGTCTTATTCTAAATGCCCGCAGCCATCACCAACTCCTGGAGTGAGTCCAACGCCTTCTCCAACTCCGGTGCCAGTGGCTCCAGAGACTTCTATTGATTCCATGGATCCGTCAAAATCTCCGACGAACTCCACCAGTATTTCGTTTAACTTCTCAAGCAGCACCGAAGGAAATACGTTCTGGTGTTCTTTGGATGGTGCAACGGCTGTGAAATGTACTTCGCCTGTGAGTTATTCAAACTTGGCTTCAGGCAGCCATAGCTTTAAAGTGTATGCGCAAAGCCCGCAAGGTTTGGCGGACGCAACGCCTGCGAGCTATAGCTGGAAAATTGATACGTCCGTTCCTTCAGCAAGCATTACAAATAGCTCGTCATTGCCGACACTGACAAGCTCACGTGCTATGAGTTTCGAGTTTACTTCTTCAAAAGCCAACTCGACATTTAAGTGCAGCTTGGATGGCGTCGCGGCAACGTCTTGTACTTCACCACAGGTTTACGGTGCTTTGAGTGAAGGTGTGCACGTCTTTACAGTCAACGCGACGGACTCTTTGGGGAACGTCGGCAAAGTGCCTGCGAGCTTCCGCTGGACGGTGGATGCCACGGCTCCGGTGACAACTTTCATCGATATCGTGCCTGCGGACTCTATCAGCAGCAATACTTCGAAGTCCTTTACGTTTACAGCCGATGAGTCGGCGAACTTCGAGTGCTCATTGGATCATGGCACATTCACAGCTTGTACTTCGCCAGCGGCTTTAAGTGGCCTAGCTGACGGCAGCCACTGGTTTGAGGTGCGTGCAACGGACGCTGCCGGTAACCAAGGTTTGGCTGTGAGCTATTCATGGGATGTGGATACGGTAGCGCCTGTGATCTCTACGGGTGTCATCAGTCCATCCCCAGGTTTAACAAACGCGAAAAATATCAATGTTGAGTTTATGACAAGTGAAGCCGCAACCGTTTCTTGCAGTCTTGATGGCGCGCCAGCAACGGAGTGTGTTTCCCCTTACACGATCCGCGATCTTTCTGAGGGTGATCATAACTTGGTGATGACAGCAGTGGATGCGGCTGGCAATGCGAGCCAACCGGCGCCATTGCAATGGACTATGGACTTCACAGCGCCTGTGATTAGCTTTGGCGATATTCTGCCTTCGGCTTCACGTTATGTGAATAGCGGTGATATCCAACTCAACGTGAATGTGCCACAAGGTGCAACGATGTATGCATCGGTGAACGGTGCTGCCGCTTCTGCGGCTCAGAGCCCGATTGCATTGCGCGGTTTGAGCGAAGGTGCTTACTCTGTGGCGGTGTATGCGGTGGATTCTGTGGGTAATGCTTCTGAACCGATCACGCATGAGTTTGTTGTTGATACGACATCTCCAGTGGCCTCGTTGACGGCTCAAGTGTTGGAGAATCCGACAAATGCTGATCACAACATCTTTGATCTTTCTGCTAACGAAGACAGCTCGTTTGAGTGTGCCTTGGATAATGCCGGTTTCGAAACCTGCGTTTCTCCGAAAGAGATCTCGGGTCTTGCGGATGGTTCCCATACCTTCCAAGTTCGGGCCATCGACCTTGCGGGTAACGTCGGTCAGGTTGCTCAGTACACTTGGGCTGTCGATACGAAGCCACCTGTGACCTCTGTCTCGGGTGCAACGAATGACGACTCGGCGACATTCACTCTGAGTGCCGATGAGCCGGGCGTGAGCTTCTTGTGTGCGCTCGATGGGGCGGCTTTGGCTCCGTGTGCGGCGGTGACTAGCTTCTCGGGTCTGAGCCTGGGCTCTCATAGTTTCCTTGCAAAAGCGGTGGATGCGGCAGGTAATATGGATGCCGTGGGTGCGACTTATCAGTTTGTGACGATCAAACCGATTAAGACAACGATCACGAGTGCCACTCCAGGGGAGTCACCGACGAATCAGCCGACGATGGTTCTGACTTTTGTGGCGGATCAGGCGAACGCGACCTTTAAGTGTTCATTGGACGGAGCTGTGTTCACAGTATGTAGCTCGCCAATGACTTACACGAATGTTTCTGACGGTGCTCATAAGTTTGTTGTGAAAGCGGTTGATGCTTACGGCAATATGGATGCGGTGGGGGCTTCGTACTCTTGGACGATCGATCTTTCGCCTCCGGTGGTTTCGAATCTGACTCTGACTGCGACGACAAATTCGATCACCGTGACTTGGACGACGAATGAGCCAGCCACTCGTCAGGTTTGGTATGGCGTTGGTTCATCGCTCAATCAGGCGACGGCGGAGTCGGGTGACTTCTCAACTTCGCATTCCGTGAAGCTGACGGGCCTCTCTTCGAATACGACCTACTCCATTCAAGTGAGTGGCCGTGATGGCGTCGGCAATGTCTATAGAACGGCGACGAAAACAATTAAGACAAGCCGCTAGTTTGCGAGTGTACATAGAGATTAAGAGTGAGAAGGAGCCCTGAGTGGCTCCTTTTTCTTTGCGTTGCGTTGATTTACTGTGAGTGAAAATTAAGCAGCGCGTGCAGAGAATGTAATGGAACCTATTAGATTTAATTATTTAGCATGTTCGCTGCGGGCTACATTCGAATTGAGGTTCCAACTTGGAACCAGAATGCTCTGACAGACAATTTCACTTTTTGTTGTGAAGATTTCGTTGAGGAATCCTCAAAAAGTTTTCTTGCATCTGGTTCCAATTTGGAATCTGATCCTTACCCATATAAGGATTTCAAAAGAAATCCATGGAAATTGGGGGGATCATGAAATTACAAGTACGTGCATTTGGTTTAGCGGCGTTCGTTTCTCTCGTTCTTTCGAGCGGAGCATTCGCAGGCAATCGTTACCTCGTCGTGATGAAGTCGGCGCAGTCTTACAACACAGCTAACGTAGCTCTTTCACACAAAGTAGATGGATTCGTAGGATTCGGATTCGGTTCTAACTTTGCAAAATACAGCAACGTTAAAGCGAACGTGGTTAACAGCCTCGACCGTATCAACACTTTGGTAGTTGATGCTGATGACGCTGAAATCGCAAAACTTCAAAACAACTCTGATGTTGCGATGATTGAAAAAGAAGTTTTCCATCCAGCTCCAAAACCAATGAAAGGTTTCGTTTCTTTCTCTAAGAAAGGTAAACAATCTTTCAACACGTCTTTTGATTCTAAAATGGGTATGCCTTGGGGTATCGCTGCAGTAAAAGCTCACGAAGCTTGGGCTGCTTCTGGTAATAAAGGTGCCGGCGCACGCGTACTAGTACTCGATACTGGTATCGATGCTGAACATCCTTCTTTGAAAGCGAACTTCGAAAAAGGCCAAGACTTCACTGGTGAATCAGATGGTTCTGATTTCTCTGATAAAGTGGGTCACGGAACTCACTGCTCTGGCACTATCGCTGGCGTAGCTGATGCTTCTGGTTTTTCTGGTGTTGCTCCTGAAGCAAAATTGTTGATGGGTCGTGTATGCTCTGAAGCAGGTTGCAGCAACATCTCTATCGCTCAAGGTATCAACTGGGGTATCCAAGAAAACGTAGATGTGATCTCTATGTCTTTGGGTGGTATGTGGTCAACTCCTGCAGAACGTTCTGCGGTTGCAGCGGCTGATGCAGCAGGTGTGACGATCGTTGCAGCTTCTGGTAACAGCGGCACTCCACAAGTAAGCTATCCAGCGGCTTTGCCAACAGTTATTGCCGTTGGCGCGATCAACGTAAAATTGGAAAAAGCAGACTTCTCTCAATGGGGTCCTGAGTTGGCAATCGTTGCTCCGGGCGTAGATGTTATCTCTTCTGTCCCACAAGGCACAGGCCGTGAGTCTGAAGTATTTGTAACTATGAACGGTCAACGTACAAAAGTTATCAGCACGACTTTCCAAGGCGCTAAAGAGTTGTCTCAAGCTGCTGACATCGAGTTGATGGATGCAGGTCTTGGTAAGCCAGAAGATTTCGCTGGTAAAGACTTCACTGGTAAATACGCTTTGATCTCTCGTGGTGAAATCGCTTTCGCTGACAAAGCTAAGAATGCATTGGCTGCTCACGCTGCCGGCGCGATCATCTACAACAACGCTCCTGGTTTGATCCACGGTGCTTTGACTCAAGATGGCTCTACTTTGGACATCGCGGTTGCATTGGTTGAACAAGCAACTGGTGAAGCTTTGAAAGCTGAGTTGACGGCGGGTCACCAAGCAACAGCTTCTATCACTACTTTGAGAACTGACTACGCAAGCTTCGATGGTACGTCTATGGCGACTCCACACGTAGCGGGTGTTGCGGCTCTTGTAAAAGCAGCTAACAAAGCTTTGAAGCCGTCTGAAGTAAAAGACATCTTCAAAACAACGGCTGTTCAATTGGCTGGTGCTAACAACCAGAACCAATTGGGTTCAGGTTTGGTTAACGCTGAAGCAGCTGTTAACAAAGCTCTTGGTAAGTAATTAAGAATTTTCTCTAGGGGGAAATGGGGAAGGGGTCGACCGGTGGTCGGCCCTTTTTCTTTTTTCTCTGCTTGAAACGGGGATTTGAAGGCGGAGCGGAGCTTCTGCGAAGAACTTCGGGGGCACGCCCTCCAGGCTCCGCGGCGTCCGCCCTTTGGGCGGATTCGCGCATCCATGCGCCGCCGAGGCCCCCCTCAGTCCTTCGCAGAAGCTCCGCTCCGCCTTCAAATTTGTTCCAATCACAAAAAAAGAAAAAGGGCCAATCGCCAATCCCTCGCCTCGAGTAATGACTCTCTTCGTATTCCGAAGAAATTCTGTTTAATATTTAAGCAAACTCGATGTAATTCCCGGTCGTTTTGTGTTTTTTTACTCTTATGGCTTTTCAAGTTTCGTCGTGGGCCGCAGAATGAAGAAATATGACTTCTCATCTTCCTCAGATTATTCAAGACCTTGCGCTTATTCTGGTCGTCGCGGCCGTTGTGAGTCTCATCTTCAAAAAACTCAAACAACCAGTGGTACTGGGATATCTCGTTGCCGGGATGTTGGTGGGGCCTCATCAGTCTTGGTTTCCATCTGTCGGTGACGTGAGCGGGATTAATGTTTGGGCCGAGATTGGCGTTATCTTCTTGTTGTTTGCTATCGGGCTTGAATTCAGTTTTAGAAAACTCATGAGCGTTGGCGCTTCGGCGGGGATCACTGCGGCCTTTCAAGTCTCGGTGATGGTACTCCTCGGCTTTTTGGCCGGAGAAGCCCTTGGCTGGGATTGGATGAACAGTCTTTTCCTCGGTGCTGTGATTTCGATTTCTTCGACGACGATCCTGGTGAAAACATTTGATGAGCTCGGCCTGAAAGGGCGCAGATTTGTGAGCCTTGTTGTCGGCATTCTGATTTTCGAAGATCTCGCAGCCGTTATCCTGATGGTGCTTTTGTCTACGTTGGCGATTAGCCGTGAGTTTCAAGGCGTGCAATTGCTTGAGCAAGTGTCGCGTTTGATTTTCTTCCTCTGCCTGTGGTTCATGGTCGGCGTGTTTGTTTTGCCGAATCTGGTAAAACGCATTCGTCTTTTGCTAAATCCTGAAGCGGTTTTGATTATTTCCCTGGGCCTGTGCTTTTTGATGGTGGTGCTGGCAAACAAGGCCGGCTTTTCTCCGGCGCTGGGTGCTTTCGTAATGGGTTCACTGCTGGCGGAAACTAGCGAGGGCGAGCGCATTGAGCATGTTGTAACTTCGGTTAAAGATCTTTTCTCTGCGATTTTCTTTGTCTCGGTCGGGATGCTGATCGATCCACGTGTTCTAGTGGATCAGTGGGCGATTGTGCTTTTACTGACAGTTGTTTTGATTCTCGGTAAAGTCTTTAGCGTGACCTTCGGGGCATTGATCTCAGGTCAAAACTTAAAGACGGCTTTGCAATCAGGCTTAAGCCTCGCGCAGATCGGCGAGTTCTCGTACATCATTGCCGGTCTGGGTGTGACTCTGAAAGTGACCAATGAGGTTCTCTATCCGCTGGCGGTGGCGTTATCGGTGGTTTCGACGTTTACGACTCCTTACATGGTTCGCGGTGCGGATGGAATTTACTCGTGGGTTGAAAGGCTTTTGCCGATGCATGTGCGTAAAGCTTTAGATACCTACAGCCTGCTGCCTTCAAACGGCGGGACCCTGAAAACTCGCCGGGAGTATTTGAAGAATTTCAGCATCAAGATGCTTTTAAATACCGTCATTATTATTGCGATCTTCCTGGCGATGTCCCAAGGGGTTCTGCCGTGGATGCGTGATCGCGCTGGCAATACTTTGACGACGGTGTTGATTTGCATCGGTGTGACTCTGCTTTTGTCGGCTCCGTTTTTCTGGGCCCTCGTTTTCAGCCGCGTGGAAGGATATTCGTTCTCGGTGATTTGGAAGAACCGTGCGGCGCGCTCGTCGATCCTGTTTCTTTCGCTCTTCCGGATTGTGTGGGGCTTGATTTTGTTGTCAGCGTTGATCACGCAGTTCATTCCGGAAGTGTTTGCGATGGTGGTGATTCTGCTGGCGCTCTCGGTGTTTGTTTTGTTGATGTACAATCGTCTTGAAAGACTCTACGGCGCGATCGAAGGTCGCTTCCTCAGTAATCTTCACCGCAAAGGCCAAGAAGAGAAAGAGGCTCAAAAGCAAAAAGTGAAAACCTACGAGATGCCACCACTGGCACCTTGGGATGCCCACTTGGTGGAGTTTATTGTTCCGCAAGAGGCGAACTACGTGGGGCTGCACCTTGAAGAACTTTCCATCCGCGAGAAGTACGGAGTGACAATTGCCTTGATCCGCCGCGGGAATCGTCGTATCACCGCGCCAGGCAGGAACGAGATGCTGATGCCGCACGATCATATTTTCGTGATCGGAACGGATGAACAGCTCTTAAAATTTAAAAAGTTCTTGGATTCAGAACGAGCTTCCGAAGATGTCACAGCGGTCAGCCGCGATTACACTTTGGAACAATACGTGGTTTCAGATCGCTCCGAGTTCATTGGTAAAACCATCCGTAACTCCGGCCTGCGGGAAGCCACCAAGGGCATCGTGGTCGGAGTTGAGCGCGCAGGCAAACGCATTCTCAATCCAGATTCGGCGCTGACTCTGCAACCCGGAGATCTGCTATGGATCGTAGGGGATCGTAAGCTGATCCGAGGACTTATTTAGGATTTGCTTGCTGGGGAGTTAAAAGTGTCAGAAGAACGTCTGATTGATTTAGAAATGAAGATCACTCATCAAGAGAACCAGATTGAGCAACTCAATAAGGCTCTCTTTGAGCAGCAAAAGCAATTGGATCAGTTGGATTCTTTGCTCAAAGCTCTCGGTAAGCGCTTACAAAACACGGGGGCCGGCGAGATTGGTCCTGCCGGTGAAAAGCCGCCACACTACTAATAGGCTCTAAATTCCCCAGCGAATAAGAAACTTCGCGATTTTTACTTTCCATGGCATATACGGCGGATAAACCACCGCTGTGACCTTACCCAGCCAAGACTGCTTTAAGACGGCCTTGGTGTGCGAGAACGTCTTAAAGCCAAACTCGCCATGATAATTGCCAAGCCCACTGTCGCCGATACCGCCAAAAGGCAGGTGATGATTGGCGAAATGCAAAAGCACGTCGTTAATGCAGACACCACCGGCCGTCGTGGATTTTAAAACGAGATCAATATTTTCAGACGACTTCGAAAACATATAAAATGCCAAAGGCTTCGGCCGATCATTCACAAACTGAATCACTTCGTTCAACGTGGTAAATTTTAAAACCGGCAAAAGCGGGCCAAAGATCTCTTCGTTCATGATTTGAATCGAAGGCAGCGATGTTTCAACGACGGTCGGCGACAGCATATTTTTTTGATAATCAAACTGACCGCCGGTGACGAGTTTACCGCCTTTTTCGAGAGCTTCGTTAAACATTTGACTCAGTCTTTGCAAGTGATGACTTGAAATCACACGCGCAAGATCCTTTTCTGGCGAGCGATACAGAATCTCGATATGTTTTTTTAGCTTTTCAATAAACATGGGATAGATTTCAGATTGAATCATCAAGTAATCGGGCGCAACACAGGTCTGGCCGGCGTTTACGAACTTTCCCCACGCGATTTTTTGTGCGGCGGCTTCGAGATCCGCGGTGTTATCGACAATCGTCGGCGATTTGCCACCCAATTCAAGAGTGACGTCACTAAGATGTTTGCTGGCGGCGTTCATGACGACTTTTCCAACCTGGGTGCTGCCGGTGAAGAAGATATGATCAAAAGGCAAAGCAAGGAGTTCGGTTGAAACCTCTTTCCCGCCAAGAACCGTGAGGACTTGATTGGCCGGGAAAAGTTCATTGAGCATTTTCTCCATAAACTCGCTGGTTTTCGGAGTCATCTCAGAAGGTTTAAGAATCACGCAGTTTCCGGCAGCCAAGGCCGCGACGAGGGGAATGATGGCGAGGTTAAAAGGATAATTCCAAGGAGCGATGACCAGCACGACGCCTTTTGGTTCCGAGTAAAGATAGTTTTTCGTGCCGGCTAGTAGCATCGTTGCCGGTACTTTTTGAGGCTTTGTCCACTTATTGAGTTTTTTTAGCGCGTAACGGATCTCTTGCAGGGCCGGATAGATCTCGGTCATTAGAACTTCTAATTCCGGTTTACCGAAATCAGCATACATGGCCTCGCAAATTTCACGTTGATGAGACTCAATGTAGAGTCCCAGTTTGCGGAGGCTCTCTTTACGTTCATTGAGGGGGGCGGTTCGCCAATACAGAGAGTGCTTCTTTTGTGCCTGGAAAAGCTGTTCGATCTTCATAGGGGAAGGCTATCAAAGAATAAACCGCGTTCCAATCATTCTTATTGGATTAGGGACGTTTAAGAGCGGCCCGAGGGATGCCGATAAGTCATTATGATGAGTTTCAAAGGATTGGCAAAGTGTCTCATAATGATACTGGTTTTAGCGGGGGTGACAGCCTGCTCGGACTCCGTTCCGCAGGTTGAAACTCTAATATCGCCTTCGACACCGGCAGCGGCTAAAAACTCTAAGAACTTTATCCAACTCAGTTCTGTGGCTGCAAAAGAAACATTGAGCGGCGGCGGTGGTTATAAAGGCGTTCTTCGCGTGGGACAGCCGACAGCCCAGCTCAAGGCCACCAGTAGTGGCGGCTATAAATTAAACGGCACCGTGACATTGCAGCGTTAGTTCGGTATTTATTCTCTATGGCGAAATTCTCACATATTCTTGTGACCCACCAATATGAAGCAGAAGATGTTTTGAAGTTGCTGGCGAAGGGGCGTCCTTTTGACGAACTCGCGCGGCGTTTTTCGAAGTGTCCTTCTGCAGAAAGTGGCGGCGACCTCGGCGATCTCAAGCCCGGCCGCGCGGATGAGGATTTCGAAGACGCCGCGTTTGCCTTAAAGCCGGGGCAGCATAGCGCAAAGCCTGTCAGAACCAAGTTTGGATATCACATTATTCTTCGCCATGACTAAAAACTGTGGCTAAAAACCATAGAGAAGGGCAACTGCCGTTGTCATGTCGCCGTCGGAATTTTGACCGTCTTTATTTTTAAAGTACGTGCTTGCAACGTTCGATTTGTCGTTGCGGACTTCAAAGCGGGCTTCTAAGCCGTCTGCCAAAATAAAGTTGTTGCTGAGTGTGACAGAAGTGATTTTCTGCACAATTCCCTGCCCCAGAGCAAATCCGTCGGTGTCGTCGAAGACTTCATAGCGGGGACTTAAAGTGTACCAGGGTGTGAAGCTCATCTTAGCGTAGATTGTATAAGCACTCCATTTCGCGTCTGTTGTTGCTGTCACATGAGTTTGTTGTCCGCTAATCATGTCAAAAGCTAGACTCAAAAGACTGTTAAATGCATAGCTGCCATTGAGTTCATGCACGATTTTTACGGAGCCAGAGTCGGTACCTTCAGCGCCGCCAATGTAGTTATAAATCAAGCTGGCGCCCTCGACAGGAGTCCAATTGATACTGGCTCCGAGAGTCGCGGATTTGTTTTGTTCATTGGCAATACGACCATCCCAAGCGTTTAAAACATAAACTGTTCCTGTGAGTTTTCCGGGGATAAAGGCATATCCGATGCTCACGCCTTCATGCCAGAAAGGAATGCCATAGTTATAAGTATAACTGCGGGAGTAATTCCAATTGTCTTTCGCATGGGTCACCTCAAAGCCAAGATAAGAATAGAACTTACCGGCAGTGAGTGTGAATCCGTTCACCGCGGAAGGGGTGTAAGTCAAGATTGCCTGGGTGATGTTTTTGGATGGATCTGCGTTTGCGGTACTAACTGCTGCTGTCGGATCTACGCCAACCAGAGTATCAACCATTTCGCCAAAAGCGAGGTCACCACGGAATTGCACTTGGCCTTTTGTCTTTTTAAAAGACAACTCCGCGAGATTGACTTGAGCCACATTATTTCGGGCATCAAAGATTCTTCCGGGGGTGCGAAGCTGTTGGTTCGCATCGGTCTGGTAGTACATATCAAAGTAGCCAGAGAATTCGAGGGGTTTCTCGAGAGCCTCTGTTTGCGCTTGAGCTTTAAAGGTGAATAGAACAGCCAGGGTAAAAATTAATAATTTCATTTTTCCTCCTCAGGATGAGATGTGCTCGCAGTCTGAGTCGGGTGCTCGGCATTCACAAATCAAAAAAACGCTAAAATTTCACACGAAAAAAAGGTCTCGTCTTGAGATGCTAAGGAGACGGGCATTTTTATAAAGATCTTTATACTTTCTTTATACTGGTCGGCTTTCTATTTACGCCATCCTTACTTGGGTCTGTCTATTATCAAGCGTATATATGAGCGCACAAGAAAGAGGGCTTTATGGGCTTTGAGTTTGTTATTGGTGGAATCGTTTCCGTGGGATTATTCGTGTATCTTGTGTATGCACTTTTTAATGCGGAAAAGCTCTAAAGGGTGAGTTATGAAATTACAAGATGGAATGCAGTTTGGTTTTTTTCTAGCGGTGCTGACGATTCTCACGCCACTCTTAGGTGGCTGGATGGCGAAAGTCTTTTCGGGTCAACATCATTTTCTTTCAAAACCGTTGGGCTGGCTGGAGCGTCTGGTTTATCGTTGCTCGTTCGTTGATGAACGAGAAGAGATGGACTGGAAACAATATGCTTTAGCAGTGATGCTCTTTAGTATCTCCGGCATTGTTTCTGTGATGATTCTTTTGATGGCACAAGCTTCGTTGCCATTGAATCCTCAAAACCTACCGAACCTCTCTTGGCATTTAGCTTTCAACACCGCCGTCAGTTTTATTACTAATACGAACTGGCAATCTTATGGCGGTGAAAGCACAATGAGCTATTTCTCTCAGATGGCGGCGCTGGCCGTTCATAATTTTGTGAGTGCCGCAACGGGGATCGCCATTTTTTTGGCTTTCGCCCGTGCCATTAGCCGTATGCAAGCTAAAACGATCGGTAACTTTTGGGTCGATTTAACCCGTTCGACTGTTTATGTGCTTCTGCCAATGTCTTTTGTCTATGCTTTGTTTTTGATTAGCCAAGGGGCTATTCAAACTTTCTCAGCCTATTTAGATGTTTTAGGTTTGGATGGAGTGAAGCAGACGCTGGCTCTGGGACCTGTTGCATCTCAAGAAGCTATTAAAATGATCGGAACGAATGGGGGTGGATTCTTCAATGCGAATTCAGCTCATCCATTTGAAAATCCGACTCCGCTGACGAACTTCATTCAAATGCTATCAATATTTATGATCCCTGCAGCTTTAACTTTCGTTTACGGAAAAATGGTCGGTGCTAGAAGACATGGCTGGGCGATCTTTGCAGCGATGATGACGATGTTTGTCGTTTTAACGACAATCTCTTACCAGTCTGAGTATGTGAATAATCCCGTTTTCAATCAAAGTGCCATGATGGAGGGTAAAGAAACTCGCTTCGGTGTGGGTAGCAGTATTTTATTCTCATCTGTGACGACGGCGGCGTCTTGTGGTGCCGTCAATGCCATGCACTCAAGTCTGTCTCCGATTTCGGGCGGTATCGCCATGCTGAACATGATGCTTGGTGAGGTCGTCTTTGGCGGTGTTGGTGCCGGAATGTATGGCATGTTGATATTTATCATTTTGACCGTATTCCTTGCGGGGCTGATGGTTGGACGTACGCCAGAGTATCTTGGTAAAAAAATTGAAGCCTGGGATATGAAGATGGTGACGCTCGCGATTCTTTTGCCGAGTGCTGTGATCTTATTCTTTTCGGGAATTTCAATGGTATTGCCGGTTGGGCTTTCGAGCCTGGCGAATAAAGGACCCCACGGCTTTAGTGAGATTGTCTATGCCTTTACCTCGGCTGGTGCCAATAACGGAAGCGCATTTGCAGGGCTTAATGCGAATACGGTTTATTACAATGTCATGCTGGCTATCGCGATGTTTGTCGGCCGCTTCGGTATTATTTTACCTTTCCTAGCAGTCTGTGGAAATTTGGCCGCGAAGAAGTATGCTCCGCCTTCCAGCGGCACATTCCCAACGGATAATTTCTTGTTTGTATTCCTGCTGATCGCCGTCATCTTTATCGTCGGTGCTTTGACATTCTTCCCGGCGCTGACTCTCGGTCCGATTGTTGAACAACTTCTTATGCTGAAAGGGACAACCTTTTAGAGGTTTCTTATGACAACAAAATCTACTCAGGTTCAGAAAAGTGAAATTTATAAAAACGCGCTGAAAGAGTCTTTTATTAAGCTCAATCCAAAAGCTCTTTGGTCTAATCCGGTGATCTTTATTACCGAAATTGGCGCGTTTCTTACAACGATTTTTATTATTAAAAATATTTTAACAGGTGCTGGAGTCTCCGGGTTTGAAATCCAGATTTCAGTGTGGTTATGGTTTACGGTCTTGTTTGCGAATTTCGCCGAGGCCGTGGCTGAAGGCCGGGGTAAAGCACAAGCAGAGACTTTGAAAAAAACGAGAACTTCAACCGTTGCAAGACGCCTGCTTGCGGGCAGAGAAGAAAAAATCTCTGCGGCTGAGTTGCGTAAAGGGGATCTCGTTGTCTGCTCTGCTGGTGATATTATTCCTGGCGATGGCGAAGTCGTCGAGGGAATAGCGACCGTCGATGAATCAGCTATCACCGGAGAATCCGCACCTGTTATTCGTGAAAGCGGCGGGGACCGCAGTGCCGTGACCGGTGGGACTAAAGTGATCAGCGATGAAATCAAAGTGAAAATCACTTCAGAGCAAGGACATAGCTTCCTCGATCGCATGATTGCATTGGTCGAAGGGGCTCAGCGCCAGAAAACCCCAAATGAAATTGCACTCAATATTCTCTTGGCCGGTCTGACACTGATTTTCCTCATGGCCGTTGTCAGTCTTAAGTTCTTTGCTGACTACAGTGGAACGGCGGCGAATCAGGATCTTTCAACGATCGTGACGGTGCCTGTGCTGATCTCGCTCTTGGTGTGTTTGATTCCGACCACGATTGGTGGCTTGCTCAGTGCCATCGGTATCAGCGGTATGGATCGTTTGATTCGTAAAAACGTGATTGCAACCAGTGGCCGCGCTGTTGAAGCCGCAGGAGACATCGATGTGCTCTTGCTGGATAAAACAGGCACGATCACACTGGGAAACCGCATGGCTCATCAGTTTATGGCGGCTCCCGGTGTTAGCACCGAGCATTTAGCGAAAATGGCTCAGCTGGCTTCTTTGAGCGATGAAACTCCCGAAGGGCGATCCATCGTTGTGCTTGCTAAAGAGCAGTTTAAAATCCGTGCTGAATCTTATGCGCCTCATGAAGTGGAGTTTGTGCCATTTTCCGCGCAAACCCGCATGAGTGGCGTGGATATTAAGAAAGATGGAAAGACCATTACCATCCGTAAAGGCGCGGGGGATTCAATTCAGAGACATATCGAAAAACTAGGTGGAGTTTTTGGCCGGGATGTCACGCAAATTGTGCAGACAGTGGCTAAAAGTGGCGGAACTCCGCTCGTCGTTTCCGAGAACGAAAAAATTCTTGGTGTTATTTATCTTAAAGACATCGTCAAGGGTGGTATTAAGGAACGTTTTGCTGAACTTCGTAAGATGGGAATCAAGACGGTGATGATCACCGGCGACAATCCATTAACCGCGGCGGCCATTGCGGCCGAGGCCGGCGTGGATGATTTTATGGCGCAAGCCACTCCCGAAGATAAACTAAAACGCATCCGCCAAGAGCAAGCCAACGGCCATCTTGTGGCCATGACCGGTGACGGAACGAATGATGCTCCGGCGTTGGCTCAAGCCGACGTGGGGGTCGCGATGAACACTGGAACTCAGGCGGCACGTGAGGCCGGCAATATGGTGGATCTCGACAGCAATCCAACGAAGCTGATTGAGATTGTCGAAATCGGTAAGCAGCTATTGATGACCCGTGGAGCGTTGACGACCTTTAGTGTGGCAAACGATGTCGCAAAGTATTTCGCAATTCTGCCGGCACTCTTTGGGACTTTGTATCTGACGTCGGGGGCAGCTCGAGGACCTTTGCAGGCTTTGAACATTATGGGTTTGCATTCACCAAGCAGTGCGATTCTGAGCGCTGTTATATTTAATGCGCTTGTGATTATTGCGCTAGTGCCATTGGCCTTGAAAGGCGTCAGCTACCGGGCTCTATCGGCAACGGCGCTTTTAGGCCGCAATGTTTTGCTCTATGGCGTCGGTGGTCTGGTCGCTCCGTTTATTGGTATTAAAATGATTGATGTGATTATTGTGGCCTTAGGTTTTGTCGCCTAAGCAAAGAGGACTTTTATGAAAACTCTATTCCAAAGCTGTATGTTTCTTTTAGTAATGACGGTTTTAACAGGGGCGATCTATCCATTGTTGGTGACGGGCGCAGGACAGACGCTCTTTCATGATAAAGCAACAGGACAAATCATCAGCCGTGACGGGCAGCCCATTGCCTCTGCCATCATCGCCCAGAAAATAACTTCACCAAAATACTTTTGGCCTCGTCCGTCGGGTGCAGACTATAATGCAACAAGTTCCACCGGCACGAACCTAGGGCCGATTAGTGCGGATTTGAAAAAGCAATATGAGGAGCGTCGTAAAGCCCTGATGGAAGCCCATCCTGATGAAGGGGAGCCTCCTCAGGATTTGCTTTTTGCTTCCGGCAGTGGATTGGATCCTGAGATCAGCCCTGCCGCTGCTATCTATCAGTTGAATCGCGTGGCAAAGGCGCGTAACTTTAACGAAGAGCAAACGGCCAAGCTCAAAGCTTTGGTGACAGAGCAAACCCATGGCCCGACTTTGGGATTCATGGGCGACTCTCGCGTCAATGTAATGGAGCTGAACGTTCTGCTGGATAGGATGAATTAGTGCCTGATTCACAACGACCCAATCCTGATGAGTTGCTTGATATCGTTAAATCAGAAAATGTCAAAGCAACGGCGCAATTGCGGATCTTCTTCGGAATGTCCGCCGGCGTAGGTAAAACCTACGCAATGCTCGAGGCTGCTCATGAAGCCAAGGAAGATGGCGTTGATGTTGTGATTGGTGTCGTCGAGACTCACGGTCGTCGTGAAACGGCCGAGCTTTTAGAAGGGCTCGAACTCATTCCTAGAAAGAAAATCAACTATCGCGGAACCGAGCTTCAGGAAATGGATTTAGACGCTATTCTTAAGCGCCGTCCAAAACTGGTCATCGTCGATGAGCTCGCGCATACAAATGCTCCCGGAACTTTGCATCCAAAGCGCTATCAAGATGTCTTGCAGCTCCTCGAAGAGGGAATTGATGTCTATACAGCTGTCAATGTTCAGCATATTGAAAGCCGTAAGGACTCTGTTGAAAAGATCACCGGCATTTCTATTCGTGAAACTGTGCCTGACTCGATCATCGAAAGAGCCAATCATATTGAGCTTATTGATATCACTCCGGCGGGACTCTTAAAGCGTCTCCGTGAAGGTAAGGTTTATCTTGAAGAGCGGGCGGAGCGGGCTGCGCAGAATTTCTTTAAAGAAGCGCCCCTGTCCGCTTTGCGCGAAATTGCTTTACGTCTTACGGCGGAAAAAGTCGATTACGATCTTCAGGATTATAGCAAACTGCATGGCTCCGAAGGACCTTGGAATACCAATGAACGCCTCATGGTCGCGGTCAGCCACTCGCCCTATTCAGAGCGTCTTATTCGAGCCACACGCCGTTATGCTTTTAACTTGGAAGCTCCGTGGATGGCGATTCACGTCGATACGGGGGAAGCTCTCAATAATGCCGATCAAGCGCAGCTTAGCAAGAATCTCAGCCTTGCTCGCGAGCTTGGTGCTGAAGTGGTGACAGTACCAGATATTGATGTCACTGAAGCCCTCCAGAGAGTCGCTAAACAGCGTAATGTCACGCAACTGATTATTGGCCGCCCCACCCAGCGCTTTTTGCGTGATCACTTTGAAGGGGGAACGGTCCTGGATCGGCTCGTTCGGCAAACCGGCGAGTTCGATGTTCATGTTATTCGTCAAGAGACTCCTCCTGAAACAGAGCGCCGGTGGATGCCTGAGTTTTCAAATCTTTCTGCCTGGATTCAGTATTGGTATGTCTTCTGGATGATGGTGGGTGTAACGATATTCGCCAATTTTACGAGCGGGTTCTTAGGATTCCGGAGTATCGGATTTATATACCTCTTGGCGATTCTCGGGTTGAGTTTGATTTTTTCATTAGGGCCGGTGCTGTTTGCTGCGGCCTTAAGCAGTCTGTTATGGAACTTCTTCTTTATTCCGCCAAAGTACACCTTTGCGATTTCTTCGGTGGAAGACATTCTTCTTTGCGTCTCTTATTTTTTCGTCGCAGTCACAACCGGCTATCTGACATATAGAATCCGCAAGCACGAAAGAATTTTTCAAGAGCGTGAAGAAAGAACGCAGTTCCTCTATCAAATTACAAAAGATATTGCTGCCGGTGGCGGTAAGGAAGTTTACCTTTCCAAAGTGGCGGAGCAATTGTCAGGGATCCTTAAAGGGAATTGTGGATTTATTCTGAAAGGCACAACCGAGAAATTGGATTTCAATGTTATCTCTTCTGAATACATGCAGCTTTCCGAAAAAGAGCAAGCCGTGGCTCTCTGGGCATTTGAAAATGAGAAAGCGGCGGGGTGGTCGACGGACAATCTGCCCTCTTCGCGAAACTTCTATTTGCCAATGAAAACCTTCGAAGGCTCGGTCGGTTTGATCGTCTTTAAGCCAAAAAGAATCAAGCGCCTCGGTATCGATCATGAGAATTTACTCTTTACTGTTGGTAATCAGGTTGCGATTGCGCTTGAACGCGAAGCCCTTGAGGAGAAGTCAAAGACCAATGATCGTTTGCGTGAGTCCGAAAAATTGCATCAGGCACTCATGAATTCGGTTTCTCACGAACTGAGGACTCCATTAACGACCATTATCGGTTCGGCCTCCACGCTGTCGGATGCGAAGGTTCAAGAAAATCCAGAAATGCGTAAAGAGCTTTCCGAGGAACTTGTGCGCGCAAGTCATCGCTTGAACCGAGTGATTGAAAATCTTTTGGACATGACTCGTCTGAACTCAGGGATGTTGAGTCTTAAAAAAGATTGGTATGATGTGCGCGAGCTTTTAAAACTGACAGTGAAGCGGCTGAATGGCGATCTTGGTGATCATCATATCGATTATAATTTTGGTGACGTGCCACTCATAAAAATTGATTACCGCCTCTTAGAGCAAGTTTTTGCAAATCTGATTTTGAATGCTGTTGCTTACACTCCCGAGAGGAGCCCTATTCATCTCACGGTTTATCGGGATATGGACTTGGTCGTTATTAGAGTGCGCGATGAAGGGCCCGGCCTGCCTTTAGATGCTCTTCAGAAGGTTTTTGAGAAATTCTATCGCGTCCCAGGCACTAAGGCCGGAGGAACCGGATTAGGACTCTTTATCGCGAAGAGTCTCGTGGAGGCTCACGGTGGAACGATTGAGGCTCAAAACAGCAGCGCGGGCGGAGCTGAGTTTGTTATTTGCTTGCCGATAGAGCCAATGCCGCAAGTTCTCGGGGAAAATTCATGAACCATCCCGATCGCCGGATCTTAATTGTTGATGATGAAAATCCTATTCGTAAGTATTTGCATTTAGCATTGCAGGAAAAAGGCTATCAAGTACTGGAAGCGGAGAATGCTCAAGAAGGGCTAAGAATTCTTTCTGAGCAAAAAACGGATTTGGTTATTTTAGATCTAGGTTTGCCGGATCACTCAGGAAAAGAAGTCCTTCGTAAGATTCGTTCATGGTCGAAAGTGCCAGTTCTTATTTTGACAGCGCAAAGCTCCGATGATGAAAAGGTTGAGCTACTAGATGCTGGGGCTGATGACTATTTGACGAAACCATTTCATCTGCCAGAACTCCTTGCACGTCTTCGCGTGATGGAAAGACATATACTTCATAAACATGAAACTCCGGTTTTTGCCAGTGGGCCTTTGAAAATCGATTTTGAGGCTCATTCCGTATCGGTTCATGGAAAGCCCGTAAAGCTCACTGGGACAGAGTATAATCTTTTAAAGTTGTTGGCTTTAAACGCCGGCAGACTCGTCACTCAGCGCCAAATTCTTCTGGAGGTCTGGGGGCCTAATGCTGTTGAGCAATCCCACTATCTGCGTGTTTATATCACTCAGATCCGTAAGAAAATTGAGGCCGACCCTTCTAATCCTGAGCTCATAGTGACGGAGCCGGGGGTGGGATATCGACTGACTCAGATTGAGTCCCAGTCTTAACGATTTCTTTATATTTAGTCTTTTACATTTAGCGAAATTTTAACTCCTCTTTGGCTATACTAGAGCCATGCAATACCCAAAGATAGAACAACATCTCCCTTATAGAAGCTCCGATATGTTCAAGGCCGCTTTCTTCAGGTTGGGAATGCGGAGGACTAAATGAGACGTCAGAAGGCACCTCGCGATATCGAGGATACAATTGAGATGATTCCATTTGTGATTTTGCTTTGCGTGCTTTTCGTAGGGCTGTGCGTAACTTACTTCAAATAAAAGCGCTGGTTTTAGCAACTTTGCTTCGATAGCATAGTCCTATGAAATCCAAAGTCATCTTAGTTATCGACGATGAGTCCTCGATCCGTAAATTTTTACGGATTAGTCTTGAGGCCCAGCAGTTTGAGGTTCATGAGGCCGCAAGCGGGCATGAGGGCATTCGAGAAGTCGCCAGCAGAAAACCGGATCTTATTATTTTGGACTTGGGCCTGACGGACATGAATGGCCAGGACGTCATCACGAAAGTTCGTGAGTGGTCACAGATTCCTATCATTGTTTTAACCGTCCAAGATTCTGAAGATGACAAAGTCCAGGCGTTGGATGCCGGGGCTGATGACTATCTGACAAAACCTTTTAGTGTTCCTGAGCTGATGGCGCGCATTCGCGTGGCTCTTCGTCATTCGCAACCCACACAGTTAGAAGCCGTTTTTAAAAGCGGTGATTTTGAAATGGATTTTGCCGGTCATATCGTAAAAATTGGCGGCAGCGAAGTGAAACTCACTGCAACCGAGTTCAGCCTTTTGCAGGTGCTTGTTAAAAATGCCGGTAAAGTGGTGACTCACAGAATGTTGCTCAAGGAAGTCTGGGGCCCAAACTCCGTAGAACATACGCAGTATTTGCGTGTCTATATGGGCCAAATCCGTAAGAAGCTGGAAGGTTCTGCAGACAGTCCGGAACTTATTGCGACCGAAGCCGGTGTTGGCTATCGCTTTTTAATTCAGAAGTAATTTGCCGGGTTCAAAAGTGAGGATGCGGCTTGCGAGGCTCGTGCCTTGTTCTTGACGGTGGCTGATAAATACCAATCGGCGGTCTGCTTTACTGGCCACCCAATCTTTAAGAAAAGATTCAACCAAAGCCGTTCTTTCGTTATCAAGGGCTGCCGTGATTTCATCGAGCAAAAGAGTTTGCGGATCAAACTGCAGACTTCGGAGGAGATGCACAATCTGTGCTTCGCCCCCTGAAAGAGTCATGGCATTTTTCTGAAGCATTTCAGTCGTCATGCCGAGCTTGATAAAGTTTTTTTGAAAGAATTCTAGATTTAGAGTCTCGCCGCGATGTTTTTTAAAACGAAGCGGGTATTGCAGATTCTCAAGCACCGTTCCAGGCACAAAGTAAGCCTTCTGCGGCACATACATCACAGCACCGGCATCGACTTTAGACAGCTCCAAGTTCGCAGGCAAGGCGATATGGGTGTAAAAGTCGGCGACATCTAAACCCACCAAGGATTTAAGCAAACGGCTTTTGCCGACGCCCGAAGGACCGCGCAGCAGAACTTTTTCTCCGGGAGCAAAACTAAAACACAATCCTTCTGGTTTTTGCAGTAACCACGCCGGCATAAAATAGAAATGCGTAATAAAAATCGCGGCCAGTGCGCCGAGCATTGCCGTAAAGGTGATCATGAACATCACCAGAATCTGGAAACGCGCTGCCAGTAAAGGATCTACGCCGCCAATCAGTTGACCCGACATCACGCCCGGAAGACTCACGATCCCGACAATGGTCATCCCGTTAATCATCGGTGTTAAAGCATTGCGAAGGATTTCATTATAAAGCCGGTGACAAGCCTCAAATGCTGTTGCCCCGAGAGCCTTCATTGTTTCAATTTCTAAAAGACTTTCGCGGCGGGCCCGTTCAAGACCGACAAAGCTAAGAGAAATCGCCGAAAGGGCATTCCCCATCAGAACGCCCATAAAGGGAATAAAGAACAGACTTTGCAAGAACGCTTCGCCACCAAAGAATAGCTGAATCGTGAGGAATCCCAGGGGCCAAACACTTGCGAAGATGGCGACAAAGCTTGCTAGATAGATCCGCCAGGTTTTTTCTTTTAAGCGGGAGTAAGAGGCCTGGGCCGCCACAAGAGTCATCACCAAGAGAGTGAGTAAATTCGTCGGTAAAGAGTCCGCATGCAGAAGCCAGCGAAGAATGTAGCCAATTGCTATCAGTTGTACGATCGTGCGTAGGGAGGCGATGAAAAGGTCTTTGCCCAAATTCAGTTTAAAAAAGCGAGAGATGGCAATCGCAATGGCGATAAAAACAAAAGCGCCAAGAATTTGCCAATTACCGAAATGCTGAGTGTAAAAAGCCGCTGTCGTCATAATTATGAGCTGAAGATCTTATTCAGCTGAATTCCCTTTGAAGCTTTAAAATAGACCACATCGGCCTGCTTGGCCAGGGATTCCACGGTGGCTTTTGCCTCAAGCGCCGTTGCAAAGTGATGAATTCTTTCTTTTGGCAGGCCAGTAGCGTTATCTTCAGTCAAAAACCGGGCTTCAGCATCCACAGTTATCAGTGTCAGAAGGCCCGCGGCGATGGTCTCACTAAACACGGCGCCGATATAGGTGCCCAATTTTCTGTGCTCAGACTCGGAAGAGGAGCCTAGTTCTAGCATGGTTCCTAGCACCAGCAGGATCTTCATATTCTTTGTCTGTGTCAGCAAGTGACGAAGCCCTTCGCGCATGCTTTCGGGACTTGCGTTAAACGCATCATCAATGGCTAAACGCGATTGCCAGTTAAAGGCTTGAAAGCGTCTTTCAACTCCACGAAAGCCCGTCAGTCGGCGCGTAATATCTTGAACGGGAACTCCAAGGGCGACAACGGTTGCTATCGCCGCCGCGATATTGAGACCCTTTTGTGGGCCTCGGAAAGGGCATTCGATAAAGACGCTTTCTTTACGAATTTTTAAATAAACGCCGTCGGCACTTTCGCGGATGAGTTCAATATCGGCCGCGGGGTTTGTACCAAACGTGATAAGGCTTTTACCTTGGGCGCGGGCATGCTTCGTAATGCGGTCATCCTCGGCAGGAATCACCAACGTATGGACACTTTCAAAACTCAGAGGTGAGAGCTTTTCAAGAATCAGATTCTCCAGCGAGCCGAATTCGCCGACATGGGCGCGGCCAATATTCAGCAAAGTCACAACATCAGGGCGCACATAACTTAAAGGAGTTTGAAAATCCCCCAGGCGGCGCGCACCGATTTCAAATACCGCCGTGGATTGTTCCTCAGGTAAGCGCAGAATCTGCAGGGCCAAAGCCAGTTTGGTGTTTTGATTAGCCGGTGAAATAAAAGCGCCCTTCAGAAGATGCCCGAGGATTTCTTTGACGGTGGTTTTTCCGGCACTGCCAGTGACGGCGGCGACCTTCACCGGCAAAAGTCCACGACGGCGGCGCGCGGACTCAAACATAAATGTTCGGAGGTCCGCGATCGCAGGCTTTAAAAGAATTCCCGAAGAGAGGTCTTCAAGGAGCTCAAAGCTAAGTCGTTGCATTTTACACTCTGAAACGGCTGCGCTCGCGAAGAACGTCATAAATCGAATTGTTTTTGCTGTAAATCTCTAGCATTTCATCCGCCGGAGTTTTTCCAGAGGCCAGACGCTCCGTAAACACTTCAAGGGCGCTCGGATCATAACCCCATTCACGTAAAACCGCCGGCGCTCTCTCTAAAAGTTCTTTGGCGCGTTCGCTCATCTCCTCAGCGGCAAGTCCTTTGCGAGCGACTTGGCCCAAATCATAGATGCGGGTTTGTTTTGTCGCACGTCCCATGAGTCCTTCGTCCAAAGTCAAAGCCAGGAACGACAAAAACTGCGCTTCGATTTCGCGCAAAGAATTCGGCATATCAAATACCTTGAACTCGTAGCGGTTTTTCTCGGTCGGATGGAACTCAATCGGAGGCGCGATGTAGCTGCGTTTATACATACGGAAGCTCTTGCCGTGTTCGCCACGGATCTGCCAGGGTGCCCCGTTCATGAATGGCGAAGCAACACTTAACGCCGACAGCGCCGGGCCATAGTAGTTAATCTTAGCTTCGAAATCTTTTTCAGAAATCAAATCAGCAAGCGCCGGCGGCAGGCTCACGTTAATATCAGGTCCATAAGTTGTCATTACTTCCATCGACCACTGCCAGTAGTCATGGCGGCGTTTGTTCTGGGGGCCTGAGAACTGCGATTCCATCGGATGGTGAGACAGCGCCACTAAGTCATAACCGTTTGTATTCATGGCTTCTTTGAGTCGTGTGTACAGAGTCTTATGAACGCGGAGGCATTCCTCGAGGCTGTCACAAACAGGAGTGCGAATTTCAACACCTTTTGGTAGGATTTCTTTAGCGTGGAAGTCCATATCCGGCAGGTGATAGCCCTCAACAACAAATGGCATCAGTTTCGTTTGCGGTGGCTCTAGATCCAAACCTTCGCAGGAGGGAACATCGGCCAGAGAAATGGATTCAAAAATTCCATTCAGTGTTTCAAAGGTCAGATCTTGATGCCAGAGAGGAGTGAAGTCCTCTTTACGGACCACAAGGTATTCAGACTCTAGACCAAAACGAAATGATTGAGCAAAGCGCTTTTTCTCCTCAGGAGAAAACTGGGCGAACTTCATTGCGAACTCCTATAAATTATTTGTGCTGAGCTTTACGACGAGCGATTAAAGGCTGAAAGAAAACGGCCACGCCGCTTAAAAGCAGGAAAAACACACAGATTGCGCTCGGAAAGAAGATCCCATAGCGAATCCAAGGGCCGAACTCAGCTCCTTCGTGCAGTGACACAAGCCAAGAAACACGGCGGGTTTTCGCACCCATGATTTTGCCGTTGGCTCCGTCGATTTGAATTTCAAGCATGTTTTTAGATCGCACACGGATATTGCCCGTTCCCGGGCGAATATCGATTTGCGAAATATCCTTCCAGTCGGAAATCTGCGCTTCAGGAACGGATTTGGCCGCCGCGAGGATTTCGTCGAAGTTGATTTTCAGAGAAGAATCTACAGGAGGATATTGAGGCTGCACCCAGGTATTAAAACCACGGGATGCCAGCAAAATGCCGGTCACAACCGTGATTAAGAATGGAATAGCAATGACAATGGAAACCCATCGGTGCCATTTGCGCAGAAGTCTCAACATATGTGATGACTGTATAGAGGAACTTGCCAAGAAGTGGAAGAAGAAGCGGGAACAGTGGGAGTCTTGATAGTTAATTGAAAAAGGACCGAGAAAGTCAGAGAAGAGGGCTCGTTAAAACGCACTCCTCTTCTCTAAACAAGATTGCTGCGATTATGGTTGTGGAGCTGGTGGAGTCGCGCCAGTGTCTTTATCAAAGTGCATGATAAGAGCATCGCCTGCAGGGCAGGACATGGCTGCTTTGTCGCCGGTGGTAACTGTTACAGCTTCTGTATCGCTCAGGTAAGCGTAGAAGATGGACATTGTTTCAACCATCGGAGCCGGAGCTGTATCTTTGCAGCTTTGGCTTGTCGCCGTTGTGTAGTCCACTTTCATGCCGTCGGCAGCGTAAGTCCCTGTCACGGTTGTTTCGCACCCGCCGATATTAGTCACATAGCTGAAAGTGTTGTCGCCTTTGTTTTCAACTTTCACTGTATCAGTGCCGATTTTTACGCCGTCATTGATGGGGGCGTTGCTTGTGCAAGCGCGTGAAGTTAAATTCCAATTGCCGACAATGGTTGGTGCCGGAGCCGGTGCTGGATCCGCAGCCAGAGCATATGATGCCGCGAGAACGATCGTTGATACTAAAATCTTTTTCATAAAAACCTCCTTGTAGTTGGAGGCTTATTATCAGCACGCGGCCCATGAAAAAATCAAAAGACGTTTTAACGATGAAAATTTGACTAAGCAGTCATCGCACTTCAATTGACATGATCAAAGTAAATTCGGTTCATGCAGTGAGGACATGTATTGCGCAATGGCCACTGACCAGAAATTTTTGCAAACTTTGCAGTCTGCTTGCACTCCGGGCAAGATATTTCGCAAGCCTCGAGAACAACTTCTTCGTTGTATGTTTTTCTAGCAATGAACGGGGCTATGAGAAAAAACAGTGGCACTAAAACAAAATGCATGACTGGAATTAAAATAGACACGAGAGCAAGTCCCCAAAAAGCGAAAAGGCGGATCAAAGATCTTTTGGTTCGCTCTTGCTTTGAAAAAACATGTCCGTCGAGTTCGTGAACACTGGCATTGTCCCGCTGGGAATAGACGCTGATTTTCATAACCTCATTCAAGACCCGCGCGTGGCCTAGCGCAAGGGTTTTTTTATGTCATGTGACGAAGAAAGGAAGGTTACTTCATTTCTTCGGTGTTTAAAATTCTGGCATACTGGCAACGCGTTGGAGGGGGCTATGACAATAAGACAGAAGTTTGCATTGATTTGTTGTGTGTTCGGTCTTGTGGCCTGTGGCAGTTCTAAGAACGGTTTTGATTCGGGGCCCACGCCTCGCCTCGGGAAGCGCCATAAGCCCGTTCCGGATAAGGACACTCTGATTCTTAAAACGGAGAATTTGAAGCTCACGCACTTTACGCAAACGTGGCAGCTCAATGCGCTGAACCAAGAAAAGGGCACCGAGAAATACTTGCGAGTGCAAAAAACTTTTCCCTTTCCGATTCAATTTAACGGCTGGGTGACGCTGGACAATGTAGCTCATAATACCGCCGACTGTGACAGCAGTGTCACTGAAGATCCGGTGTTTGCGCTCGAAGATGATCACAATGGTTATGTGGTTCTGAAGCCGGGGGACCGTATTCAAGTCGGCTTAGAGAAGCTTTATGATCTTGTCGTAGAGTTTCCGAATCAAGGTCTCTGTAAAAGCGTGGGCGTGCAGTTCGGTGTTCTTTACGGCACGAACGACTGAGGAGTATTCTTCATTAAAAAAGTAAAAGGTTTATCGACTTCAGGTTTGAAGTGTTCACGGCAACGAGCTTCGTAGGCATCGTGGGCGCCAACTTGAACTTGGCCGTCGCCACCGGCTGTGCGTTGCGTGCGACTTGCGTTGTTGCCGCACACGACGCAAACTGCATGCTGCTTGCTGACGTTTTCAGCAACCGCCATCAAAGTTGGCATGGGACCAAAGGGTTTTGCCTGCCAATCCGTATCAAGACCCGCGATAATGACGCGAAGACCACGGTTGGCCAAATCCTGGGTCACCTGCACAAGACCCTCATCAAAAAATTGGCCCTCATCAATCCCGACAACCTTTGTTTCGGGCTTGAGCAGGTCCCAAATATCATCTGCCGATTTAATCGGCGTTGAATTGATAGAAGTCTTATTGTGAGAGGTCACGTCCGTCATGCTGTAGCGGTCATCGATGACTGGTTTAAAGACTTGAATCGGCTGGCGAGCAAACTCCGCGCGACGCAAACGACGGATCAATTCCTCCGTTTTGCCGCTGAACATCGAGCCAACAATCACTTCAATCCACCCACGTGTATGATTATATTCCGACATGAATCCCCCTCAGGACTCAGGAACCTTAACCATGGTTCTTGCGCTTCGCAAGACTTTCACATAAAATAGCCGTAATTGCTTAAAAAGAGGGCTACAGAATATGGCACACGAAGTAAAACACACAGATTTAAAACAAGCTGAAGAAGAAAAAAGAATCGCAAAAGAAATGATGCCATTTTTGATCTATGCGGCGATCCCAGTTTTGATCATCGTATTCATCGCTTTGAAGTGGGGCCCCTCTTACTAGAAAGTAGATCTGGAAAATAGAGAATGGAGGGGGATATGGCTGCTTCGGTTTGGTCTCCCTTTCGATACGGTTCTTACCGGATTTTTTGGTTCTGCGCGTTTCTTTCAAATTTAGGAACTTGGGTGCAAGACGTGGCTGCGAGCTGGCTTATGACCCATATCTCAAGTTCTCCTTTAACAGTTTCGCTCCTCTCTTTTTCAAATAGTTTGCCGGTCGTATTGCTGTCCATTCCTGCGGGGTTTTGGGCGGATAGCGGTGATCGCCGCAAGATCTTGCTGCTGGCTCAGGCGGTGATGTTGATTTCAGCGACCGTGCTGGGAATCCAGGCAGCTCAAGGAACACTTTCAGAAATTACAATTCTTGTTCTCTGTTTTTCGATGGGGATCGGTGTCGCCCTGAATGGTCCGGCCTATCAAACCGTGCTATCGGAACTTGTTCCCGTCGAGGAGCAGCAGAATGCCGTTTTGATTTACTACATGGGACTCAATATCACCCGTGTGTTGGGTCCAGCTCTGGGTGGCTTCATATTGGGGTTTGCGGGGGCAAGCCAGGCCTTTTTCGTAAATGCGGTTTCTTTCTTGGGTTTGATTATCTACTACTGGCGCTGGCCGATTGGTAAAAAGGCGGCGGGTGAGCCTGTCAAGGCTGCTGAATATTTGCAGCGCGCCTCTGCGAAAGACTTCAAGATTATTTTCTCTTATCACAATCTGACTCTGTGGCTTGAGATCCTCGCAGTGAGTTTTTCGGCTTCAGCACTTTGGGCTTTGTATCCTGTTCGCGGGCGTTTAGAGTTGCATCTTGAATCTTTACATTATGGCTCTTTGCTGGGCTGTTTGGGTTTTGGCGCGTTCTTGAGTGCGGTGTTTTCAAAGCACGTGATGAATCCGCAGCGCAACTGGCATCGCTGAGTTTTGCCTATTTGGTCTTTGCCGCCGGGGAGTGTGTCCTTGCACTGGCCGACGGGTATCTGATGGCGTGTTTTGCCATGATGCTTGGAGGGATTGGCTGGATTGTTCTTGCGACATTGATGAATATGAGTTCGCGGCAGATCGTCACGGCTTCGCACTTAAAGGCCACGATGCTTGGGGTGTTTTTGTCAGTTTTCTATTTTGGCATGTCTCTGGGAAGTGTGACCTGGGGGACTTTGGCGAAACTCACAACCACGAAAGAGGCCCTGCTGGTGTCATCGGGATTATTGCTTGTGTGCTCGATCTATAAGTTTCTGCGCAGGAAGTAGACGCTGCTGCAAAGGAATTTGAACAAGGTGCATTGCCAACGGGTCGAAAGCCTGGCCTAATAATTATAAAGAACTAACATTTCAGGGAGGAAGCTATGAAAATCCAAATCTTGTCTTTTGCGATGGCTGTTGCTCTTTTGGGCGCAGGTTGCAGTTCACAACCGAAAGAGGCGACTTCAGAGCCAACTCCGGCAGCAGCAGAGCCCGCAGTGGCACCTGCTCCAGCTCCGGCTACAGACACCGCGCAATCTGATTTGCAAGCTTGCGAAGGTAAAGGTGCGAGAGATGCTTGCAGCTATACTTTGGACAAAACAGAAGTGAAGGGCACTTGTGTTCGTTCGGCGGACTACAGTCTGCACTGCTTGCCGAAGAAGGCGAAGAAGAAATAGTCTTATTTAGTTATTGAGTGCTCTATCGAAAGGGACAACATTTTGTTGTCCTTTTTTTATTTGTCCATTTCGAAAAACTGGACAGCTCTGTTCCACATGTTTACGCTTAATGCTTATGAGCGATTTTAGCGAAACCGCCCCGATAGAAGTTAAAAAGGCTTTGTTATTTTTGATCGTGACTCTTGGAGTGATTCTCTTAAGGGGAGTGCTCGACATTTGGCTCTTGCCGAACGAACTCACTGTGGTCGGCGATATGACTTTGCGAATTTCAAATCTGGTGATTTCGCTGTTCGCGCTCGCGGTGACCATCGTCTTTATGCGGATGCGCATCTACTGGGCCCGCTATCTCCTGGCGGTGTTTCTGGTGTTCGGTCTGCCGAGCGTTATCAAGGCTTTCTTTACTGACGTCCATGGTGCGAAAATTTTAGCCATTCTTGATCTCGCTCAGATCGCGACTGAAGGCTACGCGCTCTATCTGATCTTCATGACAAAACCTGCGCGCGAGTGGTTTGAATCTTAGCTGCAAATTTTAGGTGGGATCAGTCAAAAAATGCTGTTTGATCTCTAAAATCTGTATCTCGGAGCACGAGAAGCATATATGTTAGCGCATGCTCAATTTGCCGAAGAGACATTCTGTTTTAACCTGTTTGCTGGCTATGATGCTGGCAACTCCCTTGGCAAAATCCATGGAGCCGCAAAAGAACGAACTTACCTGTCACTATGACGAGGTTCTTGCTTTGGATGTGTGGACTTCTTACGCTCCGCCATTCGCGATCAAAGAATTCAAGGCACTGATCAAAGAGAAGTATAATAAGAATATCGATGTGACGGTTCTGCGCGCGCTCAGCCCTGATGAGTTCTATGACCGTGTCCGTTCAGGGGTTTCGGATATCATTTCTCCGTCGCACAACTTTATGAAAGATGAGCGGACTCAGTTCATTAATCACGGCCTGATCATTCCTGTCGATAGAACCATTGTTAAGAATCTGAAAGATGTTTTGCCGTTATTTATCAACAACGATTTCGTGACCAAAGAGGGCAAGCTGTACGGCGTGCCCATGGCTGCCGGCGGCTATAGTCTGCTTTATGATAAGGATCACTTCGCAAAGCCACCGACATCTTGGAACGTTTTGTGGGACAAGAAATACAAAGGGCGCTATTCGCTTTCGAAGGACTACTACGAGGCTAATATTTATACGACCGCCTTAGCGCTCGGATATAAAGGCGCTCAAATCCACGATATCAATCTGATCAATACTCCTAAATTCAAAACAAAATTGAAGTACTTGCTGGCGAATGCAAATTACTGGTCGGGTGCGCCCAAGGATGAAGATCTTAAGAAATCGGTGCTGACTCTCGGTTGGGGAATGTCCCATTCGGTGGCCAAAGACAGCGCTAAGAAATGGAAGTTAGCTTTGCTGGATGAGGGCGTTAGTTTTTGGACGGACTATGCCGCTGTCACTCGAAATGCAGAGCGGAATCCCTTGATTAAAGCTGTCGCCATGGAGTGGCTGAATTTTCTGATCAGTAGAAACTTTCAAGAGAAGGTCATTGTTGAAGAAAAGAAGTATCTTTCGCCTCTTAACCTCACGGGTGACGATAAAGAGCTGCAATATCAAAGCAAAAAAGAGGTCGCTTATCTGGTCAATAAATCAGTTTACTGGCCGATCCTCACGGTGCGCGACCGCAATGGTTTAAAGCTCGTTTATGATCAGGTCCTTGAGGAAATCGCGGCCGAGAAAAAAACTCATTAGCGCTTAGGGCAAAACCTCT